>CAJBBV010000160.1 GCA_903951405.1 uncultured bacterium
AATTGAAATGTCGAAAATCCCCTTGTTCGGCATCATCTATAAACGAGGCTCCATTTTACTAGATCGAAAATCTGAAACAAGTAGGAAAGAAAGCTATCAACAAATGAAGTGGGTACTTGACCACGGAATGCATATGTGCATCTATCCAGAAGGAACTAGAAACAAAACCAATGATCCATTAAAATCATTTCACGATGGAGCATTTAGGCTTTCTTTTGAAACGGGCAAAGCCATTATACCTGCAGTCATTCAGGGCACTAAAGAAATGCTTCCTTCAGATAAAGCTTTTTTCTTTTGGCCAGGTAAAGTACACATGAAATTTTTACCCCCAGTAGAACCAACACAATTCAATCACTACACCGAAATGAAACAATATGTTTTTGAGTTGATGTGGAGTGAAATTGATAGAATGAGTGGGACGTTAGACGTTAGACGTGAGAGGTTAGACAGTAGACGTGAGATGTGAGTGGAAAGTAGTGAGTAAATACAATAAAACTAGTTGGTGTAGAAATAACGGGTGCGGTTGATTTTTAGATCGCGTAACAATCCGGATTTTGGATTGATGGTAATATTAAAAAACTTATAGCGGCCAACAGGGGTAACGTTGATAGACATCTGCCAACAATGCAAGTCGCGGGATATAAAGGTAGTAAGTGACTGAAGCTTCATTGTCTTGATATCATAAAATCCATTGGCACCAAATTTCCATTTCTTGGTTAAACTGAAATCACCATTAAAATTAAAACTTGACGTAAGCTGGGTCTTATAGGTATAATCTCGCTGCAAGAGCTTAGCAAAACTCAAGGAATAGGAAAACGTAAGTGTCCAGGGAACACTGAAATCAGTAAACTCAGAGGGGTTTCTTCGGATATAATCCAATTGCTGTTGCATTTGATCATTGGTCAAATTATCCTCCTCATCATCCCCTGTTTTTTGCAACTGCTTTTTCTTGTCATCCCCCTTGCTACTTTTCAAACTGGTCGACATATTCAAGTTACCTCGAACAATTTTTCCGGGATTGAACTTACCACCCTCCCACACATATTGATTGGTTCTAAACCCAGTGGTAGGATCAACCTTGTATGGATCCATGGTAGCGTTTGCCGTGATGTTTATTTTTTCAAATAGATTGCTTCGCGCATAGATATTGAACGATGAAAGTTTGAATGAATCCGCTAGCATATTATACGATCCAGAAATACCAAAACCATCTAGTAGTTTTACTTTTTTCAACTTTACGTCACCTGTGTCTTTCTTAGACTTGACTTTCATTTCCAAATTATTATCCAAACCAAAACTCATACCCCCGTTCTCTCCAGCTGAAAATGGACTAAATATTCCCCCATCCAACGTGGAGAACAACAACGTATTACCCGCTTTATTTACTTGTTCCCGGTAATAATATTTCTTAACTAAATCAGGTCTATAATTGATGCTGAACTGTGGCCGCATCACGTGTCGTATAGCTTGCACCTTAGCTTCTGTATTCTTTGATTGATATTTACCAAAAACGGCAGTACTAAAAGATAATCCAAACGACATTTCCCGTGCTGAATAAAACCCTTTTTGAATACTCGTATCTACTTTCTCCGTCACAGGGTTCCATGTCCTAAAAAACTGTTGAGCAAATTCTCGCTCTTTAAAAGACATGCTTGGTGCAATTTGAAATGGACCCAATGAAGGCAACGACAACGTAATAGGAATATCATGACTAGCACCCCATTGGAATGTATCTAACACTTGTTGAAATTGAAAGGCAGAATCATAAAATGAAATCTCTCCTTTGTAGTTTCCACTATATCCAATACCCAATTTTTCATACCACTTAGATGCTCCAACCGACTCTTTGGGTTGAAAGGGGTATATCGTATTCATGATGAAAGCAATATCAGGTAAATTCAAATTAACTAAGCCTGTGCCCGTGTTTTGATTATGGTTCAAGTTGAGCGACATGTTAAATGGCGTTCCTACGAAGTTCTTTTGATACGAAATGGAAGAGCTCAACTGATTGGTAAAGTTGACTGGCTGTAAATAATTTCCCCCACCCGTTTGTCCCTGAAAACCTGGTCCAGTAAGAGTCCCATTAGGCACCAAGGAAAGGTATTTACTGCTTCCCGCATTTACATTAGCACTGAATGAAACGCCAGGCCTTGCCTTACTATCCATTGTATGTGCCCACGTAATAAAAAAGCTTTTATTTTTTGTATAATCCGGATCACCCTTAAAGGCAAATTTGGTGTCTTGCCAACTCAAATTGAAATTACCATTGTACCGATATCGCTTTCGATAACTGGGCTGAAAATTTCCTCGCCATGTTCCATATGAATAGAGATCAAACCATACTTTGGCATCCAAGAGCTCACTAACTACCTTGTAATATCCAAAGCCCTCTAATCCAATACCAAAATCTTGGTTTACGGTGAACTGAGGGGGTAAAATCCCTGACTGCCTACCCTTCTTCATCGGAAAAATGCCAAAAGGAAGATAAACGGGCAAGGGAACTCCTTCAAACTCTGGATGAACAGGACCCGTTACCACTAACTTTTTATTGATGAATTTTGCCTTACTAAACCGAAAGGCAAAGTGCGGGGTATCCAAATTACAGGTAGTAAACCGCCCCTTGGAAGCAAAAAAGGTTTCTGCGTTAATTTTTTTCACCTTTTCCGCATAATTAAACAACTCATCCTGCTGAAAAAATGAACTATAGGTAAGCCCTTTCTGGCTTTTGAGGTTGAACAAAATACTATCACTCACCGTAACAGATTCAGTTTGCTTCATCCTAGCCATTCCAGTCACAATACCTGCTGTATCTTTCCCCATCTTAGCTGTCACAAATTGAGTGGCCTGGTCAAATTCAATTTTCGGGGCATTCAACTGAACATCTCCATACTTGAGTTCAGATTTTCCATAAAGCAAAATCTTTCGGGCATCAACATCCAATACCATAGAATCCTCTGCCGAATGGGTTATGGGGTCGGTCAGAGAGTCTTTAGACAATCGAACGTTTATTGTATCCACATGTAAGCTATCAACACGAAGCGAATCTTGTTTGATTGATGAAATGGAGGATGTATCGGTATTATTTGGAAGTTTTGACGTGTCAACCGCCGCGTCAGGAATGGTGTCGATATGACGAATTGTAGACTTATGCCAATCTCTCCCTGGTTTGGCTAATACGGGGTATGATAAAAAGCAATATACCCCTGAAGACAAAATCAAGAAAAAAAGATATTTTAAACTAAATTTGCTTTGGGTCTGCAGCATATATATTGGCAGGCAAAAATAATCAATTTAAGTTGTAAGAAATCGTGAAGATTGAACATCTAGGTATTCATTTTAAACGAACAAACGAATAATGAGAGCTGTACATTCTTTAATACTCACTGTTTTAGCATCTTTTTTGCTTACATCACCCCTTTTTAGCCAACCCGCTAAGAAAGGACCTAGAATAAAAACCATCATCATTGATGCCGGACATGGTGGAAAAGATGTTGGGGCTAGAGGCGACTATTCCACAGAGGCCCAGATCACTCTTGAAGTAGCCCAAAGGCTTGACACCCTTCTCAGGCAAGAATTGCCAACCACTAGAATTGTCATGACGAGGAATACAGACATCTATCATTCTCCAACTGAAAAAGCGAATATTGCCAACCGCGAGAATGGTGATTTGTTTATATGTATTCACGTTAACGCAGCTCCAGATAGAAAGGTCGTTGTGGGCCATAAAAAAGTGGCCTATTATGTGGGTAAGGGTAAAAAAAGAAAAAAACTCTACAAGAACCAGCCTATCTATGTTAAAGCAGAAAACCCTGTTCATGGATCTTCCACGTATGTGTTTGCGGCAGACAGAGGAGATGAAAAAGCAGAAGGGTTAGCGAATGATAATCGATTTGAATCAGAAGCTGAAGTGATTGATGTGCCGGATCCTCAAAGTCCAGAAGCCATCATCAAAGCACGCTTATGGACACAGAAATTCTTTAAGAATTCCGTTCGACTTGGAACCATGATTGAAAATGAATTTGTAAATACTGGAAGACCTAGCTTAGGTGTATTGCAACGAAACTGGAAAGGGATCTGGGTATTGCAAGCAACCAATATGCCTGCTGTATTGATTGAAACAGGATACATTACAAACAAGGATGAAGAAGCATACCTAAATAGTGAGCATGGACAAAAAGAAATGACAAGGGCTATAGCCAATGCCATTATAACGTATAAACAACAAGTTGATGGTCCAATTCAATAAGTAAAAATGAATTCAATTTTAGAAAGCGAAACCTTTACATTCAAAATGATTTCACGAAACCTATCGCAGAGTAGTGATAAATAAAATTATATAATGAAAATCTCAAACGAAACGAAAGTTGGTTCTTTGGCCGCCATTGCAATAACCATGTTGATCCTAGGTTTCAACTTTCTAAAAGGGAAAAACGTATTTCAGAAGAAAGCAACCATGTACATTACATTTAATAAAACAGAAGGACTCAATGTGTCTGATCCAGTTAAAATAAATGGACTAAAAGTAGGTGCTGTTGAAGGATTAGATGCCATGAATGCAAGCATTAGCAACATCGTTGTAGGATTTCATACAATCCGTGAAATCAATATCCCAAAAGATTCGTATGCAAAAATAATAGCCTCCCCTCTTGGTACAGCTAGCATTGACATTACATTTGGAGAGTCTAAAGAATATCTTCAAAATGGAGATACCCTAGCAGGAATGAACAGTAAAGGAATCATGGAAATCATCAACGAAAAACTTGATCCTACACTCAGCATTTTAAATAGAACCATGACATCATTGGATTCAACCATCAAACGCATCGGAGATGTATTTGATGAAAATGCGCAACAACATATCGGTGAAGTACTAAAAGAACTTGCCATCACATCAAATCGCCTTAGCGCAATGCTTGAACCAGGCAAAGGAAGCCTATCCAATTCCATTGATAACCTCAATGGGTTCACCAAAAACCTTACTAAAAACAACGACTCCATCACGGCAACGGTTAATAACCTCGCCAAAATTTCACGAGATATCGCATCGGCTAATCTAAATGAAACTATTGGTTCACTTTCTACAGCAGCTCAAAACTTGAATGCGATTTTAGCCGGAATAAAAGAAGGGAAAGGAAGTTTGGGTAAGCTTACAAAAGACGAACAACTTTACCTCAATCTAAATCGAACCGCCAATAGCTTGAATATTTTATTGCAAGACCTTCGCTTGCATCCAAAACGCTATGTTAGTATATCGGTTTTTGGAAAGAAAGACAAAACTGGACCACTTAACGCAGCATTGCCCGATTCATTGAACAAATGATCTACTCTATGGCTATGCTCAATCGTATAATTTTTTCTGGACTGTGCATCCTGTTGTCCTTATGTAGTAAAGCACAAAATGCAGTAGAAGATAGTGTGCCGGTCCGCAACAGCAAACAAATAGTATACGTAATTAAAGCTGACATCTTTCGAAGAATAAAACAAGATTCTGCAAAAGACTTAAACCTACTCATAGGCAATGTGGAATTAAGGCAAAACAATACAAGGTTTTATTGCGACAGTGCTATTCAAGACAATGAGCTTAATCAATTTGAAGCGTTTGGAAATATTCATATCAACGACGCAGACAGCGTGCAAATCTATTCACAATACCTCAAATACCTAGGAGATACCCGCATTGCCAATTTGAAAACAAAAGTAAAAATGACCGATGGCAAAGGAGTATTGACAACCGATAACCTCGAATACGATTTGAATGCTAAACTAGGCACGTACTTAGAAGGAGGAAAAGTAGTGAATGGCAAATCGGTCCTTACCAGCAAGGAAGGATATTACTACGCAGACACAAAAGATGTTTACTTTCAAAAAAACGTCAGGCTAGTAGATCCAGAGTATACCCTAGCCAGTGATACCTTATTGTACAATGTGAATAGCGAGGTAGCCAGCTTTGTTGCTGCCACCACCATCCGCGATGCGAAATCTAGAATACGCACTCGATCTGGTTATTATGATCTTAAAAAAGGGAAAGCCAACTTTACCAATCGGCCAATTATGGACGACAGCACGCAGTTCGTGATTGCCGACAAAATTAATTACGATAAAATTTCTGGCGAAGGCATCGCAGAAGGAAATGTTATCTATACTGATACATCAGAAGGTGTAGCCATGCTCTCAGGTGCTGCTGTCTTCAATAATCAGAAGAAAGATATCTTGTCGTACAAGCACCCTGTTATGATTTTAAAGCAAGACAATGATTCTTTGTTTATTGCAGCAGACAGCCTTTACTCTGCTTATCATAACCGAGACACTTCCAAAAAAGCAGATCGCTCAGATACCATGCGATACGTAAATGCGTTTCATCATGTGAAAATATATTCAGACTCTCTTCAAGGAAAATGCGATAGCTTATTTTACTCGACCATCGATTCTGTATTTCGTTTTTTTGTTGATCCCATCATTTGGACCAAAGGCAGTCAAGTATCAGGCGATACATTATTGTTGACAACAAAAAACAAAAAAGTTGATCAGTTTTTTGCCAATGAAAATGCCTTCTCAATCAACGAAACCCAGGCAGGACTATACAATCAGCTAAAAGGGAATACCATGACGGGGACCTTTATAGACGGAACATTGGATGCGATTAGAGCAAAGGGAAACGGAGAAAGCCTTTACTATCTCCAAGATCAGGATAGTGCCTATGTAGGCATGGACTATACACAAGCCGATGCCATTACATTTAAGTTCATTCAAAAAGAACTCAAACGCGTCACTTGGATCAATACCGTTACCGGCACAACCTATCCATTCAAAAAAATTCCGGCAGACAAACGGGAGTTGAGAAATTTTAGGTGGTTAGAAGCTCTTCGTCCCAAAAATGCTGGGGAGCTATTTGCTTACTAAGCATTAACTCGCCATTCAGTATCTTCACAACCAGTTTACATTTCAATCATGACCATTCTCATCACGTTCATATTAGGTTACCTCTGCATAGCGTTTGAACATCAGCTTAGACTGAACAAAGCTTCTACTGCATTGATAACAGGTGTTCTCTGTTGGTCATTCTATGCACTTAGTGGAACAGCACATGAAGTAGTTACCGAAAAACTGCTCACGCATATGGGTGAGATTTCAGGTATCCTTTTTTTCTTATTGG
>CAJBBV010000161.1 GCA_903951405.1 uncultured bacterium
AGTTTAACCTGATAAACGATTGAAAATATCAACGGAACCAATAAAACGAAACCTACATTATAAAAAAGAGGAATGCCTAATAAAAATCCAGTACACATTAATGCCCATGTGATATTCTTCTTCCCAAAAAAATTCAACATGACTATGCTGATGCGTTGTGCAGCACCTGATTCAGCAAAAAGTTTTCCAATCATAGCACCCGACATAATCACTAAGATTAATGAGCCCATGGTATCTCCGATTCCCTTCTGAATAGATAATGGAATCTTTTCTATTGGCATTCCCAACATAAAACCAGCAGCTATAGATACAATGATGAATGCAATGAATGGATTAATCTTTAACCAAGAGATTAATAAGATCAAGATTAAAATGGAAACGAGTAAAACAGGAATCATCGCTTAGTTTATCGATATAAGATATAACAAACTATCCAAATACACGGTGCTGCAATGATGATGGAATCAAATCGATCCAAAAAACCTCCATGCCCTGGCATAAAACTGCCGCTATCTTTAACTCCGGCTACTCGCTTAAATTTACTCTCAATCAAATCGCCAATTGTTCCACTAACTGCGGCAATTAAAACGAGTACAATCAAATCGATAGTAATTGATGCCATGAAATAAAAAAAAACAACTATTACTATCAAGCTCAATAAAATACCACCTATTGTTCCTTCCCAGGTTTTTTTAGGAGACCAGGCAGTAAGTGGAGTTTTGCCAATTAAAGATCCCACGATGTAAGCCATGGTATCATTAATCCAAATGGTTACAATTAATAGTATAACAATGATTTGTCCACTGAATAAGGCAAGTATTGCATGAAGTGAGCTACCCTCGTTTGCAAACCCCCAAATCCAACCACTTCTCAAATTAATGAGTAAGGCTAACGAAAGAGAAATATATAATAACCCAAGAAGTGATCGTAAAAAATGTTTATACGAATACTGTTTATTGAATAAAAATGGAGCAGGCAATAAAAATAACGATACTTGTATTATCCATATTCCAATTGTATCCAACGGCACATTAAGCACTTCAAGTTTTCCTGTTGTGGCAAAAAGCAAGAAGCCCCATCCTAATAAAGGGAAGCCTATTCTATCTAGCAAATGCTTTTGATGAAATGAAGGATCGATAAGTGATGATAGTTTTTGGTATTCGTACCAACAACCAAAGTGAACAACGGAAAACAATATAAAAAAGCTCCACTCATTCCAAAACATGCCAGTAAGCATAACAGCTGTATAGATAATGGCAGTTTTGGCTCGTGTAGTAAAAACGGAAATATTAAATGCCATCAAGATCAATTTAATGCTATTTCTTTAAAAACGGCTAACGCCTCTTCAGTGAATACTTCGGGTATCCAAATTTCGTAATCACCTAGAAAAACATAACTAGAATCTTGCTTATTAATCATACTTACAGGTATACCATGCTCTTCTAAAATTCCTTTTACTAATGACGCTTTTACTCCATCGGAACATACATAAAGTTTGAAATAATCTTTCATACTCTACCTAGTTTATTTCAACGTTTTGGGAAAGAGTTAATTCCTTCTGCTTATCCTTTGCAATAGCTTTAGTAAAAAAAGTAAATAATTTATAGATTACTACTATAGCTAGTATACCAGACCATAATGGAAATTTATCATCCATATTGTCTTCAATATTTTTTCCTTGAACACGCAAGATGTAGACCTGAATGACTCCTATTGTATTATTCAGAAAATGAGCTAAAATCGGAACCCACAAATTACCAGTTCGGGCAAAAAGAAGTCCGAGCACAATCCCCATTACAGCCCTCGAAATAAATCCATAATATGAAAAATGAATTGCGCTGAACAACAACGAGGTAAATATGATGCTAAACCAAACTTTCCCTGTTGCTTTCATCATCATTTGCTGTAATCCTCCGCGAAAAAAAACTTCCTCAAAAATGGCAGGAGCCAACCCCATAACTAAAATGCTAATCAGCAAATCAGGAATTCCAGTCATCTGAGACAATACCAACACTTGCTTCATGTATGTGTCTTCAAGTCCTTTAAAATACACACGCATACTCTCTGAGAGAGGTATCATTTCAGTTAGTGAAGCTAACGCACCAGATAGTACAATCGTTGCCGCCATTAATGCCATCGCTATTCCAATAGTTGGAAGTGAGTTCTTTCTTCCAAGTCCCAAATAGATAAATGGCCTTTTATGTAATAGAAATGCTGTAATGAATGCTGGAATAAAAAAAATAAAAGCAGCTAGTAGTGTTTGAATTACCCTCACCTCATTCACAAAGGAAGGATCCATCATAGATTCCTGCATTTGTGCAATAGATTGACCAGTCATTGCTTTCCACATAACAAAAGAAAGACCACCGCCTACAACGAAGCCGGCGCCCATTAATGCAATCAAGATAAAAATACCTGCACGTTCTGTCATGCCAGGTCTGTTCGGCGTTATACTTTCCATATAAAGATTATCAGTTTATCTATGTATACAAAAGGCAAGTTTGTACCTTTGCCTTTACATCTATGATAAAGATAGGCAAGATAGAATTACCGACATTTCCTTTGTTACTGGCCCCTATGGAGGACGTAAGTGATCCTCCCTTTCGTGCAGTATGTAAAAAACATGGGGCCGACTTAATGTACACGGAATTCATTAGCAGCGAAGGCCTAATTCGAGATGCCATCAAAAGCAGGCAGAAGCTTGATATTTTTGAAGAAGAACGTCCTGTGGGTATTCAAATTTTTGGAGGCGATGAGGAAGCGATGGCCATGAGTGCAAGAATTGTAGATACTGTTCAACCCGATTTATTAGATATCAATTTTGGTTGCCCCGTAAAGAAAGTAGTATGCAAAGGGGCTGGTGCAGCAGTATTAAAAGATATTGATTTAATGATTCGATTAACGAAAGCGGTTATTAAGTCAACTTCTATCCCTGTGACCGTTAAAACCAGATTGGGCTGGGATTTTGACAGCATCAACATCATCGAAGTGGCTGAACGATTGCAGGATGTGGGAGTACAAGCATTATCTATTCATGGTAGAACAAGAAGTCAACTCTATAAAGGAGAGGCAGATTGGAGCTGGATAGAAAAAGTAAAAAATAATTCTCGGATGCATATTCCCATTTTTGGAAATGGTGATGTAGACAGCCCTGAAAAAGCATTAGAATACAAAAACAAATTTGGAATTGATGGCATCATGATTGGCCGAGCAGCCATTGGCTATCCTTGGTTCTTTAGGGAAATCAAACATTTTTTCAACACAGGTGAGCGATTAGATCCACCTACATTTGAAGAAAGACTAGACGTTATTAAAGAGCATCTTAGAGCCTCGTTAAAATGGAAAGGACCAAGGGTAGGCATTTTTGAAATGCGAAGGCACTACGCCAACTACCTTAAAGGCATTTCCAATGTGAAGCCACTCCGCACCAAATTGGTTATGATGGATACCCTAGAGGAAATTGAAGAAGCACTACGGTCGTTTCAGCAAGAGGTTGGTGAGATGAATTGAGTTGGGAGTTGGGAGTTGGGAGTTGGGAGTTGGGAGTTGGGAGTTGGGAGTTGGGAGTTGGGAGTTGGGAGTTGGG
>CAJBBV010000162.1 GCA_903951405.1 uncultured bacterium
AATTCACTTGGTGCAAGTAGCATTGATTACAAAGGGAATCCAAATGTAAAAGAATCTAATACCTCCGGTGCATCAAGCATTAGGCATAAAAATTAATTAAATAAAAGCACAATTAAAATAAAAAAGGAAATCTTTACAGATTTCCTTTTTTTAATTCGCTTACTGCAAAATCAGTTGCCCTTGCAGTTAATGCCATATAAGTTAATGATGGATTTTGACATGCGGATGAAGCCATGGCGGAACCGTCTGTAATGAAAACATTTTTAGCATCATGCATTTGATTCCATTTATTTAAAACAGAAGTTTTAGGATCCTTACCCATACGAGCCGTTCCCATTTCATGAATACAAAATCCTGGGGCAGGCATATTATCGTAAGTAGTAATATTTTTAATACCAGCTGCTTCTAACATTTCTGCTGCGCTATTTTTCATATCAACACGCATCTTCATTTCGTTGTCCTTGAATTCGCAATCAATATCAAGGGTAGGTAATCCCCATTTGTCTTTTTTATCTTTGTTTAAGCTTACTTTATTTTCATAATAAGGTAAGTGTTCACCCCATGAACCCCAACCCATACTCCAATTGCCTGGTTCTGTAATACTTTCTTTTAATTCAACACCAATGCCATCTGCATCGCCACGTTTACGAGAAGCACCGCCTTGATAACCAAATCCACGAACATAACCTGCAGAGGAACCGCCATCTAAGTTTCTAAAACGAGGAACATAAATACCATTTGGACGACGACCGTAAGTATATTTATCTAGGAAGCCATCAAAGTCACCATTCGCGCCAACGCCATAATGATGATCCATTAAATTATGTCCTACTTGCTGACTACTATTTCCAAATCCAGTTGGGAAAACTTCTGATACTGAGTTTAATAAAATATGAGAAGTGCCTAAGGTAGATGCGTTTAAGAAAACTATTTTAGCATAATATTCTTCTGTTTTATTGGTGTTCGCATCTAAAATTCGAACACCTTTTGCACGACCTGTTTCTTTGTCATATAAAATTTCTGTAGTGATGGCATCTGGTCTTAAAGTTAAGTTACCAGTTGCGAAAGCTGCAGGTAGTGTGGCAGAGTTGGAACTAAAATAACCTCCAAATGGACAACCTTGGTGACATTTATTTCTAAATTGACAAGGGCCACGGGTACCAATTTTTGCAGTATGATTCGCCGATCTTCCAATAATCATCGGACGACCCATTTTTGTTTTAAGATTATTTGCTACCATTTGTTCAACACAGTTCATTTCCATAGCGGGTTGAAATTCACCATCGGGTAAGTTAGGAATACCATCTCGATTACCACTAATGCCTGCAAATTTTTCAACATAGCTATACCATGGCGCAAGATCATTATAGCGTATAGGCCAGTCGGTTCCATGGCCATCTTTTGCATTGGCTTCAAAATCCAAATCGCTTAAGCGATAACTTTGACGACCCCACATCAGGGAGCGACCACCTACATGATTTCCTCTAATCCAATCAAATGGTTTTACAGGATTGTAGGGATTTTCAAGATCGTTTACGAAGAATTTTTTTGATACCTCATCGTATGCGTAGCATTTACTTTGAATAGGTGAGTTAGATTTATCTTCCTCGGTTCTGGCATTACGGTGTGGTAATTCCCAAGGATTTTTTTCGGTGCCTTCATAGTCTTTGATATGTTCCACATTACGTCCTCTTTCAAGTAAGATTGTCTTTAATCCTTTTTCTGTTAGTTCTTTTGCTGCCCAGCCTCCAGAAATACCGGAGCCTACTACAATCGCATCAAAAATGTTGGAATTGGTCATTTATTAAAGTTTTTAAGGTCAAACATCTATTGGTATACAAAATACTAAAAAATCCTTAATTGCTAGTTTCCTATCAAATTCCATATACAGCCCGTAAAACTTGCACATGAACTAATAAACACCTATCTTTGCCGTCCAAACATCGCGAGGTAGAGCAGCGGTAGCTCGTCGGGCTCATAACCCGAAGGTCGGAGGTTCGATCCCTTCCCTCGCAACATAGTAACCCGCTCCCGATTCCTA
>CAJBBV010000163.1 GCA_903951405.1 uncultured bacterium
ATTCGTTTCACAAAACCATTTATAATTTAATTGCATTAATATATTTTTATGCTTTAAATAAGGCTATTAAAATTAAATCCTGATGAAGATCAGAGTACGGCTTGACTTAAACCATTGATTGCTGAGTGGTCCATTAGTAGTTTTGACTTTCAATTTAAAAAATAGAAATCATTTATAACTACAAATTAAACACCATGAAACAACTTAATGTCATCTCCTTAATCAGTGTACTCATCATAGCATTTAACTTTAATTCTATCGGCCAGATAACGCTTCCAGAAGTTAAAGTAGTTAGCCTTAACTACAAATACTTAAGATCAGTTGACGATACCGCTGCAGCACAACCTGTAAGACTTCTAGAGCATAAAGTTGCGAATTATGACATTAAGAACTCCGACTTATATGATGAGGATTTCGAAGAATACTATGTTTCCTTTTTTATTCCAGATGGAGAAATTCTTGCATTTTATAATAAAGAAGGAAAAATTTACCGTACTGCAGAACGATTTAAAAACATAGCGCTACCAAAACCAGTAAGAGAATCTATCGCACAAAAATACCCACAATGGTCAATTCATAAAGACGTATACCTTGTTCAATACTTTCATGAAGTTAAGGATACAAAAAAGATTTATAGAATTGTAATAGAAAATGGGAACAAAAAAATTAGACTAAGAAGTACAGAGGCAGGCGAACTGTTGAATTAAAATAGGCTGCAGCTTCAAAAAGCATTACAGTATGGTAAAATCATGAATAACTGATTTGTGATTTTACTATACTGTACACTTCAAGGGATTCATGTAATACAAAATCTCTTGACAAAGATTTATACACTTAGAATCTCACTACTCCAGTCATAAAAAAAGTCCTGCCATCGGATGGCAATGCACCAGGACCAGGATAACCACTAGATCGTCGAGTAAAATAAACTGCATTGAATAAATTATTCACACCAAGTTTAACATTTATTTTTTTCGAAATTTGGCAGGTGGCGGTTAAATCGACAACCTTATAAGAAGGAATCAACCCTGCCTGTCCATTGACTGATGGAGTAATGGTATTATTAGCATCGCTATACGAATCAGCCACATAACTATACTGCCCAGTTAATGAAACCTTTTTATATGCCACTGTCAACCCAGTTCTCAGGATATGCATTGGTGCATTCTCAACGTTCTTATTTCTTAAGTTTTTTTCGACCAATTCATTATTGCTATTCTTGGTAATAACTTTTAGGCTTCCGTAGCGTGCATCAGTATAAGAATACGAAATAAATGCACTCACATCAAACGTATTTTTTTGAAATAAAAATCGGGAAGGATTGACCTCCACCATACCTTCAATTCCTTTACTACGACTATTGCCAACATTAGTACGATAATTATAAAAGCTTCCATCTTGACGCTGCTGCACAATCACCCCAATACGATTTGAATACTGAAGAATATATCCACTCAAATCAAAAACAAGTATTTCATGAACCTTCCCGCGATACCCCAAATCAACATTATATCCTTTTGCATCTGCTAAGTCTTGGTCAATTATATCGGAAGTTGGAGGTGCAGTTAAATCTGCAAATTGAACAGGCCTATACGCCTGAGAAATATTAGCATACAATTCAGTATTGAACTTCATTCTATACGAAAGCCCCAAACCTCCTAATAAAAATTTACGTTGCTTGGATAAATCTTGAAGGAGAATTTCACTATTGTCTTTAAAGCCATTTCGTCCACGTGCACTTCCCTTAATATACTCTACCCTTACCCCTGGTATAATGGAAAAACGACTTCCTACTCTAACAATATGCTCTGCAAATAGCGCTGCATTGCCAGAAGCAAAATCGATATCCTTAGTCCAAACACCTCCTCCTAAAAACATATCATAGGTTGAGCCTACACTACCCTTCTCATCTGCTGCATAGCGAAACGTATTGCCATAGTAAAGTCGCCCCCCAATTAATAGAGAATTAGAAAGTCCAAATAAAGTATAATTAACCAAGTACTTCGCCTCAGCTCCAACATTTCTATATTTATCTGTATTGAGATTTCGTGGATTGTATTGACCCGTTATAGGATTAATGCTATCTGCTGTCGGTATTCCGCCTACTGGCATGTAGCCTACGCTGTTTCGATTCCCTAAAACATTAAAAAGCTTTACATCTATCCTAGAATTATTGTTTATCGAATACTTCGCCATCAAAGCAGATGTTAGCCAGGTAACATCAAACCAATTTCGACTTCGATAACTCTGCTTTACATCTTGAGAAAGTTGAGCATCGGTTAATCCACCGGGTTGCTGACTTCGTATGTGTGAACGCATCACTTCAGCAGTTAGCGATAATTTAGGGTTAGGCAAGTAGGTTACGGTTGAAAATGCAGTATTGGTATAATACCGACTATTCTGCCGATACCCTTGTGCATTTCGATGATCAAAAAAAGTATAATAATGAAACTTTTTTTTCTTTCCGCCTACCGCAGTAAATGTATTAAACATTCCATTACTGCCTATGCTCTGATGAGCTTCAACTTTTATCGGATCTTCTATTTCACTACCGTTTCGTAAAATATAATTAATCATTCCACCAAACTGAGGACCATATTGCAGAGAGCCTTGCCCACGGACAACTTCTATACGCTGAACAGCCTGCAATGGTGGATTATAATAGGCCTCCGGATATCCATAAGGATCAGCAGAAATATCATATCCGTTTTGGCGAATATTAAACTCCCAACTACGATTCGGACTTAATCCTCTTGCTGCTATACCAATTTGAATTCCACTTCCATCACTTTCCCAGACATGAATGCCTGGAACCTTTGCCATTACTTGACGCATGGTATTCATGACCACATTCCCTTTTACATTATCAAGTAAGATGAGTGATGTTTTTTTTCCAGCATAGATAGAGGTGCCAACAATATCGGGTAATAATTGAATATCCCGTTTACTATTCTTACCCACAACATTAATATCAGGCAAATACCTATAGGTAGAATCATCGACAGTATTAACGTTGATTTGTGCGTAACTAGAGAGAAAAATGAATAAACCCCCAACACTACAAACAGATAACTTCCACATCACACGTAAGATTTGCACGAAATTCATTCATGGTCATGTCAATCACTTACGAAATATGGAAATCCGATTTTCGAATTTAGGAAATTTCAATACCCACTAAAACCATATCGAAGGTTTGTTAGGGATATGCAACCTTAATTAATTTGAAGAGTATAATACAGGATTAATTGGGGTGCTGACTACTTCCCCAATGATAGCCCCAGGACACCAGGTATCCCAATCCAATTGCTGATTTTTATTTTCTGGTACTTTTAATTCCATGTATTTGTCCATGTAAATCATCGTCATCACCTTCCTCATTTTTTCGGTCACATTCGGTCCAGCACGATGGTATAACCAACCCATATGAAAACTAATTTCGCCA
>CAJBBV010000164.1 GCA_903951405.1 uncultured bacterium
CCCTGCATTGTTTGGAAAAATTGGTTATTTGATGGTCGTCTTCATGTCTGTACTTGGATTAATTATAGTTTATTCATCCGTTCAGCCAGGTAATTTTTTCCTGAAGTATCTTTTTTCATTGATGGGGTTACTGTTTGCTGCACTTGGTTATATTTTTCCATCTGTCAAGCCTAATTATTTTGTTGGATTCAGAGTACCATGGACTTTGGAAAATGAAGATAACTGGACGGCTACTCATAAAATGGCCGGTAAGTGGTGGATGTATGGAGGAATCTTACAAGTTATTTTAGGGGCTATAGTTTCTCCAGCATATGCAATGATTTCATTTTTTATCATCATGGCGGTTATGGTTGCTGTGCCTACTGGGTTCTCATATCAGTATTTTAAGAAGCATAATGCTTAGCCTCTTCCACACCTATTTAATTACTAGCAACTATCGTCTAGCGTCTTTTTATTACTTTTGCTCAAATGTTTCTCATGAAGAGATCTGTTATAACAGGCACCGGTGCTTATATTCCAAGTTTAGTGAAGGCCAATAAGGATTTTGTAGGCTCTGAATTTTATAGTGAGCAAAATGAGCCTATTGATGTTCCTTCAGAAATCATAGTAGAAAAATTTAAGGCAATCACGGGTATTGAAGAAAGACGTTATGCAGAAAGTTCGTTGAGTACATCCGATATGGCTGCACTGGCTTCAAAGGAAGCTATTCAAATGAGTGGTGTTGATCCTGAAACAATTGATCAAATTATTGTTGCCCATAATTTTGGTGATATTGTTAAAGGCTCAATTCAATCCGATGCGGTTCCTGCATTGGCAAGTCGGGTTAAACATCTCTTAGGTATAAAAAATCCCAGTTGTATTGCATATGATCTTTTATTCGGGTGTCCAGGTTGGTTGCAAGGTGTAATTCAGGCAGATGCTTTTTTCAAAGCAGGTGTTGCTCACAAAGCATTAATTATTGGAGCTGAAACCCTCTCTCGAATCATTGACACCCATGATCGGGATAGCATGATTTTTTCTGATGGTGCAGGCGCGTGTATTCTTGAATACAAAGATTCTGATGAGTATACAGGATCTGGTATTCTCGGATCAAGTGTACAATCCCATTGTAATGACGAGGCTTATTATATTAACATGGGGTGTTCTTATCTGCCTGGTAGCCCTGAAGAGGTAAGGTACATAAAGATGAAGGGTAGAAAAGTATACGAATACGCTGTTAAGCATGTGCCAATAGCCATGAAAGAATGTTTAGATAAGAATGGCATTGATATAAAAGAACTCAAGAAAGTATTTATCCATCAAGCAAATGAAAAGATGGATGAGGCTATGATGAATCGATTGTATAAATCATACAATACTATAGCACCCGAGCATATCATGCCAATGTCAATTCATTGGCTAGGCAATAGTTCTGTTGCTACTATCCCCACTTTACTGGATTTAGTTTTGCGTGGAAAACAAGAAGGGCATACCCTCACAGCGGGTGATGTAGTTTTATTTGCTTCAGTTGGCGCAGGCATGAATATCAATGCTGTGGCGTATAGAATGTAATAGTTTCTTCTTACTTCTTTCCCCTAAAGTAATTTACTCTGTGAGTAAATCTATCCTTGTGTATTAACTGTATATATTTTTCTTTTTTTATTGTTCACCCCATCAGCTATTAAATCTTTTAGATTTACCCATACAATAATTTAGTTTTTAGACTTTTGTAAAATCCGTGATTATTATCATTTGTTCCCGTCGATGGCATAATTAGTTTTGTTATTCAAAAAATAATTATGAAAAGCGAAGCAATAAAACCATCAGAAATTAATCAATTCAGTATGTTTTTTTTGGTGTTTGGACTTTGCTTTGTTGGACTCATATCGCTTAATAGTTGTTATACTATGAACGGCCTCAAGGCTAATGGAAATAAGGGAATGAATGATCGAAACATAAGTAATTATGATGTGATTATATTTAAAGATGCCATTTTAAATGATTTATTCGCGTCGAAAAATTATCTAGCCATAGCGGTATTGAACAATAAAGAAGTTGCATATCAACAATTAGTGAGTAATGCTGTCTATACTCATATATCTGGGGATACCGTGCCAAAGGATAAAATGTCGAAAAGACCAAATCGTCCGGCACTTAAAAAAAATATCGGGTTTTTTGAGCGTATAGTTCGATTTATAATAGCGATTTTGCTAACTAGTTATTTTATGGCAGGTATTGAAGTAGGCGTGTTGAGTTTATCCATACTAGTTCTTGTTTTGGCGTTGTTGCCTACCTCCTTGTTCGGTTTTTGTCCTTTTTATTATTTCTTTGATATCACGACAATTAAGAAACTAAATAGATCAAACTCTTAATAGCTTTTTTAAAATGTGTTCTGGGTAGCCTGTCATCTTCGCTTATCTAACCAATGCATTTATCCTCAAGAAATACTTTATTGTTAAAAATAGTTCGAATGTGACAAATGTCATATATCATTGAAAATCGAACAGTTAGCTTTGAGTATAAATAAAAATACTATGATAAAGAATATTGGATCATCAGATAAATTAGTCCGGTTTTTAATTGCGGCTGTCCTTGTAGGATTATACTTTTCAGATGTGTTAAGTGGAACGGTGGCCATTGTGTCATTAGTTGCCGCTGGCGTCTTAGTCTTTACTAGCCTAATCAACTTTTGTCCGCTGTACTATGTGTTGGGCATCAAAACCTGTAAAACAGTTAGCAAATCATAATTCATTTAATAAACAATAACGCTACTATCATGTTTGATTTTTTTAAAACAATGTTTAAAGAGAAAGCTTCAGTAGATTTTCCTCAATTGAAAAAAAGAGGTGCTCAAATCATAGACGTAAGAACACCTGGAGAATATAGTGCTGGACACATTAAAGGATCTATAAATATCCCATTGAATACCTTAGCGGCTCACTTGCCTAAGATTTCTCATAGCAAACCTGTTATTACCTGCTGCGCCTCTGGTATGCGAAGTGCATCTGCGCGGCAAATACTTATGAGCAAAGGGTTTGAAGAGGTATACAATGGTGGTCCTTGGAGAGTATTGGAACATAAATTGGAAGCATGAAAAATAAATTAAAATCGTTCTTTAAAGAAAATTGGCTTTATTTGATTGGAGGAATAGTTGGAGCCATTGGTGGATTTTTATATTGGAAATTCGTTGGTTGTTCTTCTGGCACCTGCCGTATCACATCCAAGCCACTTAATAGCACATTATATTTTGCCATCATGGGTGTGTTGACTTTTAGTTTATTCAAGAAAAAATCTACAGAACATGTCAAGTAGTACTTCCTTTGGTCAACTCATTAGTGGATCTAAACCAGTTCTTGTTGATTTTTTTGCTGAGTGGTGTGGGCCATGTAAGATGATGGCGCCAATCTTGCAGGACTTGAAGCTAGCCATTGGGGATACCGCAACCATTATTAAGATTGATATTGATAAAAATCCCCAAGCAGCCCAATCATACAATGTACAGGGTGTGCCGACCTTGATTATTTTTCAACATGGAGTAGTCAAGTGGAGAAAATCGGGTGTTGTTCCCGCAAAGCATCTCCAACAGGAATTGCAAAAATTAAATTAGGATTTCCCTTAGAGGTTCTTTCTTCCAAGCTTTATACTAGCCTTTAGAATTTAGCTAAGGGTAGATAAGTCGATAACAAACCTATACTTAATATCCCCTTTGATCATTCGATCGTAGGCTTCATTGATATAAGAGATTGGAATGATCTCAACATCTGCACTTATATTTTTTTCATGGCAAAAATCGAGCATCTCTTGTGTTTCTTTAATTCCTCCAAACATCGATCCCATAATACTTCTTCTGTTTTTCAATAACCCCCAAGTTGATATTTTGGGTTGGTGTTCTGGAAGTCCGACTACAATCAATTTTCCATTAAGCTTCAATAAATTTTGATAAGGCATATAATCATGATCTGCTGAAATACAGTTGAGCACAATATCAAATGTTGAAGCATATGGAGTTAATGCATCAGTATCGGATGCTAATATAAAATGATGTGCACCAAGGTTATGTGCTTCTTTTACTTTTGACGCTGAGGTGCTGATAACAGTTACTTCAGCACCAAAAGCGACAGCAAATTTCACCCCCATGTGTCCAAGTCCGCCAAGTCCAACTACCGCTACTTTCATTCCTGCTTTTACACCAGCAAATTTCAATGGTGAATAAGTAGTAATCCCTGCACAAAGCAATGGGGCTACTGCAGCAAGGTTTTCAGTTTGATTGACGCGTAATACGTATTTTTCATCCGTAACGATTTCAGAGGAATATCCACCCATTGTTATCTCTCCAGAGCCATCTCTTTCTTTTGCATTATAGGTGCCAGTAGCGCCAGACTCACAATATTGCTCATAATCATCTTTGCAATTTTTACAAGTTCTGCAGCTATCTACCATTACGCCAACACCCACTGTTTGTCCTACATTAAATGTTTTTACTTCAGATCCAATAGCTTTCACTTTCCCCACAATTTCATGTCCCGGAACAACAGGATACATTGACCCGCCCCATTCATCCCGAGCAGTATGGATGTCGCTATGGCAAACACCACAATATAAAATTTCAATATGAACATCATTTGGCTTAAGGGCTCTCCTATTGATTACTAATGGAGTTAAGGCTGATTTACAGTCTTGTGCACCGTATGCTTTTACATTACTCATAGTATATTTTATTAGTTAGTTTTCATTGATTTGGTTAAAAATTCCGTTTTACACTCCGGTGAGCAAAATCCATATGCATTGCCATTAAAATGACATGTATCTGATATCCCTGCTGTAACGGGCATGCCACATGTCATATCATGTTTGTTCACTACCATTTCAGGTGTGTATTTTGTTTGTTGTACATTCTCTTGAATGGTCATGGTGTCTTCCCCAGGAGTTGCTGAAACTTCGGTTTGTGTTGTTTGGTTATTGCAGGAAGAAAAGATCAATAATCCCAATACGATAGAATAAATGTGTTTCATAAAATGAATTGATATTCCATGCAAAGATGCTGAAGATTTTTAGTTTATCGTGTAATTAGGGATGTATTTATTTCAATTAAAAGTTAACCTTTTATATTTCATGTGTATCAGATAGTATAGGGCTAGAGTAATACAAGTGAAAGTCAATTTGGTTTATGATTAAAAAGGTTTATGGATGGCAAAATTCTTATTTTAAAATGTATGCCAATTCATGTCAATGCAATAACTTGGCCTAAACTAAACTGACGATATGAAAGCAATAAGGCTCGTTTTATCTATATTTCTGATGGTGGGAATTACTACTCATGCTTCTGCTCAAAGGGATACTGCATTTACTCGATACAAAAATCTTCCGCTTAAGGCAGATCGGATGTTTGAGTTGAGAACCACTGAAGGCACTTGGACATCTGTGGATATTAGTCCAGATGGAAAGACTATCCTTTTTGATATGATGGGAGACATTTATTCTATTCCATCACAAGGGGGCAAAGCAATGCAAATAACAAGGGGACTAGCTTTTGATCAGCATCCGCGATTTAGTCCAGATGGCAAAAAAATATTATTTGTTTCTGACAAGAGTGGCGCAGAAAATCTGTGGTATATCGATGCTGAAAAGAAAGATACTGTTCAGCTGACTACAGAAACCAATCAAAACTTCACTTCAGCTGCCTGGACCCCCGACGGAAATTATATTGTATACTCGAAGGGAAGAAGAGTCAATAAACTCTATATGATTCACAAAGATGGGGGTAGTGGTACCCAATTGATTGATGAGCCAGCATCATTGAAAGTAATTGACCCAGCAGTGAGTAGTGACGGTAAAAAAATCTATTATTCTTTTCGTACCGGCTCTTGGAATTACAATGCGCAACTTCCTCAGTATGAAATTGGTGTCTATGATCGGGATAATGCAAAAAGGACTAAGCTTACAAGTCGCTATGGTTCTGCATTTACTCCAGTACTTTCAAAGGATGGCAAATGGTTAGTGTATGGCACTCGATATGAGGCAAAAACAGGACTTATCTTAAGGGATTTACAATCTGGTGATGAAAAATGGTTGGCCTATCCTGTTCAACGAGATGATCAGGAATCCATTGCTGTTTCCGGAGTGCTCCCAGCTATGGCATTTACGCCAGATAGCAAATCGCTCATAGCTTCATTTGGAGGGAAAATCAATAAGATCAATATCGAAAACGGAAACTCTATAGTGATTCCATATGAAGTAGATGGAAAATTGGAATTGGGCCCAGAAGTGTTATTCAAGTATCCAATCAAGGATACCAGCGCTGCTATGGCAACTCAAATTAGAGATGCTGTTCCTTCTCCCGATGGGAAAAAATTAGCATTTACTGTGTTGAACAGATTATATATCATGGATTATCCGAATGGAACTCCTAAACGATTAACGGCTAATGACTTCACAGAAGCACAACCTTCATGGAGCCCTGATGGTAAATCAATCGTGTTTAGTTCATGGAGTAATCAAGGTGGGTTTATTCATATTATTTCATCTGAGGGTACTGGACTCAATACAATCACCAAAACATCTGGACTATTTCAATCGATGCGTTATAATACAGACGGGTCAAAAATTATCTTTATCCAGTCGCCTGCACAAAAGTTCAAAGCATCTGCTGATCCAACCTATGACGATGCTGAAGATAATCTGTGTTGGATAAGTCCAATGGGTGGTGATATTCACGTGATTGACAAAGCCGGAGGAAGATATAATCCTCATTTTTCTAAAAATGATGATCGCATTTACTTAAATACTGATGGCAGCCTCATTTCCATTAAATGGGATGGTACTGATCAAAAGACGCATGCAAAAATCAGTGGCATTACGACATTCGGATCAATAGCTATGTACAAAGGGAAGCCAGTTCCTTCAGATGCGTGTATTGTTCCTGAAACACTAGGTACTGATGAAGCCAAAGAAAATAACCCTCCATCGCCTGCAAGTGAAATTTGGCTTTCTCCAAATGGAGAGAAGGCTATTGCAAAAGTCAATAACAACATATATGCTATAACTATTCCTTCAACAGGTAAGCCTGTAACTATTTCTGTGGCTGACGCAAGCAGTGCTGAATTCCCTAGTAAAAAAATAACGGAATTGGGTGGCGAATTTCCTTCATGGTCTGCCGGTGGAGAAACCATACATTGGAGTTTAGGCGCTGCACATATCGTCTATAATGTTGCTCAAGCAGAAGCCTTTGAAGACAGTGTGAAAACCGCAAAGAAATTAGCTGAACAAAAATCTACAACAGATACCGTAAGCAAAGCCACTGAAAAAGTAGAGCCTAAAAAAGAGAATGCTCAATATCATCCGGATGAGCAATGGGTGAAAGTATATTATAAGAAAGATATTCCCGCTTCTTCCATCTTGCTTAAAGGCGCACGCATCATTACAATGAATGGTGATGAAGTAATTAGCAGAGGAGATGTGTTGATTGTAAACAATCGAATTAAGTCGATTGGCAAAAATGTAAAAACACCTGCTGGAACAAAAGTGATTGATGTTCAAGGTAAGACTATCATTCCAGGGTTTGTTGATGTGCACGCGCACATGTGGCCAAGTTGGGGGATACACAAAAATCAAGTTTGGATTTATGCAGCAAACTTAGCATATGGTGTGACTACCACTAGAGATCCTCAAACCGCCACGACCGATGTGCTTACGTATGCTGATATGGTTGAGGCCGGACAAATGGTAGGTCCACGTGTATATTCAACTGGTCCAGGTGTAGGCTATTGGGCATACAATGTAAAAGATTCAAGCCAAGCTGAAAGTATTTTAAAACAATATAGTAAGTACTATAATACTCAATACATAAAAATGTATTTGACGGGTAATCGTCAGGCTAGGCAATGGATTATTAACGCAGCCAAGAACCAAAAGTTGATGCCAACAACAGAAGGTGGATTAGACTTCAAATTAAACATGACCAACCTATTAGATGGGTATCCAGGGCATGAACATTCGATTCCAATTTTCCCACTTTATAAAGATGTAACCAAAACAGCTGCTGATGCTAAAATGATTGTTACACCTACCTTGTTAGTTTCTTATGGCGGACCATGGGCAGAAAATTATTACTATGAAAATGATAATCCATACAGTAACAAAAAGCTTCAGTTCTTTACTCCCTATGAGGAACTTGCACAAAAATCAAGAAGACGTGAAACCTGGTTTCTTCCTGAAGAGCATGTATTCCAAAAACATGCTCAAAGCATGAAGTCAATTGTTGAAGCTAGTGGTATGGTGGGTATTGGAAGTCACGGTCAGTTACAGGGTCTTGGATATCATTGGGAAGTATGGGCAATGCAGAGCGGTGGTATGAGAAATATTGATGCATTAAAAGTAGCGACTATACTTGGTGCTGAGGGACTTGGATTAGATAAAGATCTAGGTAGTATTGAAGTGGGTAAATTGGCTGATCTTATCATCTTGGATAAAAATCCATTAGAAAATATTAGAAATACCAATACCATAAAGTATGTAATGAAAAATGGCAGATTATATGATGGTAATAATGGCGATCAAGTTGCTCCTGAAAAAAAGAAGCTCAACAGAGCTGAATGGGAACAATCTGCGCCTGTAACAAACACGTCAGTAAAGGAGTAGGTAGAATAGTTGTGTATTGAATTTCAAAAGGCAAGCAGTAATTTTCTGCTTGCCTTCTTTTATGTTATGTATTAACGATTATCGTTATGATTCTATTTGATTAAAGTTATTAATCCACATGTCGCCGTATGTGCTTTCAAATTTTGTGATTAGATTTTTATCAAAAAGATCATTTAATATCTCTCTTGACTTATTTTCATTTTCGTCTATTAAAAATGAAAATTCTTTAGAGGTCATGGTTTGAAACTCTTCGAATAAATATTTTGGACTTTTTGGATATTCGGATTTTGTCACATCGGGCTTTAACTGATGTATAACGTCGACAAAACTTTCGTAAGGTTGAAATCCATTTAACGCTAGTTCAATACCCTTATTATTGGCAAATATCAACGTAGGAAGCACTTGTATTTTTAACTTTTCGGATAAGATGAGGTCTTCCTTAAAATTTTCTTGCGCCTTGCCTTCTATGTCTTGTAGTAATCTCGCAGGGTCTAATCCAACATCAAATGCAGCTCTTTGAAGGAATTCATTTTTTATAATATTCTTTTTTTCTAGGAATACCATTTCTCTTATTCTCCTGAGAAAAAAAACGGCCTTAGTAGTATCTTGTAACTCTGCTGCCTTAAATGCTATAGATGGTGGATAAGAAGATGGTAATGGATCTTCAAGCCAAATATTTTTGTTAATCGGCATTTCATAATAGGAACATACTTCTTCCCAATGGGCAGCTACATCGCTTGGAGTTGTTATACCAAAGCGATTATAATTTTCCCAAGAAGGGAGTAGTCCGCTCATTTTATATTCAATGTTTACATGCTCATTATACTCCAGCTGTAGTTTTCTAAGTTGTGGTTGGATAATCCAGCATGTTGAACAAATGGGGTCGGTGAAATACATTATACTAATTCTCTTCTCGTGTATTATTTTTTTTCTTGGACTTATTTGTTTTGTCATAAGAGGCACAATGAGATCGTCATCTACTTTTTGAAAGGGGTAAAGAAAATCATTTTTTAGATTTCTTCCTAATTGAATTTCATTGGTAATATGTTCTGCTCGAAGTGGGTGAAATTTATTAAATACACTACTTTGCAAAAGGGATGAGTTTACATCTTCAGTACTAAACATACACCTAAAACGACAAGGTGCCGAAAGTAGTATGTTTAAAAGAGCTTAGAATTTTTTTTAGGGGGGCAAAAATATTATTACATATAAATACTTAATTTAATTACGTATAGAAAAAAAATTAGCTGCTTGTTTCTAACAGACTAGCTTACCTAAAATTACTTCACACATCGAAATCCGATGGTGCCATTTCGTTCAAATCCTTGTGAAACCCTAAGTAGATATTGCCTATAATGCAATTCGCGTGGACCGCTTTGTACATACCACCAGCTCCCAGAGGGCTTGAAATAGGAGCCTCCTTTGAGCATGATATATGCATAGCTTCCATTTACGTATTGATCCTTAGTCATTTGCCAAACGGATCCGACTAAGTCTTGGATGCCATATGGATTCTTCCCTTTTGGATAACTACCTACAACATCAATTTTCCCATTTCCTAAGTTGCAATAACTGGAATCTATCCCCTCGATATTGATGACTGTGAGTGATTCAGTTACGGGCACTTTTTTTCTAGTGACTGGATTTTTTTGTTCCCATGGCCATTCATGTAAAGCACTGGTTTGCGCTGCATATTGCCATTCAATTTCGGTAGGGAGTCTCTTTCCTGCCCATGTTGCGTATGCATTGGCATCTTCATAGGATATATAAACGACGGGCTTATTTAATATATCTGTTGAAGGCTTTCCTTTTTTCCAATGCTTTAAAAAATTTACTGTGTCCGAAGGGGTATACTTACTTGCTTGTAGGAAGGTGTAAAATTTTGAATTGGTAACACAGAATTCATCCATATAAAATGAAGGCATGTTGAATTGCTCGCCAACGCCTTCGTTCGGGTAAGGAATAAATTCGTCGCCATGACTTTCTTTAAATAAAAATGGCCCAGCAGGAATTTTCTTCATTCCTTCTAACTTAGTTGTTACGGTAGAAGGAACCGATATTTTTATTGTATTAATTTTTCTTGCTGTTCCAGGTTTAAGATAGAGCACTTGTTCATCAACTAAATTGCCCTGATTAAATGCTTGAATTACAAATTTTCCTTCCCACATACCAAACTGCTTGTATACACTAATGGTATGGCTCCCTGGACTAAAGGTAATGGGTACATTGTTGTATGCGGGCTCACCTTTCCACAACAAAATTGTTTTGCATTTTTCTGCAGATAGAGTTAATAAATCACCTGTTATATTAGCGTGAATAATTTCTGGTAATTGAGCAATACAGTCAATTTCTCCTTCATTATTTGTGCCAAGGTATTTTTCATGAAAGGCATTTGTTTCAGCTTCAATTAAAAAATCATCTTGAATCTTCATTGGCTCAAGTAAAGCATGATGCCAAATGTCTACAAAATGGTATCCTTTTTTTGGATTCACCTTGAATAGACTGCCTTTGTAGCCTTCTGGAATAATACTATAAATGGTATAGATGTTTTTTTCATCGCCTTTCCACTCATTTACCCAAATGCTATCTTCCCTTGTTTCAATGACTGGCGTTAATCTTCCTGAAGTAAAGTTTTCTGTATTTTCTCTCAGGATGCGGGTTGTTTTACCTAGGTAGGTATATTGTTCATCGGCCCATGATGGTAAACCTGGTGCAAAAATATTTAACTCAGTTCCATACCCATTAAAAAATGATGTGGCGAACTCACGTTGAATACGCTCTTTATAGAGTTCTGCTACACGAAAAATGGCAAAGGAAGGTTTAATGAATTTATTCAAGTTAAGCATCGGCACATAATACAATGCATTATGTACTCTCCCACTAACAATCATAGGCATGTCTTTGGGAATCGCCATGCCTTCGCTATACATGATGACGCCTTTTCTAACTTGATCAGAAGCATCTTGAAGTTCTTTGCTTGAAGCACCTCTGGTATCTAGTACCACTCCATCTGCTGAGGTTTCTTTTATGAGTTGACTGATCCCGGCAAGATGACCTTCGCTACGTGTGCTTTCATCCCAAGGGTTATAACATACAA
>CAJBBV010000165.1 GCA_903951405.1 uncultured bacterium
ATCAATATATTGATCAATGGAAACAGGATACGAGCATATTGGGTGCAGGGAAATCCTTATATCATAGGTTTAAAGAAATTGGATTCGATAAAATAGATTCCTTCTATCATAATGTTCCTTTTATTCTTACTGCCAGAAAAGATCCTAAGGGTCAATGGAATATAATTGATCAGCAAATGGGTTCAGATATTTCTAGTGTGTTAACTTCAAAACATGATATAATTAGTGCGCAAAATTCTGGTACATCCATCACTCCCATGATTGGTCCATCGCAACGTTGGGATAGTCTTTGTTGGAGGGGCAGTTCGTTGGAGCCGGAATCTGCAGATCAAATTTCCTATAATGTATATGGGGTGGGAGCTAATTTTAATGAAACCTTATTGTATTCTAGTAGCACCAAACAGCAGGATACGGTGCTTTCGTTTATTGACGCGAAGACTTACCCCTACTTAAAAATCTATCATAATAATAAGGACTCTGTAAAAAATACTCCTTGGCAGTTGAAGTACCTTCAAGTGAAGTACCTTCCGCTTCCAGAGGGTGCATTGACTCCTGTTGCCCAAGTGTCCATCAAAGACACTATTGAGGTCGGTGAGGCGATGAAAATCAACCTAGCGTTTAAAAACATAACACCGATTCCGTTTGATAGTGTTAAGCTATATGTGAGTTTGACGGATGCCTCGAATACGACTAAGGTATTGTTTGATGGCATACGAAAGCCCTTGAAAAACCTCGGTGATACACTGGTAATCGATTACACATTTGATAGCCAGAAAATGATTGGGGAGAATTCAGTCTATGTCAATTTTAACCCTAACTATGCTCAGCCTGAACAATACTTGTTTAATAACTACCTTAATAAAACTATTTTTGTCAAGGCCGATCGCTATGCGCCAAACCTTGATGTAACGTTTGATGGATTACACATCCTCAATAAAGATATTGTTTCACCTAAGCCAACTATTCTTGTTAAGCTAAAAGACGATAGCCATTATTTAGCACTCAATGATACGAGCTTATTTTCTGTCAAACTGCGCTATCCAGATGGTGCAATGCGTTCTATCAAATTTGATAACGATACATTGCAATTTGTCCCATCGACGCTTACCCCAGGAGGAAAGGACAATACAGCTTCAGTAATTTATAAACCGTATTTAACAGAGGATGGAGAATATGAACTTATTGTTACGGGTAAGGATAGAAGCAATAATGCATCCGGTGCATTTGAATACCGTGTACTCTTTGTGGTGTACAACAAATCTATGATTACGAATTTATTGAACTACCCGAATCCGTTCACCAGTTCTACCGCATTTGTATTTACACTCACAGGTGCGGATCTTCCGAGTAACTTGCGCATTCAAATCCTGACCATGACCGGCAAAATTGTCAAGGAAATTACCATGGCTGAGTTAGGCCCTTTGCGGATCGGGAATAATATTACCAGCTATAAATGGGATGGCACTGATCAGTATGGTCAGGCGCTTGCCAATGGGGTATATCTCTACCGAGTTATGACAGATATACGGGGTAAAAAAATTGAAAAATTAAAAGGCGCTAATTTCAATACAGATCGATATTTTCAAAGTGGATATGGTAAGATGTATTTGATGCGATAGTTAATGAGTAATAAAATGTCCATATCAATTTCATCGCCAGAATTTAAGCTATTGCTTACCTGTGCTAAAGTAAATGCATCTTCACATGATATCGCTCTTAGGGAGAAATTGTTTTTAGAAGAAATTGATGAGCGACAGTTTAATTCTTTGGTGATTCGCCATCGTATTGCACCACTTGTATATAGTCATCTTCGAAATTCGAGTTCTATATCTGATGAACTTAAACTGCAATTAAAGCAACAGGCTGATGATAATGCAATCAAGTCATTGTCCTCAAAGCAGATGATCATTTCATTACAACACTTACTTCATTCTAACCACGTGAATGGATTGTTTTTAAAAGGCATTCCAATTGCTGAGCAATATTATGGAGACATTTCATTACGTCACACTTTAGATATTGATGTTTGGGTGGAAGCATCAGGCTTAGATATAGTAGCAGCATTTTTAAAAAGTAAGGGGTATGTTTCAAGTCCTGATTGGAGCACGTTAACTCCCAGGCAGATTAATTATTTCAAAAAAACCAATCACGATTTATCCTTCATGCCATCACATGGTTTAATACTTCCTTTAATTGAGTTGCATTGGAAGATTCGTGGTCCTTTAGGGAGTTTTACATTAGATCCTGCAATCGATTTTTCGATGCTTTCCAAGCAAAAGATTGGGAATGAAGAGATTTCGGTATTAAATCCCATCGATAATTTTTTATACCTCTGCACGCATGGAACAGAACATGCCTGGTTTAGATTAAAGTGGTTGTTTGATTTGCCTAATATTTTGAGTAAGGTTAATTTTTATTGGCATGATGTATTGGCTCGTGCCAAAGAACTCAATTGCATAGATCATCTTTGTATCAGTTTTGCCATCTTGAATGATTTATTCAATATAGAAATTCCAGCAGAAATTAAGAGCGTAAGTAATGAATTTAACTTCGCTAATGCACTTGATTCAATTTATAGATCTATGGCATCCATGAGTACAGTTAATGCAGATGATGAAAATCGATTGAGTCATTTGAAATACAGGCTGTCACAAAATAAAAAGGGATTATTTAATTGGGGGCTTATTTTAACCTATTTGACTAGTCCCAACGATTGGAAACTATTGCCCCTACCTAATTATTTGTTTTTTCTTTATTTCCCGCTGAGGCCGTTTTTGATGGTGTGGAGGAGGGTGGTTAGTTGAGTACGTATGGAGGTTTTTTTGCTTTGAGTTGGGAGTTGGGAATGAGTTGGAAGTTGGGGGTTGGAAATGGGTTGGAAGTTGGGAGTTGGGAAGGAGTTGAATGTTGGGTGTTGGGGGTTGGAAATGAGTTGAATGTTGGGTGTTGGGGGTTAACAGCCGAACGCTTTTTTGCCTTTTACTATTGCCTATTTGCCTAATGCCTATTGCCTATTTGCCTAATGCCTATTTCCTCTTAACCTATTGCCTCCTTGCCTATTGCCTCAAACTCATCAAATCCGCTGCTTTTCATACATCTGCTGAAACAATCCTTCTTGATTGATGAGGGTGTTGAATGTTCCGTCTTCTAGAATTTTTCCGTCTTGCATCACATAAATATGATCTGCTAGTTTGAGGTTGTACAATCGATGTGAAATAAGGATGACGATTTTGTCTTGATTGTTTTTTTTAATTTCTTCATAGAGACGAAGTTCGGAGAAGGCATCGAGTGCACTACTCGGTTCATCCAATACGATGAGTTTTGCTTCCTTGTAAAATATTCTAGCCAGGGCAAGCTTTTGCCATTGTCCACCGCTCAGCTGCTCACTTCCCTGAAATACACTACCTAGTTTAGTTTGATAACCTGATGAAAGATTTTGAATGAATTCATCTGCGCCGGATTGTTCGGCAGCAGCTTTCGTGGCAGATTCATCTTCGGTTATTTTTTCTACATTAAAATGAATATTTTGTCCTGCTTCAATAAAATACTTTTCATAGTCTTGGAAAAAAAATGCGCTATGCTCATAGAAAGCACTTGACTTGATATTGTCGAACGAAATACCATTAATCTCGAATCGTCCAACATCGGGTCTATATAGTTTTGCTAATAATTTAACGAGCGTGCTTTTCCCTGATCCATTTTCTCCGACTATGGCGACGATTTGTCCGGCACGTGCGTTCATACTTATGTCATGCAGGATTGGTGTTGTTGCATTGGGGTAGGTGAAGGAGATATTTTTTAACTGTAATGAATGGATGGCCTCAGGAAAATTTTCTTTGGAATCTTCTTTATCTGATGTTTCGGGCAATGCAAAAAAATCGAAGAGGTGTTGGAAGAAAATCCTCAATTGAAATAGTTGCAGTATAGATTGGAAAAAACTCTTAGAACTACTCTGCATCCGCTGAAAGCCTTGCAGGTAAATCACAAAGACCCCAAGGGTCATTAACTTGGCCATGGTTTGCCATGATAAGTATCCAATGGCTGCAGTCATCAATCCTATTTCCAGTATGTCGAACAAGATGTTTTTTCCCATTGCAGCCCGTTGGATATTCTTTTTTAGCGAAGCAATATGTTCACGCAGTCCCCTCATCCTATTACCAAAGGCCTCTCCAAATTGAAAGCTCCGGTTTTCTTTTGCCCATTGAATACCAGTTAGGATTTGAAAAAAATAATTTGCTTCGCGTTCTTTTGGGGCTAGGGTGAATTCGAGATTACTTAATCGCTTTCCTTGAATCCATTTATTGATACTAATAGGAATAGCTAATACGATAAAGGCCAGTAAGAAGTAGGCTTTTATCGAAATAAAAAAAACAATCAAAAAAACAAGGGATAATCCAGATGCTATGAGGCTGTTGATGGCAGGCATTAATTGTCCTACTCTATACAGTGCTTGTTGTTGGGCAAGATGGAGCGTATTGTGAAATTCCGGTTGCTCAAAATAGGTATAGTCGACACGAGACGCTTTTTGAATTATTCTAGCAGAAAATCTGTCGGATACTTTTTGTTGAAATAGCGTGCTGGTATACTCTGAGAATTGACTGATGATAGAGGTGAAGATTTGTGTCCCAGCAAAAAAACAAATAAGCGTGATGAGTTCATTTGAAGATAAGTTTCCAGTTGAAATCAGGTCAATCAATCGTTTGGTGAGGTATAATAAAATCAATGGTGTAATGGCCAAGACTGACTTGCTAAGCAGATTTAGGTAAGCGAGCCGTTTATCGATTTTGTGAATCTCGCCGAACATGGCCTTAGCCTGTACATAGAAACTTTTAAATTGATTTATATAATTCATTCGGGCTTGAAAAAGCGATTAGTATCTTTGGTTAAAGATACTCAAATCGTATGTATTATTATTGGGCATATGGACTTACCATTCAATCATCTGTGTTGTTTCCCGAGTTATTTCCCATGGAGGAAACGGGTAGAACGGATGTTGAGTTGGTAATAGGTGATGTGCCAGATACCATTGCAGGAGAAACAGGTTTTCGATCTTCCCATCTTATGATTTCTTCTAGTGAATATCTCTTGCATGTAAAAGACATTGCTTCCTATTATGTGCAAGAGGGCAGTAAATTAATTATTCAACCAACAGAAGGTGCTGACTGGGAAAGCATCCGACTCTTTTGTTTATCGAATGCGTTTGCGGCCCTCTTGCATCAGCGCAACCAGATTCCATTGCATTGTTCTGCTTTTATTGATCAAGGCGAATTGGTATTGATCATGGGTGAGTCTGGTGCTGGAAAATCAACCACCTTAGCCGCTATGATCAACAAGGGGTTTATCCCTTTTTCAGATGATGTTTGTGTGCCTGTTATTAGTGATTCCAATGAGGAATTGTATCTGTACAGTTCTTATCCCATGATGAAGTATTGGTTGGATACCTATGACAAAATTGATATTGCTGGAGGCCTAAAGGACCGAAAGATTAGGCCTGATCAAGAAAAGTATGGTGTTTATTTTCATGACCGATTTAGTAGAACGCCTATGAAAGTGAAGCGTGTCGTGTTGATTGAGAAAGATTCTTCAGTCTCTGAAGTTGCTACCCGAGCCATACAGGGTATCGAACTTTTTCAACGGCTAGAGCGTAATGCCTATCGTGGTGAATATATTGGGTTTAGTGGCTTGCAAAAAGAACATTTTATGGTATTCAGTCGCATTGCCAATACAGCCAAGACGATGTTGATATCTCGGCCAGCTGATGAAAACAGCATTGCGACCGTTGCGGAGATGATAGTTCGGGATTTGTAAGAATCGATATGAATCGCTTGCATTTAATCATGTAAATTTGAGGTTAATAACTAAATACTAGATCGGTGTCAACTCATCCATCCTATATTCAAAATGCAGAAATCATCCAATCTAAAATAGGGGATGAGGTGGTGATGTTGGATATGACTTCGGGTTTTTATTTCGGATTAAATTCTGTGGCATCGGTCATATGGCAGAAAATGAAAGAGGGTATTTCATTTGAAGCACTGATTAATCAATTGATAGAAGAGTTTCAAGTGGAGCGAGACCTGTGTGAAAAAGATACCAGAGAATTGATTGATCAATTGTTGGAAAAGAATATCATTCGAGTTGTAGAATGAAAAAGCGGCCATTAAGCGACTACATTAATTTTATAGAGGCATGGATTTTGTTACATGCCATGAAGCTGGCTATTTTGATTCTGCCCTTTAAACGTATTGCTGGTCGAATAGGGAAGGTGCATGCAGAGACATCGTTAGAGCCTGTTCTTTCAGATGGTATGCGCAATGTTGAACAGGCTATACGACGAGCTAGTCGCTACACTTTCCATCAAAGCAAATGCTATGATCAGGCCTTGACGGGAAAATTGATGTTGCAACGACGTGGGGTGCCTTCAACATTGTATTTCGGGTTAGCCAAGGACACAACGAATTTATTAAAGGCCCATGCTTGGGTGCGTTGTGGTAACC
>CAJBBV010000166.1 GCA_903951405.1 uncultured bacterium
ATAAAAAGACAGCCTACACTTAAAAATCTGAATAGAGACTATGAGTTTATGCCAAAATATGGCAAACAAGTTGGGCTCAGACAAGTAATCCTGCCCTGTATGTACAAGAACTATATTTGTTTCGCAAAACTAGACTTTTGATATACAAAGCGTGATTCAATTTTTCAAAAATAATAACCCACTTTCCCTCCTATTGCTAGCATGTATTGCAGCTATTCCACATTTTCATGCCCCATCTTCGCTATTAGAATTGAATATACCCATCGAGCATGAACCGCTTGGAGATTTATTTCAAAAAGCAACCAACCATTTCTTTGAGAAACAATCTATTTGGAATTCAATTTTATCCATAATATTAATTTTAACTGAAGCACTTGCACTAAATAAAATCATAACAGACATAAAGCTGATTGACCGTCCGGGGTTCATTCCTGCGCTTTGCTTCGTATTGTTTTCAAGCTTGGTTCCCGTTCAATACCAATCCTACAATCTTTTGACTAACGGACTGCTACTGATAGTCCTCACTAATATTGCCACATTTTACAAAAAAGACAAACCAAACAGTGCAATTCTATTGGCTAGTTTTACAGGTGGCATTATTGCCGGTTTTAGTCCAGGCAATCTTCCACTTTTTTTGTGGCTAAGTGCCGCTTTATTTATCATGCGTCCTGCATCCTTAAGAGAATGGATGTTGATGATAACAGGATTTGTATTGCCCTATTACTTTTTAATAGCAGGGCTCTACCTAGCCGACAGTTTGGATTTGAAAATTCTCTTTCACTTTAAAAATGCAGACTTAACCTTCCCAAATTTGCCTACACCATTTTGGATACGATCAGCCTTTTTCTTTGCCCTACCATTTTTTGGCTTTCTTTATTACTTCAACAATTTAACCAAAATGCTTATTCAGGCAAGAAGAGTGCACACCATCATCTTCCTACTATTTCTCGTGAGCACGTTAATAGCCTTTTTAAGGATTGAACACGCGCCATTTAGTTTTTTTATGATTACGATACCAGCCTCTGTGTTGGCCTCACCCTTATTTGGGTCACCAAAGAGTAAATTTTTACCCAATTTGCTACTCTTGGTTGTATTATTTCTTTGCTTAATTGGCTAAACTTTTCTGTCTTATCAGCACATTGGCAGAAAGGTTATAAATTTGCATTAAATAGACCTATTATGAAGTTTGGTGTTATTATTTTTCCAGGTTCCAACTGCGATCAAGATATGGTTGGAGCATTAAGAAATGATCTTGGGCAGGAAGTAATTGAGCTTTGGCACAAAGACAATGATTTGTCGGCATTCACCACTGAGGATTGCATCATATTACCTGGAGGATTTTCTTTTGGCGATTACCTTAGATGTGGTGCAATCGCTAGGTTTAGTCCGATGATGCAACAAACAATAGCTTTTGCTCAACGAGGTGGTAAAGTATTCGGCGTTTGCAATGGTTTTCAAATTTTATGTGAGTCCGGATTACTACCAGGTGTTCTTTTAAAAAATGCGAACCAACAATTTATCTGCAAAAATGTCTTTATTACAGGAGAAGAAAAAAAGCCTCTCATGATTCCTATTGCACATGGAGAAGGACGTTTTCACGCAGATGATAAAACACTGCAAACACTTATTCAAAATAACCAAGTAATTTATCGTTACTGTGATGCAGATGGAGCCATCACACCAGAAGCTAATCCAAATGGAGCTGCTTATAATATAGCAGGAATTTGCAATAAAGAAAGAACTGTATTTGGAATGATGCCCCATCCTGAAAGAGCTTGCTCAGAAAAGCTAAACAACATTGATGGCAAAACAGTTTTTCAAAGCTTATTCTTAAGTAAAATAAAAGAAGTCATTCTGTCATAAATTATAATTATGTATAAAATAAACATATTATTTTCCCTATTTTTCCTATGCTTAATCGAGGGGAGCTTTGCGCAGTTTGGTTCAGCCAAACAAGTAAGTTGGGCAACTTCCGCTAAAAAAGTGGCAGATAAAAAATATGAAGTGCGACTCACAGCTACCATTTCAGGTAACTACCACTTGTATGCCCAGGAGCAAACTGTTGAAGGACCTGCTCCAACAGTAATAACCTATTTACCAAATCCATTATTGAAAATGGATGGGAAGCTTATTGAGCAGGGAAAGAAAATTACTAAATGGGAAGAGGCTTGGCCAGGTAATGTAAATTTTTATGAAAAAACAGTAACATTCATTCAAGTGATCAATACAAAAACCAAGGCTAAAACAAACCTCAATGGAAAAGTAGAATTCACGGTATGCAACGATCAACTTTGTCTACCAACATCAGAGTTTAATTTTAAAATACCCATAGGAGGATAATCCTATACAATACTTCTCATGCTAAAATACAAAGCCCTAGCCCTAGCCTTGTTGCTTACATTGTCTTTATTGGGTCAGGGTCAAGGCAACGTTCACTGGAATGCCAGCTCAACAAAAATTTCAGCAAGTAAATACAAGTTGGTGTTTGAAACCAACAACGATGATCATTGGGAAATTTATTCTCCCTTATCAATCTTTGAAGGCCTTGATGCCACTAGACTCACTCTATCAGATTCGTCCATTCAGATTACCGAGAAATTAACGGCTAGTGGTATTTCAGAAAAAATTAAAAGTGATATTTTCGAGCAGCAACAATTTGAGGTATATAAAGACAAGGTTAGGTTTGAAGCTACCATTGAGTTTACTAACATAGTTCCCGGAGATATACAAACTAGCCTCAGTTTTACTTATGGAAAAGGAGATTCATTTTATCCTGGAGAAGTAGAAAAATTCACCATACCCCTTTTGGGAGGGAAAAGCAATGCTTCTAGAATTTTAATCCCAGGATTAGACCCCTCAAAACCAATGCGCAATTGCGGAGCAACACATGAGGAAAAACAAAGTAGTTTATGGGGTATTTTTCTTTTAGGTATACTTGGAGGACTGGTTGCGCTGATTACCCCATGTGTCTTCCCAATGGTTCCATTAACGGTCTCATTTTTTACAAAACACAGCAGCCATAAGGGCTCAGGAAAGAAACTTGCTATACTTTATGGCTTTTTTATCTTTTTAATTTACTCCGCATTCAGCATACCATTTCACCTAATAGGAAATGTAAGCCCTACCATTTATAACGACATTGCAACCAACGTTTACCTCAATGTTGCCTTCTTTGCCATTTTTATCTTTTTCGCCATATCCTTTTTTGGGTTTTATGAAATAACGTTACCGGGTGGACTTGCAAACTCTACGAATGCCAAACAAGGGTCTGGTATCGCTGGAGTATTCTTCATGGCCCTTACGTTGGCTATAGTTTCCTTTTCATGTACGGGCCCTATTCTTGGCACCTTGCTTGTTGGTACCGCCACAGAAGGGGCTTGGCCACTCACAGCGGGACTTGCGGGATTTGGTTTGGCACTAGGACTTCCCTTTGGATTATTTGCCCTTTTCCCACATTGGCTGAACTCACTTCCTAAAAGTGGTGGTTGGCTAAATACGGTGAAAGTCGTTTTAGGCTTCATTGAATTAGCTTTAGCCCTGAAGTTTTTATCAAATGCAGATCTAGTAGCACACTGGTCCATTGTAAAAAGAGAAATATTCTTTGGAATCTGGATCATCATTTTCATCGCATTGTTTTTGTATCTAATCGGCTTGATCCATTTTCCACATGAATCCAAGTCAGAAAAAATTCATCCCGCACGAAAAATACTCGGTTTACTCGTACTATTATTTACGCTCTATCTCCTACCTGGAATAACCAATACAAAATGGTCAAACCTCAATATTGTAAGCGGTTTTCCTCCTCCAGCGTGCTATAGTGTATATGAGACTCCTATAAATTGCGAAGAGCCCTTAAAAGATTACAATGAGGCATTAGCGCTTTCACAAAAACTCAATAAACCTATATTAATTGACTTTACCGGTTGGGCTTGTGTTAATTGCCGCAAAATGGAAGAAAATGTTTGGATAAAGCCAGAAGTAAGAAAGGTTATGGAAAAATTCATTCTAGTATCGCTTTATGTTGACGATAAGCGCGTATTACCAGCTGACCAACAATCAAATTATACAACAAAATCAGGAACAACCATCCGCATCACTACAGTGGGCGATAAATGGGGTGTATTTGAGACTGAAAACTTTAATGCCAGTTCACAACCACTGTATGCTCTAGTATCACCGAATGAGCAACTTCTTACTACGCCTATTGGATATACCCCAAATTCCATCGAATATGCTGCATGGTTACAGTGTGGAATTGATGCATTCGAAGAACTGAAAAGGCTTAAATAAAAAAAGGGGCAGAAACTGCCCCTCATTATATCTAAAATCATTTCTTAAATTATAAGGCAACTTGGTGCTCAACCATCATCTTGCGAAGGTTAATCAAACCATAGCGCATTCTTCCTAAAGCAGTATTAATGCTACAATTGGTTTTTTCAGAGATTTCCTTGAAGCTGAGATTAGCAAAATGTCTCATTACAATCACTTCCCTTTGGTCTTCAGGCAACATATCAAGCATCTGGCGAACCTTTGCATGGCTCTGTGACTTCATTATTTTACCATCGATACCTTCTTCAGACACATTAATGGTTTCAAAAATGTCAAAATCTTCATTATTGTTCTGAACAAGAGGAGAACGCTTTACTTTTCTGAAATGATCAACACAAAGATTATGTGCGATTCTCAATGCCCATGGCAAAAATTTACCCTCGTCAGTGTAGTTTCCGGTACGTAAAGTGTCTATTATTCTTATAAAGGCATCTTGGAAAATATCTTCCGCAAGATTCTTGTCTTTTACAAGCAATACAATAGACGTAAAGATTCTGTCTTTGTGTCTTTTTATCAACTCTTCCAATGATTCAGAATTTCCGTTAATAAAAAGCTGAATCAGCTGCTGGTCGGTTAGGGTTGTAATGGATTTCATTTGAATGGTTTTTTTGGTTTGGATTTGGATTGGTTGATATCGAAAAAATTGGTGAACTAATTTGTTATCTGCTCATTCATTTCAGCGATACCGTATGTCAAAACTAGACTAATTGAAAATTGCACAAAATTTTTAAGAAGGTATTTTTAGCAAATACGTATTTTGTTGTAGGCCCCTTAAGCGTATAAATGTCAACGCTATGTTAAGGGCATGGGAAAACTACGTATTTACCATTAAGCAGTTTCACATTATCTTTGTAAAATCATTATGCCAAAAGTCAAGCCAGTAAAGGAAAACAATACATCTGCAAAAAAAATCACACCGCTAGACTCCATTTACATTCATGGAGCACGGATGCATAATCTACGAAACGTAAACGTAGAAATACCTAGGAATAAACTCATTGTAGTTACGGGAGTTTCCGGTTCCGGAAAATCATCATTGACCATCGATACACTGTTTGCAGAGGGTCAAAGAAGGTATGCAGAGAGTTTAAGTGCTTATGCAAGGCAATTTTTAATGCGTCTTGACAAGCCTGATGTTGATTATATTTCTGGACTTTGTCCTGCTGTTGCGATAGAACAAAAAGTTGTTTCACGAACACCTCGATCCACCGTAGGTAGCATGACTGAAATTTATGATTACCTAAAACTTCTATATGCGAGAGTAGGTACAACCATATCTCCGATATCTGGCAAGGAAGTAAAGAAAGATGATACGACAGATGTATTAAAAAGCATTCGAACCTTCCATAATACAGATAAAATATATTTACTTGTTCCATTTATCATTTCTAAAAACAGAAAAGCAGAAGAAGAGCTTGGCATATTAATGCAAAAAGGATTTTCAAGGCTTTTCTTAAATGATAAAAATGAAATTCTTCAAATTGAAGAATTAATTACTCAGAAGAAATGGAAGCCAAATCAACATACCTATTTGTTGATAGATCGATTTGTAGTCAAAGATTTTGAGGAAGAAGAGGAAAATAGGATCTTGGATTCACTATCTCTTGCTTTTTATGAAGGCGAAGGCATTTTGTACTTAAAG
>CAJBBV010000167.1 GCA_903951405.1 uncultured bacterium
AGTCTCTCTCCTCATACCCTGACACAAGCAACCAGCTGAAGCTTTGCCCACCGTCGACGCTCTTTGCCACATAACCCTTGCTACCACTTGCCCATACCGTACTGTCATTTGGCACAGATAGTCCACGTATGGAAGTTGGCTGACCTTGAGTCAATACCTTAATTGTTTGCCCAAATGATACTCCTGCCCCCAATAAAAAGAATACAAAAAATAAAATAGGTTTTTTCATCCTTTGAAGTTAAGGCAATATAGGAATTGGATTTGCTTGATTTCAATATGAAAAAGAACTTCTTTAAACGATTCAATAAAATTTCATGATGCTAAATCTCATAAAATCTACCGAATTTAGCTACATTGATTTTACAATTCAACAAAATGAAAAAAACACATTCACTACTCCTTCTCCTGGTTGTCGCTACAGCATCCGTTTTCGGGCAGCCAAAATCGTTTTCTATTAATAAGGAAGATTTGAAGGATAAGATTATGAGAGGTTGGACTGGACAAAGAATCGGAGTAACTTTCGGAAGTCCTATGGAGTTGCATTATAGTGGAACCACCATTGATGCCTATTAGCCAATCCCATGGTAAGGTAGTGAGCTTTTTGAAAACAGTAAAAGAGAATTAGTCGCTTAGAATAAATTATTGATATGCAATACCGGAGATTAGGTAAAACAGAATTAGAAGTATCCATTTTGGGATTTGGAGCATCCCCATTAGGAAATACATTTGATGTATGCGACGAATCTGAAGGCATTAAATCAGTCCACCTCGCAATAGATAATGGTATTAATTTCATTGATGTTGCACCATTCTACGGAGAAACCCTTGCTGAAACAAGATTAGGAAAAGCACTCAAGGGAAAAAGAAATGATATTATATTGGCTACTAAATGTGGTAGGTATGGCCTGAGAAACTTTGATTTTTCATATCAACGAATCATAGACAGTATTGATGAATCGCTAGAAAGATTACAAACTGATTATGTAGACCTCTATCAATTGCATGACATTGAATTTGGAACCAAAGAACAAGTACTAAATGAAGCAGTGCCTGCCATTCAAAAAATAAAGCAATCAGGTAAAGCAAGGTTCATAGGCATCACCGGACTACCAGTTAATTATCTTGCGGCTATCTCAAGAGAGGTTGACGTTGATACGGTACTCTCTTGGGCACACTTTAATTTGCTTGAAGATGAAATCAATGCAGAGCTCGTGCCGCTATCAAAAGAGAATGACTTTGGATTAATGAATGCAGCTCCTTTGATGCAGCGCATTTTATCCGATGCCTCACTTCCTGTATGGCATAATGCACCAGACAAAGTCAAAGCTGTACAACCCCATTTAATTTCTCTATGCAATGAATATGGCGTCAAGCTAAGCGATGTGGCGATTCGGTTTGCCTTAAATCATCCAGATATCTCAAGTACTATTGTTGGCATGTGCGATACCATAAATGTTACTCAAAATTTATCAGCCCTTGATTTTAACATACCAGCAGGTCTACTCGAAAAAATTGAATCAATAGTTGCCCCTGTAAAAAATACCATGTGGTTTGAAGGTGTAGCAGAAAATAATATCCCACGCAAACAATCCTAACAGAATGAAGGCATTATTTTTAACGGAGGTAGGCAAAACAGAACTGAGGGAAATTGAAAAACCAATACCAGGGCCTAATCAAGTTTTGCTCCAAGTTGGGATGGTGGGCTTCTGTGGAGGAGATTTAAATGGATTCAAAGGTTTATTTGAACTACAAGAATACCCTAACATACTTGGACATGAAGTTGGCGCTACCATTGAAGAAATTGGTGCTGAGGTACCGAGCAACTTTAAAATCG
>CAJBBV010000168.1 GCA_903951405.1 uncultured bacterium
CCCAACTCCCAACTCCCAACTCCCAACTCCCAACATATTTCTTCCCTACCTTTGCACCATGCCATCTTTAACAGATTGTCGAATTGTTTTTATGGGAACGCCAGCCTTTGCCGTGGCAACATTAGATAAGCTAGTCCAGGAAGGATGTAATGTCGTAGCTGTAGTTACTGCACCAGATAAGCCTGCAGGAAGAGGTATGCAGCTTTCGCAGAGCGCTGTCAAAACATATGCGATCGAACACCGTCTCCCTGTTTTACAGCCAATCAAGCTCAAAGATCCCGAGTTTCTTTCATCGCTTAGTGCATTACAAGCAGATCTTCAAGTGGTGGTAGCCTTTCGAATGCTTCCTGAAGTGGTATGGAAGATGCCTCCTATGGGAACGTTGAATTTGCATGGATCACTATTACCGGCCTATCGTGGTGCGGCTCCCATCAATTGGGCAATCATTAATGGAGAAAAGCAAACGGGTGTTACCACCTTTAAATTGAAACAAGAAATTGATACAGGAGATATATTATTGCAAGACCTAATTCCTATTAGAGACGATGAGACTGCTGGGGAATTGCATGACGAGATGATGTTGATTGGAGCAAATTTGATGCATAAAACGCTGGAAGGATATTGTGGGCATCATCTAAATCCGCTTCCACAAGATGCAATGACTAATATTCATGGTACTATTCCGGTTGCACCAAAATTGACAACGGATACCGCACGAATAAATTGGCAATCTTCTGCACACGAAATTTATAATTTAATTCGTGGTCTTTCGCCTTATCCTGCTGCATTTACATCTCTAGAAGGGAAGATGTTGAAAATAGTTAAGGCAACATATGATGATGCTAATGCAACTATTGCCCCTGGAAATTTTGATACAGACGGAAAGTCATATTTGCGATTTAGGGCCTTAAATGGTTGGATTAATATTCTTGAGCTGCAATTAGAAGGAAAGAAAAAAATGGATATTTTATCATTTTTGAGGGGATACCGATTCGCCTAAATTGTTTATGAGTTCTAGTGCTTAACGACTTCTGGGCTTTGCCCATGATTTTTGAAAAATAGTAATGTATGAAACAGATTGCTGAGCGGTTTATTCGATATGCTAAAATTGATACACAAAGTGATCCTCATAGCGTAACATTTCCTTCAACAGAAAAACAAAAAAATCTCTCACGCTTGCTTGTTAGTGAGCTATTGGCACTTGGTGTGTTAGATGCACATCTAGATGAGTTTGGGTATGTATATGCAACTATACCCTCTACTACAAATCATGATGTTCCTGTAGTCTGTTTTTGCGCTCATGTTGACACAGCGCCTGATTGCAGCGGAACAGACGTGAAGCCTATCCTTCATGAAAATTATCAAGGGTATCCTATTGTCTTGCCAGATGATCCCGAACAAATTATTTCCATAGAAGACCATCCCTACTTACAAAAAAAAATTGGCGATGATATTATTACCGCAAGTGGATTGACATTGCTAGGGGCGGATGATAAATCTGGTGTTGCGATTATTATGCAGTTGGCATATGTTTTGATGAACGACCTTTCTATTTTACATGGTCCGATCAAAATTTTATTCACTCCTGATGAAGAAGTAGGAAGGGGCGTTGATCATGTTGATATGGAAAAGCTTGGTGCAGAGGTAGCCTATACCCTTGATGGAGGTGAACTTGGTGCGTTGGAAACAGAAAATTTTTCAGCTGATGGTGTTAGGGTAATTATCCATGGAGTGAGTGCCCATCCTGGATACGCTAAAGGGAAGTTGGTTAATGCCATCAAAATTGCTGGCGAATTTCTAGATGCGTTGCCGAAGGCATCATTCTCTCCCGAAACAACTACAGGGCGAGAAGGCTTCTTCCATCCTGTTGATATACATGGTAATGCAGAAAAGGCTTCTATTGATTTTATTCTACGTGATTTTTCTACGGAGTATTTAAAAGAACACGAAATGCTTCTGGAATCCATTTTGAAGAAGGTAGTTGAGCGGCATCCCAAAGCATCTTATGAGTTCACCGTAAAAGAGCAGTATAAAAACATGAAGGTGGTGCTCGACAACCATCCAGAAATTATTCAAAAAGCGGAGAAGGCTATTTTAGCGTGTGGGTTGCCCTTGCATTCTATCCCTGTTCGGGGCGGTACAGATGGATCGAGGCTTTCATTTATGGGACTTCCTTGTCCTAATATTTTTACTGGAGAGATGGCCTTTCATTCGAAGCATGAATTTGTGAGCGTTCAGGATATGGAAAAATCACTCGACGTTTTATTACAGCTTGTAAAAGAATGGGAAAAATGTGACTAACAAATTGAGAATTTTATCATCTTATTAGTAATTATTGTTGCAACTTCATGCAGAGAGACTCATTGGAGAGCTATTTATTATTAAACATTTGTTCAAACGAACGCTTATGTTGTTAGAATTTTTACAAATCAATACCGTAGGACAGGCTTTAGGAGATACTTCTTCTGTGACTGCGCTTCAAGCACCATCTAAAGTGATGCATTTGTGGGATATCCTACAATCTGGCGGCACATTGATGATACCATTAGGTTTGTTATTTGTGCTTGCTCTTTTCTTTTTTTTTGAAAGACATATTGCTATTCGAAAAGCAGGGCGTATTGATAGTAACTTTTTATTGATTATTCGTGATCATATAGTAAGTGGAAATATAGTGGCGGCAAGGTCCATGACTAGAAATACAGATAATCCGGTTGCTCGAATCATTGACAAGGGAATACAACGTGTTGGCAAGCCAATAGATGCTATCGAAAGAAGCATGGAGAATATTGCACGCTTAGAAATGTATAAACTTGAACGCAATTTAAGTGTGCTGAGTGTAATCTCTAGAGCAGCGCCCATTTTTGGATTTGTTGGTACACTAGCCGGACTTATGCAGTTATTTTTTGATATCAATTCAACAGGAGAATTTGTATTGAATACAATTGCCGGTGGGTTGTATGTAAAATTAGTGACATCCATATCTGGATTACTGATTGGACTTGTATCATTTTTGGGGTATAGTTTTCTACATACCCAAATTGATAAAGTTGCCAATAAAATGGAAGTGGCTGCAGCAGATTTTCTTGATATTTTACAGGAACCAACTCAATAAGTCAGTCAAATGCAGATTAGAAAAAAATATAGAGGCGAGGCTGAAGTGTTTACAGAAGCGTTGAATGATATTTTGTTCATCCTACTTATGTTTTTCCTGATTGTTTCTACATTGGCAAATCCAAATGTTATCAGGCTCTCACAACCTAAATCTACTGGAGACACTAAGGCCAAGCAAAATGTCGTCGTATCTATTGATTCTCTGACTCAATACTATGTCGGCACCACACCTGTTGCATTAGACTCATTAAAGTCTGTGTTGATTCCCATAATCACTAAAGAAAAAACAGAAGTGCCTACCATCGTAATTAATGCTGATAAGTCAGTTGATATAGATGCTGTCGTTAGCGTTATGCGAATCGCGAAAGAGCTTGGAGCACGAAGTGTATTGTCTGTGCAGAAATAGCTTTGTTATAGGGATGAACCTATTTTTCTTGCCGAAATCATTCTGTCCTTTCCCTGAAAGTCTTTTTTGATTGAAACCTCTTCGAAATCATTTTTCTCTATTAGTTCAGCTACATCTGAAGCATACTCTTCGTGGCTTTCAAAAAAAATCATTCCGCCTCTTTGCATATGATGTGTAGAAAAATCTATGATGGCTTTGTAAAATTGTAGCGGATCATTATTGCTTACAAATAACGCTTGATGTGGTTCATGCAATAATACATGGTTAGACATATGTATTTTATCGCTTTCAGGAATATAAGGTGGGTTGCTTACAATAATATCAAATGTTGGCAGTGAATCATTTTTGAAATTATTCAATATGTCAAGTTGTTTAGATATGAGTTCAGTCCTATGTGCTGCAGCATTTTTGTTCGTTACATCCAATGCGCTAAGGCTTTTATCAATTGCCCAGATTTCCCAATCAGGAAATATTTTCTTTAAGGATATGGCAATGCATCCACTACCCGTTCCAATATCGACTACTCTAATTTGACGTTGGTCTACATTTTTTAGATCTTGGTATTTGTGTTTAATAAGATCAACCAGTTCTTCTGTTTCGGGTCTTGGAATGAGTACACGTTCATCTACATAAAAAGAACTTCCCATAAACCATGCCTTGCTTAAAATATATTGAATGGGTTTACCCCCTAGCAGTTCCTCTGTGTAGGTATTTAATTTCTCTATTTGACTTTCGTCAAGTAATTTATCTTGATGTATCAGTCTTTTTGAGTGGTCCCACCCAGTTAGTTCCTCCATTATCCAGTCAGCAATATTTTTTGCTTCCCTGCTATCGTATAGGGGGCTGATGTCTTCGCTAAGTTGATGATATGCTGCTTTAATGTGCACGCCCAAATGTAAATCAATTAACTTTGCGCTCGTCATCAGAATCATAGAATATCTATCAAAAATGTTTTATGATGTAATTTTCACCATCGTGATTTTTTTATGGATTTAGACGATGAAATATTTATGGCTCAAGCGCTGTTGATAGCAGAGCAGGGGATTGGACATGTTGCTCCCAATCCTATGGTCGGAGCTTTGCTCGTGTATAAGGAAGTTGTTATTGGGAGTGGTTATCATCAACGGTTTGGTGAAGCCCATGCAGAAGTAAATTGTTTCAACTCAGTCCAGGATGATCAAAAACACTTGATCCCCAAGTCGACACTTTATGTAACCCTTGAGCCTTGCTCCCATCATGGGAAAACGCCGCCTTGTTCGGAGAGGATAATTAAGGAGGGGGTAAAGCGGGTGGTGGTGGCTACTCAAGATCCACATAGTAAAGTAGATGGCAAAGGAATTAAGCAGCTCGTTGATGCTGGCATTGACGTAAAGATGGGTGTTTTGTGTGAAGAAGCACGTTTTCAAAACAGGCGATTTTTTTGTTTTCATGAGCGGAGTAGGCCATATGTTATCTTGAAGTGGGCGGAGACTATGGATCGTTTTATTGGCAATCTAGGTTCAACTCGTTTGTTGATAACGGATGATGAAGTGAACAAGCAAGTTCACCAATGGAGGGCTGAAGAACAAGCGATTCTTATTGGAACAGATACTGCATTATTGGATGACCCATCGCTTACAAATCGACTTGCTTCTGGCGCTAGTCCATTGCGTATTGTACTTGATTTCAACCTGCGACTACCATTGAATTTGAAAATTTTTCAAGATGGGTTACCAACAGTTGTTATTAATCATGAGCGTGATGATATCTTAGGTTCAGTTCGGTATATCAAAATGCCTAGGGAGAAAAAATCACTTGCTGATATATTGAATCGACTTTATTCAATGAATATTCAAAGTATACTGATTGAAGGAGGAGCAACATTGCTGACCTCTTTTATTCAGGGTGAGTTATGGGATGAAATGCGCGTTATTACAAACGAATCTATGCTTATAGGAAAAGGGTTAGCTTCACCAAGAATCCCTAATCACATTCAACCCTCTGCAGAGATTGTTATAGGGCATAGTCGATTGCATTATTATTATAGATTAACATAACGCCTGGTGGATCCTAATTTTTTTCAGACTATTGAAAAGGCTACTACTGCAGAATTTTCCGATCGAGGAAGTCGTTTTATAGCCTATGCATTTCCTGTGCAATCTATTGATGAGTTTAAAAAAGTATTGCTGCAATTAAAAAAAGAGCAGCCTAAAGCTTCTCACTTTTGCTTTGGCTATAGAATAGGTGCAGATAGACAGACTTATCGTGTATCAGATGCTGGGGAACCATCAGGTTCTGCAGGGCGTCCTATTCTTGGACAGATTGATTCAAAAGAATTGACGAATGTATGTGTAATTGTCATTCGATTTTTCGGAGGAACACTACTTGGTATTCCTGGATTAATTAATGCGTATAAGAGTTCGGCTTCTATGGCTTTACAGCTTACGCCGTTGATTAAAAAGCCCGTTGAGATATTATATGAACTTGAATTTGATTATACGATGGTAAATGAAGTCTTAAAAATCATTAGGAGATTTGGGTGTTCTATTTACTCACAAGAAATACAGTTGTTCTGTCATTATGAAATTGGTGTACAGAAATCGAACGAATCAGAATGCGTCGATGTATTTAAAGACATTAGTGGGTTTAGTATAAAACAAAAAAGCGATCCAGCTTAAGGCTGGATCGCTTTTTATATGCTTTAATTCGTTGCTTATTTTACTGTAGCAGCTTCTTCATCAACCAAAATACGACCACAGTTTTCACAAACGATAATCTTTTTGTGTTGACGTATTTCACTTTGACGTTGAGGAGGAATTTCGTTGTAGCAACCACCACAGGCATCCCTAACAACAGGAACAACGGCAAGTCCATTTCTAAAATTATTTCTAATCTTATCAAATGATCCTAGTAGTCTTGGGTCTACTGAGGCACGTGCTTTATCTGCAAGTACTTTGTGAGCAGCTTCTTCTTTTTCTGTTTCAGCAATGATTTTATCTAGCTCACCTTTTTTTACTTTAAGGTTTGCTTCTTTCGTTGCAATATTCTTTTTAGCAGCATCGAGTATTCTTGCTTTGTCAGAAATTTCTTCATTAGCATCCTTGATATGCCTTTCAGCAAGTTTAACCTCTAAGGTTTGCATTTCAAGTTCTTTTGTAATGGCCTCGTACTCGCGATTGTTTTTTACATTATCGCTTTGTTTCTCATACTTATTGATGAGGTCTGAAGAGGTTGCAATGAGTTGTTTTTTTTGCTCAATGAACTCGTTGATGCCATTAATCTCTTCTTCAATTCTAGTTTCCCTTGCATGAAGACCAAGTATTTCGTCTTCTAAGTCAGCCACCTCAATCGGCAATTCGCCTTTTAAGATGCTGATTTCATCAAGTTTACTTTCAACTTTTTGCAAGTTAAGAAGGGAACTGAGCTTTTCTTCTACGGAGTATTCTTTTGCGGTTGCCATATTGAGTTATAAAAAGTAATTAACTGGATTGGTATTTACACCTGATTTAAGGACGGCAAAGTTAGGGAATTTTTCATTTAGAATGGCTACAAGCCTGTCGGAGGTAAATTGTTCGCTTTCATAATGCCCAATATCTGCCAAAAGCATCCGCTTTCCTGGCATAAAAAAATCGTGATAACTTAAATCTGCTGTGATGTATGCGTCTACTTTTTTGCTTAATGCATTGTTAATCAATGATTTACCAGACCCCCCGCATAAGGCAATTTTCCTGATAGTGCGTTTGGTTAATGGATTATGCCTGATGACGCTAGTCTTGAATGTCGATTTAAGGAGGTCTAAAAGTTGCGGTTCCTCTAGGGATTCTGGTAAATTACCAATTACGCCAGCTCCATATTGGGAAAAAGTATTATCAAGAGATAACAGATCATAGGCAACTGTTTCATAGGGATGTGCCTTGTGTAAGCCATCCAAGATCTGTTGCTTTAGATGAATAGGGAAGATTATTTCAAGTCGGCTTTCCTTTTCAGTATGCCGCTGTCCTATTTTCCCAATCCAAGGATTAGCCCCTTCTCTGGGAAGAAATGTTCCCTCTCCGGATGATATAAAACTGCATTCATGATAGTTTCCAATAGCTCCTGCCCCAATCGAAAATAAGGCTTCACGAACCGCCTCTAGGTTTTCAATTGGTACGAATGTGACTAATTTTTGATGAGTACTATTCATGGGCGACAAGACCTCGAAGTTTTTTATGCCTAATCGTTTTGCAATTTCTCCATTCACACCCCATAATACGTTGTCTAAGTTCGTGTGGCAAGCATAAACTGCGATATCAGCCTTAATGGCTTGTATGAGTAGCAAGGAAGTTAAGTCCTGATGAGAAAGGCGCTTAATTGGCTTAAATATGGGGGGATGATGCAAAATGATAAGTTCTGCTTTTAGTGTTATCGCTTCCTGTATTACCTCCTCTGTTAAATCCAAGGCTGCAATCGCCTTGTTTATTGATTTAGTAGGATCGCCGTAAACTAATCCACTATTGTCGTATGACTCTTGTAACTGTAACGGAGCAACTGTTTCTAAAACGTTAATTATCTGTTGAAGGCTTTGCATTTATTTCGTTGTTTGTTAGAATTGAAATTACTTTACTTTTTTAACCTCCTCCTCATACCCTTATGCGAAGATATTTGATCGTTGCCTTTTTACACCTATCTCTTTTCTCTCAATCCCAGAAAATTCAACACGATTGGGAGAATTATGTGCTAGCAGTAGATGGAAAACCGGTGTCTGTTAATGTTGATCTAGGGTTATCTTCCAAAGCCCCTATAAAGGAGAGGCCCTTTGTTATCATCTTGAGAACAAAAATAAAGAATCCAGATACCCAAGGAATGCCGTATCCAGAGGAATATGCCTCTTTGTTAAGTATGGAAGATTCATTGATTTATAATTTAGGAAAGGAAACTGGAGCCATTTTCACAGGTCGATTTACTCAACGAGGATTAAGGGAGTTTTATTTTTATGCACCAGATACGATTGGTTTTGAAAAAAGTGTATTTGCCGCAATGGCTAGTTTTTCGGGGTATGAGTGGTTGAGTCAGGCCAAAGAAGATCCAAAATGGGATAATTTTTTTACGGTTTTGTATCCTTCTGAATTTGAGTTAATTAGAATTTACGGAAGACGTCAAATTGAGCTTATTTTAAAAGATGATGCCAAAAGGTATCAGTCATTTATGGTTCATCATGCATTCACGTTCTCTTCATTGAAAGACAGGGAAGATTTTTTAAAAAATTTACCATGGACAGGTTTTGAGATTTTATCCTTGCCTTCAGTGCCAGATATCAAAACCAACCTATTCTCTCTAGCGATACAGCGTAAGGCGGTATTATCATTAGAATGGGTTGATCAATTTGTTGCACCATTATATAAAGCAACAAAACGGTATAGTGGTAAGTATCAAGGTTGGGCACCAATTCTAGAATAAGCTTGACTTATTTGTCATTTACTTGGTAAATTTGTAGAATTATAATTCACTAACAGGGGCAACCAGTATAATACATGAATGCGGTGTTAAAAAAAATAATCAACCAGCAAATGGATGCCTTCAACGCTAATATATGTTCATCAATTTCTAAATTACCCATAAAGTGTAAAAAAGGAATTGCTTTATTAGCGGTAGTGCTTTCGGTTCATTTTTCGCAAGCCCAACTTATTGCAAACTTTAACCCTACACAATCATCCGTTTGCGTAAATGCGCCTGCGTATTTTTTTGATCAATCTAAATTTAATGGATTACCCTTACCACTTGGTACTCCAATTTATAAGTGGCGGTTTGATGATGGTGCTGGGCCAGTCATTTCTCCACCCACAAATGCTAGAGACCCACAAATTATTTTTCCAAGAGGTGGAGTTTGGCAAATCACCTTAGACGTAACTTATGGAGGATCCACCGATTACAAGACTGGGATGATTTTTGTAGCTGAGGATCCTATTGTACAATTTACTTCTAATAAAAATAGAGGGTGCATGCCATTAGGTGTTGTATTTACTGATAATACTACACCATATTCTAGTGTGGATAAAGTTACGAATGTTAATAATGTTGATACCATTCTCAGTAGAACATGGGATTTTGGAGATGGTATTACCACTACAGGGCCATCACTTAAATCAATTAGTCACACGTATAATGTTGCAGCAATATATTCTCCAACGTTAATTGTAACAACAAAAGCGGGATGCACTGCTAGCTTTATGTTCACCGACATGATTACCGTTGATCCTACTGTCTTGGCTTCATTCAATCCACCCGTGTTGTCAATCACTTGTGAATTCCCATCTACATCTGTTCAGCCCACCAACGTTGTTTTAGCTAATGCCTATTTGTGGACGATAGATGGGGGTGCATCCATGACCAACACCACAGGTCAATATCCAAATATTAGCTTCCCCAAAGCCGGAACGTATAATCTTACTTTAAAAGTTACATCGGTAAATGGATGTGAAAATAGCATCACCAAATCTATTGTAGTTCCCCCTGTTTCAAACGCAACTGATTTTTCAACTCCCCCTAGTTTAGCAGCATGTCAGAATACTTCCTTTACATTTGTGCGAGCTAACACACCAACTGCGCCAACTAGTTATCAATGGTATGTGGATGGAGTGTTAGATGCTAATTTCGATAACAAAAGTCTTATTTATTTATTTACTTCCACTGGTTCTCACACTATTAAGATGACCGCTAGCTATAGTGGTGGTTGTGTTTCTTCTAAGTCGTATACTATAAATGTAAAGAGGGCCCCAGTAGCTAATTTTGATGTAGTGGCTGCTGAGCGTTCCAGTTGTAAGACACCCTTTGATGTCAATTTTACTGATTTGTCAATTGGAAATACACAACGGATTTTTAATTACGGGGATGGCTCTGCCGCTGTCATAGAGCCAAGTAGTAGTTCAGCATCACATACCTATACTAAGGCTGGAAACTTTACAGTTTCGTTGATTGCCATCAATGGATTTGGTTGCTCAGACACCACTGATAATCTAGTCTTTAAAGACTACATAAAAATTCAAGTTCCTAAATTATTGGTTCCTCCTACGAATATGCCAGATAGTGGTTGTGCTCGAAATTTTAAACCTGTTGCTGATTTCGATATTTCAAGTCAAATTACTTCATGGGATTGGAAGATAGATTATCCTAATTCCACTTCTCTTACGTATAAAGGAAAATCACCGCCTCAGCAATTTTATAGTGACTCAGGTACATACCATATTACACTCAATGTGACTACGAGTAATGGGTGCGTTTCGAATCCATTTGAATGGGATATTAAGGTTGGAAAAAAACCAGGGATTCCAGTTATAAAAGTGGATCAACTTGAAAAATGTGCCAATCTTTCGTTCAACTTTAGCACAAATAGAGATGGAATTACTGGATTCAAATGGGAATTTTCTGATGGTACAACATTCAAGGATTCTGCATTCTCAAAAACGTTTGGATACCTTGGTGATTTTTTTGTTAAACTGAGAGTATATAATAATGGTTGCTCCGATACGACAGACGGAAAATTTAAAGTTTCTACAAAAGGAGTAATCGCCAATTTTGATGTGCTAAATGACTGCGCAAATCCGTTGCAAAAGAAATTTGTAGATAATTCAACAGGTAGAATAGATTATGAATTGTGGAATTTTGGTGATGGGACATCTCAAGCGTTCACTTCTAAGCAAACTAATTTACCATATACATACACAACCACTGGAGTTTATACTATTTCCTTGACGGTAAAAGATATGGGAGATACTCGTTGTGAATATACTCGGACAGCTACAATTAAAGTAGCTAATGAAAAAAATGTTTCATTTACCCCATCTGCTAATCCGATTTGTTTAGGGGATTCAAAAGTAGATTTGGTGGCAAAGGTGGAAAATCCAGCGATGGTAAGTAAATACGAATGGGATCTAGGGTGTGGTTTCGCTTTGAAGCCTGCAAGTTATTCTGTCGATTTTAAAACGCTCTGTTTATATAGTACAAATGGTGGACGTGGAAATTATCCAGCGCAGTTAAAAGTAACAGACGTAAACAATTGCACTTATCTAACGCCTATTCAAAATTTATTTATAGGTGGGCCAGCTTCAGACTATGCAGCAATTTCACCCGTATCGGGTTGTGAAAACACAACTGTCCGTTTTCAAGATAAAACCACTGGCGATGGAGTAAATAATATTACTCAACGGATATGGGATTTTGGCGATGGAACAACTCCACAGAATATTTTATCTGGCCCGATTCAACATACATTTGCAACTCCAGGAAGGTATCCCGTTCGATTGACTTCAAAGGATAATATTGGATGTACTTCCACTATCCAAACGCTTTTCGTTACCATCACAAAGCCAATTATTGATTTCACCGCACCAACACAAAGTTGTCCTGGAGGGCCAATTCAGTTTCAGCTTACTAAAAATGTAAGTTTAAAGACGGTGTCTTGGGATTTTGATGATTTGCTAACCTCGTCAACAGAAAATCCTGCACCCATTGTCTATAATATAGTGGGAAAGAAAACAATCATATTGCAGGTAGAAGATTTCTATGGGTGTAAAGTAAGTTTAACTAAACCGGATTATATAGAGATAGGAAATCCTCTAGCGGAGTTTATTGCTGACAGTGATGTTGGTGAATGTTATCCATTTCAAGCGGGATTTCATTTTACTGGTTCATTTGCTAATACCTATGAATGGACTTTTGGTGATGGGGCTCGTTCATTTCAACCTAACCCTACACATATTTACACACGACCCGGTACTTTCGATGTGTTTCTTAGAGTCACTAGTCCTGGGGGGTGTACGAGTAATTTTGGCCCATATAAAATAACAGTAAAAGGTCCAGTTGGTACGTATGATTTTCCAAATACGTTATGTGATCCAAATTATACCGGGTTGTTTACCATTACTTCAACCAATACCAAATTTGTAACCATTAATTATGGAGATGGACAGTTTAATTCGCTAATGCCTTATACGGTATTACCTTATTCTCATGTTTATTCGGATTCAGGGTTTTATCAACCTCAAATCTCAATCACAGATGATAATTTTTGTACAGTTCCATTGCAAGTAACGCATGGTATTAAAGCAGTATCCATATTGCCATTATTTAAGCCAGACCCAATACTTCCATTTTTTTGTGAGCGAGGCCTGGTTAGCTTTAAAGACATCTCCCTTGCTAATGAGGCAATCACTGGATGGGAGTGGGATTATGGTGATGGGGCAATTGGAACAGGCAATCCCTCAACTCATTTTTATACAAGTCCTGGATTATACGATGTAAAATTTACTGCAATTTCAGCTAGTGGTTGTCGGTCTTCATTGAAGATTAGGGAAAAATTGGTTGAAGTGCAGCCAGGCCCAGATATGGAGATACGTTCAGATTTAAATCAAGTGTGCGAAGAAGGAAAGGTAATCTTTCAATCACAAGATAATGGATCCATAGGTTCTCCCATTGTCAGTTATTTTTGGGATTTCACGAATGGGCAAAGCTCATTGTTGGCATTGCCACCTGCTCAACAATTTAGAAAGGCTGGCACATATCCCATAAAACTGTATACAACCAATGAGAAGGGTTGTGTTGATACTGCTTTGCTTAACTATGTAGTGAATCCACTTCCCGCTATTGACGCAGGGAATGATACGATCTTTTGCATTGGCACTCAAATGACATTACAGCCATCTGGAGCAAATTCATACGATTGGATTTCTGGTCCTGGCTTGAGTTGTACTACTTGCGAGCAACCTGCTATTTCACCAATAGCTGATGCAGTGTATACTGTTAGAGGAACTTCGCTATTGGGTTGCCAAGCAACTGATTCAATAGCTGTTCACGTTGTTCAACGATCCCAGATTATTGCATCGAACGATGTTGCTATTTGTGCTGGTGAGTCAGTGAAATTGAATGCGTATGGTACCGACTGGCTTGTTTGGTCTCCCGCAACGGGGCTAGATGATCAAACTCTTTCATCGCCTACTGCAACTCCGATAACTACTACAACGTATATTGTTAATGGTCAAGATGAATTTGGTTGTTTCAAAACAGAAGACAGTGTAAAAGTAACAGTGCATCCACTTCCTGTGATCAATGCAGGCTCAGATACAACCATGATGGCAGGCTATCCGATTCAGTTGAGGCCTGAATATTCTTCTGATGTGACAAGCGTAGAATGGGTCCCTTCTACCTTCCTGGACTGTTCATTATGTAGAACTCCAGTATCAACTCCTCAATATTCTACTACCTATACGCTGTTTGCTTATACACAATATGGATGCATGTCGAAAGATGTTCTTCATATTTATGCTACGTGTACAAAAGAAAATTTATTTATTCCAAATACATTTTCTCCTAATAATGATGGATCAAATGATTTGTTTTATCCAAGAGGTAGAGGAATTCAAAAGATTAAGGCATTTAAAATTTTTAATCGTTGGGGACAGCTGGTTTTTCTCAAAGAAAACTTTTTTGCTAATGACGTGAATGCTGCTTGGGATGGGACAAAAAAGGGAGCTTATGTAACGCCAGATGTTTATGTTTATATGATTGATCTTATTTGTGAAAATGGAAATGTAATTACATTAAAAGGAGATGTTACTTTAATACGATGATGCGAATGATTGTATACAAGAAACATCTATTAGGGTTTTTATTCATTCTGGGTATAGGCATCTTTAATGAAGGGGATGCACAAGACTTGCATTTCTCTCAATTCTACGAAGCGCCACTTTTGCGTAATCCTGCTCTGGCAGGACTTTATGAGGGAGATATTCGTGTTCAAGGTGTTTATCGAAGTCAGTGGAACAGCATTTCATTTCCTTTTGAAACAGGGTCAGTCAATGCCGAGTATAAATTTGGGGTGGGTAAAGGCAATGATTTTTTGACAGTAGGCACACAAGTTATGTATGATAAAGCAGGCACTGTTGGGCTTCGCACAACACAGTTTTTGCCGTTAGTGAATTTCCATAAATCACTCAGTGATGTTCGTAATACCTATTTATCGCTTGGATTCATGGGGGGTATGGTGAATAGAAGACTCGATCGATCCAAAGTAACGACCAACAGTCAGTATGATGGATTTTATTATAATGGATCATTGCCTGATGGGGAGTCGTTTTTATCAGGATACTCGTATGCTGACATGTCGGTTGGGATGAGCTTCAGTAGCACATTAGGGGCAAATCAACAGCATAATTTTTTCACAGGCATTGGATATCATCATTTCAATAAGCCGGTGAACTCCTTTTATAAAAATATTTCTCACCTCCCTAAATGGGTTTTTTCCGCTGGGGTCAAGCTCAACTTGGATGACCTTACTTATGTTACATTTAATGGGGATATGACAACTCAAACTCCATTCAAAGAGTATATTTTGGGAGGCTTATATTCTAAAAGGCTTGGTGAAGATGAAGGCCCTATGTATACTGTACATGGTGGGGTTTATTATCGTTACAATGATGCGATTATTCCAGTGATCAAGTTTGATGTACGTAAAATATCTTTTGGGATAAGTTATGATATCAATGTATCTAGCTTAGCTCCAGCATCTAAAAATAGGGGCGGCTTTGAACTCTCTATTTCTTATATCACCTCAAGGCCACACAATACGCCTGTAATACTTTGTCCAAAGTTTTAACGCTACCTTTTTTTTAAAGTAATTCGTAAACAAATGACTGTTTAAGTTGTTTTGATTTCTGACTGTTTTATATTTGTAAAACAACTTATTTTTTAACCTTATTAGTCAATAATCATGCAATTAACAAAAGGCCAACCAGCACCGTCATTTAGTTTGTATAATAGTGAAAAAGCGAAGGTTAGTATTCACGATTTCGCAGGAAAGAATTTAGTTATTCTATTTTTCCCTCAAGCCTTTACAGGGGTATGTACCACTGAGCTGTGTTCTGTTCGAGACAGCATCGGGATATACTCTGGTTTAAATGCAGAGGTAGTAGGTATTTCTGTTGATTCTATTTTCACGCTTGCTAAGTTTAAAGAAGAACAAGGGTATAATTTCCCATTGCTTTCTGATTTTAACAAAGAAGTTTCTCAGGCATATGGCGCCTTCTATGATGAATTTGTATTTGACATGAAAGGTGTATCTCGCAGAGCAGCATTTGTTGTTGATCAGTATGGAACAATTCAATATGCTGAAGTATTGGAGAGTGCAGGAGATGTTCCCAACTTCGACGCTATAAAAGTAACCTTGGCTGAATTAGGGTAATTAGCATCGTTATAAAAAAGCCATGACTATAAATAGTAGTCATGGCTTTTTGCATTATGCCTATCAGTATTAGTTTACTTGAACAATCAAGAATTTAAGGTAATTGGTGTTCTCTAGACTTCTTAGTATTGGATGGTCAGGAGATTGTGCCTGAAAAACCACTTGACGTAGTGATCGTTTTGCATCTTTAGCTGCTGCTTCAATGGTTTGGTAAAATAGGTCAGGTTGAATCAGGTTTGTGCAGGAAGACGTAACCAAAAATCCTCCCGGTTTTAAGAGCTTCATTCCCCTTAAGTTAATTTCTTTGTATCCGCTTACTGCTTTTTGAATATTTTCTCTTGACTTGGTAAATGAAGGAGGGTCTAGCATAACAACATCCCATTTCTTATCTTCCTTGCTCCATTGTTTTAGCGCATCAAATGCATTGATGGCTTGAAAGCTGCAGTTGCTTAACCCATTCAAGCTCGCATTTTCTTTGGATTGCTCAATCGCCGATTCAGAAATGTCTAATCCTAAAACTTGCTTCGCGCCATAATGTGCTGCATGGATCTCGAAGGTTCCCGTGTAGCAAAATGCACCAAGTACATCTGCTCCTTTTACGATATGTTGTATAGCTCTTCGATTGTCTCGTTGATCTAAAAAATAGCCAGTCTTTTGTCCCTTGTCAAGGTCTACCATGAATTTGAGCCCATTTTCATTAATCATGATTCTAGTATCAAATGGGGCTGAAAGGAACCCTTTTTTCTGTTCAAGTCCTTCTAGTTCTCTTACCCCAACATCATTTCGTTCATAAATACCCTTGGGTGAAAAGAGTTCTTCAATGGCTTCAACGATTTCTTTTTTCCATACGTCAATTCCAAGTGCCATAGATTGGATAACGAAATAATCATTAAACTTGTCAATTATCAATTGAGGAAGTCCATCCGCTTCACCAAATACTAGTCTGCAGTTTTCAGTAAACCCAATTTTTTTTCTATACTCCCAAGCAGCTTTGATTTTTCTCAGAAAGAAAGCGCTGTCAATGGTTTCTTGTTTTTCGCGGGTAAGCAGTCTTACTGGAATTTTGGATGCAGGGTTTACGTATCCCTTGCCAATAAATTTCCCATCATGGGTAACCACTTCTGCTACATCACCGGCAAGGAGGGTGTCGTCCATTAGATTGATCTCATTTGCAAAGATCCATGGATGCCCATTGATGATCCTATTGCTGATTTTACGGTTCAGTACTACACGTTTCATTCTGCAAATGTACGGGTTGTCGATTTTAGTATGGCCCTGTCATCTAAAGCATTGTTTTTTGCTCAAAAAGAGCGTTAACTCGTTGAAATAATCGAAATTTGCATTTCATTTTACAGAAAGCAGACAATTTGGCTTATTGCCGATTGGTGGCAGAAAATTTGACCTATTGATTTTGTAAATTATAATACAATGAAAGAGAAAGAAATACACCCAGAACAAGAGGAATCTACTCAAGAAATGAAGAGTGAGCCTATTTCAGCTGAGCAGACGTCGGAGAATGAAACCGAAGCATTAAAGATTGAAGTTGCTGAGCAAAAAGATAAGTTTATAAGGCTGTATGCAGAGTTTGATAATTTCAAAAGAAGGAGTGCGAAAGAGCGAATTGAAATGATGCAGACAGCTGGAAAAGAAGTTATACAGTCATTGCTTGAGGTGATGGATGATTTTGACAGGGCTGAAAAACAAATTCAAGGGAGTGACGATATCACCCAAATTCGCCAAGGCATTGCTTTAGTAGTATCTAAATTCAGGAATACACTTACTTCACGTGGACTGAAAGAGATGAATTGTGTCGGACAAGAATTCAATCCTGACTTTCATGAGGCTATTACTGAAATTGACGTTGAAGAAAATATGAAAGGTAAAGTAGTTGATGAGTTAGAAAAGGGGTATACACTGAATGATAAGATTATTCGATTTTCAAAAGTCGTTGTAGGTAAATAAAATAAGCTAGGTCAACTAAACCACAGAAATGGCAAAAAGAGATTTTTACGAGATACTTGGGGTAGCAAAATCATCAACTGCTGATGAGATTAAAAAAGCGTATCGAAAGGTGGCTATGCAGTTCCACCCTGATCGCAATCCAGGAGATAAGGCGTCCGAAGAAAAGTTCAAAGAGGCAGCAGAAGCATATGAGGTATTGAGTGACCAAGAAAAGCGTAGTCAATATGATAAGTATGGTCATGCTGGTATGAATCAGCGTGGTGGTGGTGGCGGTAGTCAAGGAATGAATATGGATGATATCTTCAGTAATTTTGGAGATATTTTCGGCGATGATCTATTTGGTAGTTTTTTCGGTGGAGGCGGAGGTGGTCGTCAGAGAAGCTCCGGAGGAAGGACTAAGGGAACCCGAGGAAGCAATTTGCGGATCAAGTTAAAAATGAATTATGAGGAGATCGCAAAAGGAGCAAACAAAACCGTCAAGGTAAAAAAATATACGCCATGTACTTCGTGTAGTGGTTCTGGAGCGAAGGATAAAAATTCTGTACAAACTTGTGCAACATGTGGAGGAAATGGGCAGGTCAGAAAAGTGACCAATACTTTTCTAGGTCAAATGCAAACAGTAGGCACTTGTCCAACATGCAATGGAGAAGGCTCAACCATTACGAGTAAATGTACTTCTTGTAAAGGTGAAGGACGTGTGTATACAGAAGAAACAATGTCTATTGATATTCCTGCTGGTGTGCAAGAAGGAATGCAACTTAGTTTGAGCGGTAAAGGAAATGCAGGAGAGCGAGGTGGTGCTTCTGGCGACTTGATTGTTTTGATTGAAGAAGAGCAACATGCAGAATTGCAGCGCGACAATTTAAATGTTATATACGATATGTATATCACGTTTTCGGATGCTGTTTTTGGAGCACACCTTGAAGTACCTACAATCGATGGAAGGGCAAAAATCAAAATACCCCCTGGAACGCAAGGTGGAAAAATATTTAGGTTAAAGGGCAAAGGATTTCCTGCTATCAATTCATATGAAAAAGGAGATCAATTAATTCATGTCAATGTTTGGATTCCACAAGAACTAACTAAAGAGGAAAAAGAGATAATCGAAAAATTTAAAGAGTCTCCAAGCTTTCAGCCGAAACCAGATAAAAACGAAAAGAGTTTCTTCTTTAAGATTAAGGAAATGTTCGGATAGCTGAGCGTGACTAACTTTCTTTGAGCTGATAGATGCCTTTCATATTTCGACCAAATTCATTGTAATCTAGCCCATAGCCCACTACGAATAAATCGGGGATAGTGAAACCGAGATAATCAATAGGAATAGGATGTGTTGTCGCCTCCTCTTTATGAAGTAATGCACAAACGCGAATTGAAGAGGGGCCTTCTTTTTTCAATTCTGTTATAAACGTGGTAAGCGTTTTTCCAGTGTCCACAATGTCTTCTATAATAATGATATCACGGTCATTGATTGCAACATCTAGTCCTATTGACGTTGTGATACTGCCAGATGATTGAGTCCCAGCGTAGGATGAAAGTTTTACAAAACTAATTTCTGAGGGGACATTGATTTCTTTGTATAAATCAGCCGCAAACATGAATGCCCCATTTAGTATTGCTATGAAAAGGGGCATTTTATCTCCATAGTCAGCATTTATAGACGAAGCGATTCGACTAATGGCCTCTGTAATGTTTGCCTCGTTTAAATAAGGGACAAATTTTTTATCGAGTATGTATTTGTCCATTGAATTATTTTGGGATCTTGAGGGATTGTCCAATCTGCAGCTCATTGCGTTTCATTGAGTTTGCATCTTTAATTGAGTCTATAGTTATCTTGTATTTTTTAGCAATGGTATAAAGGGACTCGCCTTGTTTTACTACATGTAGAGCAATATGTTTTTTATTGTGAGAGCTTTTTGCAAAGGGACGCGAATTTGATGTGGGCTCATTATTTAGCCGTATTTTTTGTTTGTTTTTTAATCGTTTGTGTTTGTCAATATCGTTGAGGCTAATTAGCGATTCAAGTCGAACGCCTTCTTTTTGACTTATGTCATAAAGGCTTTCTCCACGTTGAACAATATGGATGTCTTTATCTGCATGCTTTTTTTTCTTCTGCAGAAAGATCAGCTGGTCCTCTTTTAACAAAGTGGTTGATTTTGGAAGTTCATTCCAGCTAAGAAGCTGGGATAGATGAACATGGTTTTTTTTAGCAATCGAAAGCAATGATTGATTTGCTTTGCAATACACCACCTTCAAGCCATTTATAGTAAATATGCCTTTTTGGAATTCAGCGGGCTTGGACTTTTTTTCTACTTCAGTTTCTTCAGTTTTTGTTTCATCATCGTTTAGTGAATTAGTGTTTGATTCATTCAAAGGAGAGCGTTTAGATAATGAAGTCAAGCCGCCTAAGTCATTTTCTAGTAAATTAAAATATGAACTTAATGCACTTGAATCATCATCGCTGAACTCATTAAGGGAATTCAGGTTATAGGTTTCAATAAACTTAATAAGGGTTTGAGCATAAATTGGGTTTGTTGCATAGCCAGCTTTTTTTAACCCCCAGGCCCATGATTTATAATCATTTAAGTCATAATTAAATAGGAATGCGTATCTGGGTTGTGACTTTAAATAGTCTGAGTGGTCAGCATATGAATCACTGGCTGAAGTGTACTTTCTAAAACATTCGCCTGTTGCATCATCATCATGATATACTTTTTCTCCAGTCCAACTTGTCTTGCATTTTATCCCAAAGTGGTTATTAGATTGTTGCACCAATTCACTTCTTCCTGCATCAGTTTCTAAAATACCTTGCGCAATCTTTATGGCTGCTGGAATGCCCGTTCTATCCATTTCTTGAATTGCTAGTTCAGCGTATGTTTCTATGTAGCTTACAATAGCGGGTGATGTTACTTCTTGCGCATGTATGTTTACGTGCATGCTAAGTAATAAACCTAGATTTATCAAGAGCTTAGTATATAATCTTCTTTTCTGCATTGTTTATTTTTTATACAACAGTGTGAGTCCATCACGGATGGTTAACATTACTTTTTCGACTCGGCTGTCATTTTTAATATATTCATTGAATTCATGGATGGCTTTCGCGTTTTTCCCCACTAATGGATTCTTCAGCACTTCACCATGAAAAAAAACGTTATCAAATAAAAACCAGGTACCTGGTTTAACTTTTTCAATTAGTGATTCAAAATAATTTAAGTATCCCGTCTTGTCTGCGTCTACAAAAATTAAATCCCAGTCTTTATCCAAATCAGCGAGTATATCTGTTGCAGAGCCAACATGAATTTTTAGCTGACTTTTATATTCACTGCGATCAAAATAGGACTGTGCCGTCAACGCATCATTTTCTCTTTTTTCAATAGTATGAAGTTCTCCGTTTTCAGCTAATCCTTTGGCGAGGCAGAGTGCGCTGTATCCTACAAAGCTACCAATCTCTAAAATCATTTTCGGCTTTACCATCCTACTGACCATACTAAGAAATGATCCTTGAAGTGGGCCACTAAGCATATGAGCTTCTGGATGGTGTTCTTCTGTCTTATTCTGGATTTCATCCAACAATGAATCTTGCTGCGTGCTATGTTGCAACGCATACTGATTCAAATCTGGTAGGATGATATCCATATTATTTTTTTTGCAAAATTACGCTCTTAAGGCTTCTGATACAACTCAACTATGTTGTAGAAAAGTAAAAAATTAGGCGGGTTCTTTCGTAGAAATCATCCAAAGTCCTGCAAAAGTAAAAATGCCATTGATTAGCAGCATTTCAAAGCCAATTTGATAGCCATTAAGCCAGGATGCTACATTTTTGCCAAGAATATAACAGATAGCTGGGGCAATCAAGCAAACTGCGGTTACACCATATCCTTTCCCGAGTTGTCTTTTCGTTAACATGCCAAATGAAAATAGCCCTAACAAAGGTCCGTAAGTGTATCCAGCAAGGTCAAGGATGATATTGATAATTGATTTGTTATTGAGCCACTTGAAAATAAGGATACAAAATATAAAAAGTATTGCAAAGCTGAAGTGAGTTGCAATGCGAATGGCTTTTTGTTTTTTTTCTGTGAGATTAGCGTTTCTACGAATGCCTAGGATGTCAATACAAAAAGAAGAGGTAAGTGCAGTTAACGCACCGTCAGCGCTCGGGAATAATGCAGAGATTAATGCAATGATGAAAATAATGCCAATAGCTGGTGGCAAATGGAATAATGCTACGGTAGGAAAAACATCATCTCCAATTACATTCTTACCCTGCAATAAAAGTTGCTTTCCTTCGTATACAGCTCCTTGGTCTATCATATATAAATAGAGCAGTCCGCCTAAGACAAGAAATAAAAGATTAACCAAGACCATAATGATGGTAAAGCTCAAGATATTTTTTTGTGAATCTTTTACAGTTCGTACGCTGATGTTTTTTTGCATCATCTCTTGGTCAAGCCCTGTCATGGCTATGGCGATAACGGCACCACCAATTAAGTTTTTGAACAAAAAAGCCTTGCTCTTATAGTCTGTTTCTATCATTTTGGTGTATCCCTTTTCAGCCATCATTGAAAAAGCCTGACCTAGTGAAAGGTTCATGTGACTGAGGATATAAGATAAGCAGATGATGAGCCCTAAAAGCATGCAGCTCGTTTGTAGGGTATCGGTATATACAATCGTTTTAACCCCACCTTTGAACGTATATAATAAAATCATGAGTAGGATAAGGGCAGTTGTTACAGCAAAGGGTACTCCCATTTCATCTAAAATGAAAATCTGTAAAACATTTATCACTAGAAATAATCTTGCGGTGGCGCCAAAAGTGCGGGATATGATGAAGAAAAGTGATCCTGTTTTATAGCTTGATCTTCCAAATCGTTGGTCTAAATAATGATAAATCGAAGTCAGATTGAGCTTGTAGTAAAGTGGCAAGAGTACCAACCCAATTACTGCGTATCCGAAAATATATCCGATAGCGACCTGAAAATAACCAAATCCTTTAAATCCATTGAGCCCAAAGTCACCAACTGTTCCAGGCACAGAAACGAATGTTACGCCAGACAATGATGTGCCAATCATACCAAAGGCAACGAGCATCCAATTCGAGTTTCTGTTGCCAATGAAAAAAGATTCATTTGTGGCGTTTCGGGAGGTGTAGAATGCAACGCTAAGTAAAATGATAAAGTAGCCTGTAACGAACGAAAATAAAATAAGTGGTGACATGATTTAGCCTTCTGGTGGAAAGATAATGCAAATATGGAAATTCAAAAATGGCATGGTTGTAATAAGGTGGATAATAACTTTGACTTTTGATGTTTTTCTTTTGCTAAATATGTTCTTTCTTTCTTGAATCATGTTAAATTTGAGCTATGCTTCAGCGCCTTTTGATTCAGAATTATGCGATCATTTCTGCACTTGAGATTGATTTCTCTAGTAAGCTTTCTATTATCACTGGAGAAACGGGTGCCGGAAAGAGTATTCTTATGGGGGCACTAGGGCTGGCATTGGGGAATAGAGCTGATTTGTCGCAATTAGGTGATAGAGCAAAAAAACTGATTGTTGAAGCCACATTCATTTCGGAAGGAAAATCTAACCTGAAAGAGCTACTCTTGGAATCGGATATTGATATCGATGCAGAATTAATCTTGCGTCGTGAGATTGCGGCCAATGGCAAGTCAAGATGTTTTGTAAACGATACACCTGTAAGTTTAGGCATTCTACAATCCATTGCTTCTTTATTGGTTGATTTACACCAACAATTTGATACACTGCAGTTGGGAAATAAAGATTTCCAAAGAACATTACTAGATGCTAGTGCTGGATCAATGCATCTAATGAATGAGTATGCAAAGCTGTATTCAGAATATGTAGAGGTCTCAAAGAAAATAGTGCTACTCAAACAGCATATAGCAAAAGCAGACCAAGAGCGTGAATACACTCTTTTTTTGTTAACTGAGTTGGATGAATTGAATTGGTTAGAAGGGGAAGGAAAGCAATTGGAGGAAGAATTAAATGTGTTGTCTCATGCTGAACAAATAAGAGATGGGTTATCAACTATTTCTTACACCTTAGCTGATGGCGAGCAACCTATGTTGGCAAAGCTGAAGAATATGCAAACTGTGTTGCAGTCACTTGCATCCTTTCATGCTGATTTACATGCCATGTCCTCTCGAATGGGCGCTGCATACCTTGAGTTAAAAGATTTAAGTGGTGAATTGCAGTCCATGATGAATAAGATTTTGGTTGATGAAAAAAGAATGGATCAAATTAATGAGCGCTTATCAAACTCACAGCGTCTTGTAAAAAAACATGGATTGGTTTCTGCTGATGAGCTTGTGGTTTTGCGAAACGGATTTCATAAAGAGGTTAAATCCCTTGAGCATGTTCAAGACGAATTAGACGCATGTGAAAAGGAAAAAGACCTGCTTTTTAATCATGCATACAAAGTTGCAAACCAGATTCATGAAAAGAGGGTAAAGCAGGTTCCGGTCCTTGAGAAGTCTACAAAAGAATTACTTGCTCGCGTTGGTATGCCAAATGCATCTTTGAAGATAGAGGTGAAGAAGGGCGAACTATCTCCAGTTGGATTAGATCAAATTAGTTTTTTGTTTGATGCAAATAAAAGCGGCAACTATGAACCGTTACACAAAGTAGCGAGTGGGGGAGAATTAAGTAGGCTTATGCTGATTCTGAAATCATTGGTTGCTGATTCTCTTGAAATGCCTACGTTGATTTTTGACGAGATTGATACAGGGATTAGTGGTGAAGCAGCAAGGCAGGTTGGATTATTGATGGAAGAACTAGCTGACTCTCATCAGTTGATTTCTATTACCCATCAACCTCAAATTGCTGCTAAGGCTGATTATCATTTGTACGTTTTCAAACAAGAAGTTAATGGAATGATTACAACCGGCATAAAGCGACTTCTTCCTGATGAAAGTATCATGGCAGTAGCTAGAATGTTGGCAGGGGAAAACCCAAGTGAAGCTGCCATTGCCAGTGCTAAAGAGATGATGGTTAGAAATTAGTACATTCTTTATATGTGGTAACTATCCGTTGTCTTGTAATTTGACATCTTTTTTCTCGTTATCTTTGCAGTCCAAAATAGAACGATATGTCTAATCAACTACTTAAAGGTAAAAAAGGAATTATTTTCGGAGCGCTTGACGAAAAATCCATTGCATGGAAAACAGCATTGGCCTGCCATGCTCAAGGAGCTGAACTAGTTCTTACCAATGCACCTGTTGCATTAAGAATGGGGGAAATTAATAAACTTGCAGAGGCAGTTAACGCCCCAGTGATTGGTGCCGATGTAGTTAACATGGATGACCTGAAAAAATTATTTGAAGAAGCTGTTAAGCATTTTGGAGGTGGGGTAGATTTCATCTTGCATTCGATTGGAATGAGTTTGAACGTGAGGAAGGGTAAGCATTACACAGAAATGGATTATGGGTTTAATCAAAAAACGCTTGATATTTCTGCCATGTCATTGCATCGTGTGTTGAGGACTGCATGGGATATGGATGCATTAAATGAAAATGGCAGTGTAGTGGCACTTACTTATATCGCTGCTCAACGTGTATTCCCTGATTATAATGAAATGGCTGATGCGAAAGCGTTGTTGGAAAGTGTAACACGTAGTTTTGGGTATCACTATGGGGTTCGTAAAAAAGTTAGAATCAATACTATATCTCAATCGCCAACGTTAACAACAGCAGGTAGTGGTGTAAAAGGATTTAATGGGTTTGTTACCTATGCAGAAAAGATGAGTCCTTTGGGTAATGCATCTGGAGAAGATTGTGCGAATTACTGTGTGAGTCTTTTCTCTGATCTTACTAAAATGGTTACCATGCAAAATCTTTTTCACGATGGTGGCTTCTCTTTTACAGGTGTCACCAATGAGGTGATTGAGCAAATGGAAAAGTAAATCATCTCTTAATTTCTCATATGGAATGGATTGAGTATGTAGGGTATGTTGGGGTTGTTCTTTCTTCTATTACCTTTTTGCCTCAGGTATTGCACGCATGGCGAACTAAGTCGGTTGGTGACCTTTCTATTTGGATGGTACTGATTTTGATTGGAAATGTAACGACATGGTTATTTTACTCATCCGTAAAGGGTGTTCTCCCCATGATTATTGCAAATGCCATCATATTAGTGCTTTCGTTCATCATGTTATTTTTCAAACTAACTTTTAAGAAATAAAAAACCACCTTGAAGGTGGTTTTTAGTATCTAACGTAGTTTTTTAATATTCATCTTCATTAAAGAAGAAATCCTCTTGGCTTGGATAATCAGGCCAGATATCATCGATGCCTTCATAAATGTCTCCTTCATCTTCAAGCTCTTGAAGATTTTCAATTACTTCAATAGGAGCGCCACTGCGTATGCCGTAATCGATTAATTCATCTTTTGTAGCAGGCCATGGAGCGTCTTCAAGATATGATGCTAGTTCGAGTGTCCAGAACATAGGGGTAAGCGTTTGATTTTTGGCAAAAGTAATGGTTAAATTGATATATCCAAATCCTAAGATATCAACAGATAAGGGATTTTATGGTTCAGTAGTTTAGTATTTGTAGGAGAATTGACTTTGTTTACCTTCACCTTAAATTAACATACATGTTAGCAGCTAAGGGGATAGTCAAGTTTTACGGCACTCTTGAAGTGTTGAAGGGGGTGGATTTTTCCATTTCTCAAGGTGAAATTGTGAGTATTGCAGGTTCCTCGGGTGCAGGTAAAACTACATTGTTGCATATTTTGGGTACCCTAGACAATCCAGATCAGGGGGAGATATGGTTTGGAGAAAAGCGTCTAGATACAATGAAGTCAAAGGAGTTGGCCGATTTTCGTAACCAACATATTGGATTTGTTTTCCAGTTTCATCATCTTCTTCCTGAATTTACTGCCTTGGAAAATGTTTGTGTGCCGGGTTGGATAGCTGGTAGAAAGACGGGTGAATTGGAGAAAAAGGCAGGTGAATTATTGGAACGTCTGGGTGTTTCGGCTAGGGCGTCTCATAAACCCAACGCACTCTCTGGGGGTGAACAACAACGTGTGGCCGTAGCCAGGGCATTGGTCAATAACCCAGGTATTATTTTTGCCGATGAACCTACTGGCAATTTGGATTCAACTAATGCAACGTCATTACACAATTTATTTAAGCAGCTCAGGGATGAGTTGAATCAAACATTTTTGATTGTTACGCATAACGAGGAGCTCGCCGCCATGAGCGATAGGGTCATGCATTTGAAAGATGGAAGATGGATGGTGCCAACAACTAGCTAACTCTTGGTATCCAAGTTACTTCTTCTGCATTCAGGTCTTTTGCCATGAATCTTGACAATACAAATAAGTAGTCGCTTAATCGATTGATGTATTTGATGATTAAGTATTCATGGTCTTCGTCTTCAATCAATAGGTCTACAATAATTCGTTCTGTTCTTCTGCAGACGCATCTCGCGATGTGAAGCTGTGAAACGGTAGGGTGTCCACCTGGCATAATAAAGAATTGCAATGGGGCTAATGTAAGATCCATTTTGTCCATTTCTTCCTCTAGATAAAATACATCAGTATCTTTTAAGTCGGGGATTTTAAGCTTAGGCTCTTTTTCTGGATCACAGGCTAAAGCAGACCCAATCGTAAAAAGCCTATCCTGGACCTCTTTCAGTACATTCTTGATTGAATTATCGTGGATGAGGTCCCTGCATAGGCTGACATGTGAGTTGAGCTCATCTACTGTGCCATACGCCTCAATTCTGGTGTGGGATTTTCTTACTTTAGTACCTCCTATCAATGAGGTCGTTCCTTTATCTCCTGTCTTCGTATAAATTTTCATTGCCATAAGCCACTAAATTATGTTAATAGATAATGTGGCAGCGACATAATTGTTCACTTTAAATACAGATATTTTTACACCACGCTTGCGGCATCCTTTATTCTGTCGCTTTCCAATAGCCCATCTCTAAGTCTTATGACACGTTTGGCGTAATTGGAAATATCTTCTTCATGGGTTACTAAAACGACAGTATTCCCATCATTATGAATCTTTGCAAAAATACTCATGATCTCATATGACGTTTTGGTGTCTAAGTTACCGGTAGGTTCATCCGCTAAAATGATGGAAGGATTATTGACTAATGCCCTGGCTATAGCCACACGTTGACATTGACCTCCTGAAAGCTCGTTTGGTTTATGGTGGCTCCTGTCCATCAAGTCAACTTTTCTAAGTACTTCTTGTGCCATTTCTGTCCTGGTTTTTTTTGGAATACCTGCATAAACCAGCGGTAGGGCTACATTTTCCAGGGCGGTTAACCGTGGCAACAAGTTGAATTGCTGAAACACAAACCCAATTTCCTTATTTCTAATATCTGCTAAATCATTGTCGGGCATAGTGCTAACATCTTTGCCATTCAATATATATTTACCAGATGTTGGGGAATCCAAGCATCCTAAAATATTCATCAGCGTACTCTTGCCAGAGCCAGAGGGCCCCATTAACGCAACGTATTCATTACGTAGAATATCAATGTTTAGTCCTTTCAAGATTTTTAATTCTTGGCTGCCCATGAAATAGCTCTTGCAAATATCTTTAAGATGGATTACAGAATTTGACATGTAATTATTTTTTGATCACTTTAGGGACGGTAAAAAATTCATTTAAGGTTGCAGGGGCATTCTTAAGAGCGGTTGCATTGTCGACTGATCCTTTTACAACATCCTCACGAAGGCTGTTTTCGGTATGGCTGATGTGGGTGAGGGGCTCAACACCCGTCGTATCGATTTCATTTAGTTTTTCTACAAAGCTGATCATTTGTTGTAGGTCTTTTCGAATTGATTCAGCTTCTTCTGTATTGAAGTCAAGTCGGGCTAAAGTTGCCAGCTTGTTTACCATTTCTTTATTCAGTTCCATTGCTATGAATTGACCGTAAAATTAACCAATATCATGGGAACCGCTTTTTTTTATTGATGAACGGAAGACAAAACGCCTAGAAGAATATGCTAAACCCATAAAGAGCAGGCGATACATTTATTATATTTGCCACATGAGTACGGAAAATGCAATTGTAATGAGCGGTATACGGCCAACCGGATACCTTCATCTGGGTAACTATTTTGGCGCCATGCGCAATTATGTGAAGCTACAGGAAAAATATACCTGTTTTTTCATGGTAGCTGATTTGCATGCCCTAACAACACATCCCGATACCAAGGAGCTGAAGTCAAATGTCTATCGGGTAATAGCAGAAAATATTGCCTGCGGAATTGATCCTGAAAAGGCGGCACTGTATTGTCAAAGTCATGTGCATGAAACAGCAGAATTATACCTATATCTCAATATGCTCGCTTACCTTGGAGAGCTTGAAAAAACCACCACGTTTAAAGACAAAGCAAGGTTACAGCCCGATAATATTAATGCAGGATTATTAACTTACCCCGTGCTTCAAGCAGCAGATATTATTTTGCACAGAGCTACGTGGGTTCCTGTTGGCAAGGATCAAGAGCAGCATCTTGAAATGTCGAGAAATTTTGTAAAACGGTTTAATCACCGGTATGGTAATATTTTTCCAGAGCCCATGGCCTATAATTTTGGTGATGAATTGGTTAAGGTGCCGAGCCTCGATGGTACTGGGAAAATGAGTAAAAGTGAAAACCAGTTAGCCACTATTTATTTAGCGGATGATGATGAGTTGATTAGGAAAAAGGTGATGAAAGCCAAGACTGACGGAGGCCCAACCGAGGTAAACATGCCAAAGCCAGATTATATTGAAAATATTTTCCTTCTAATGAAGTTGGTTAGTGAACAATCTACCATTGATTTATTTGAGAAGGCTTACCAAGAGTGTACAATTCGTTACGGAGATATGAAAAAGCAGCTTGCGGAAGATATGGTTACGTTCATTTCTCCAATCAGGCAAAAGGCCATCACGATTCAGCAGGATGAGCAGTATATGAAGAAGATCATGGAGCAAGGAGCTGAAAAGGCATGTGCGAGCGCCAAAAAAACAATGGAACTTGTACGGGAAGCCATGGGATTGGTCTACTAAAAGGGGCTAGAATGATTTCTTACAAAAAAAAGTAGCTTCATCTTTCTTTTGTCAAAATGAATATGTACTTTGTTAACCTGTGATTCCTAGATCCAGAAAGAACTTCATAATACAATGGCTAAAATAAAAAAACCTAAACACATCGCGATTGCTGGCAACATTGGTGCTGGAAAAACATCGCTTACGGAGTTGTTGAGTAAACACTATCGTTGGATTCCTCAATTCGAGGATGTTGATCAGAATCCTTACTTGTTCGACTTCTATGAAGATATGCCTCGGTGGAGTTTTAATCTTCAAGTCTATTTTCTCAATAGTCGTTTGAATCAATTGCTTGAGATTAGTAAAGGAACAGAAACCGTTATTCAAGATAGAACGATATACGAGGATGCCTATATTTTTGCTCCAAATCTTCAAGAGATGGGGTTGATGACAAAGCGCGATTTTGATAACTACTTTGATTTTTTTCAAAATCTACGTCAAATGGTTAAACCCCCAGATTTATTAATTTATTTACAGGCTTCCGTTCCTACACTAGTTGGGCAGATACAAAAAAGAGGAAGGGAGTACGAAGAGAATATAAGACTAGACTACCTCAAGAAATTAAATGAGTTTTATAACAAATGGATTGAGGGATATAAAGAAGGCCCATTGCTCATTATTAATGTAGATACAAATAAGTTTGTCGAAAATGAAGAGGACATGGGGGAAATAATAGCGAAGGTTGATGCAGCGCTTTACGGGCTGTCTTAATTAGTCTGCGAAAATATCAAGTTGATTAGTTATTTTTTTGTTGTTGAATTCTGTTGAAGCCTGAAGCAATCTCATCACGGCATTTCGTCCATTCAATCCAAGCTCAAGCGAGTATTCGTTCACATACAAATCGATGTGTTTCCTCATGATGGCTTCATCCATTTCTTGCGCGTTTTCCTTGACAAACGGAGGAAGATCTTCGATATGTTCAAATGCGAATTCTGTACTTTTCTGTATAACGCGGTTAATCTTTTGACGTAATGCTTGATCAAAACTTCTTCTAGCCATAATGCCTCCTAGTGGAATGGGCAGTCCGGTGTTCTTCTCCCAAACATCACCTAGGTCCGCTATTTTATAAAGTCCTTTAGCGGCATAAGTGAATCTATTTTCATGGATGATTACACCGAGATCAACTTCTTCATTCAACACGGCATCTTCAATATGATCAAAGGGCATAAATAATTTATGCTGTGCTCCTGGGAAGGCAAGGTTGAAAAGAAGGTGAGCTGTTGTATTGATTCCAGGCAATGCTATTGTAGTATTTATTATGTCTACTTGAATTTCAGAAGGTTTTATTTTTGATATCAGTAATGGGCCAACACCCTTTCCCAGAGCGCCACCCGCATCAAGGATTATATAATTATTGATGAGGCTTGAGACTGCCCCGTAACTAACTTTAGTGATATCAGCGGTTGACTCTTTTGCCATTTTATTTAATGTTTCTACATCCTCCAATATATAGGTAAATGTCAATCCTTCAGTATCGATTTTTTGATGAATCATCGCATCAAAAATGAAGGTATCATTTGGGCAGGGAGATATGGCCAGGGTCAGATTCATTTGGTACTATCTTCTTTAAGTTGATCTAGCATAATCCTACATGCTTCGTAGGTAGTTTGAAGTGATTCTTTTATTTTCCATCTACTTTTATCTCGATCGCCAACATAATTTGAGATACCTCTTAGTTGAATAAATGGAATGTTGTTCATCAAGCAAACATAGTGGAATGCGTTTCCTTCCATAGATTCAATATCTACATTGTAGTGATGTTTAAGCAGTGATATCTTTTCTGCGGAGGTAGAGATTTCATTTACCCCAAAACTTTTCACTAGAGGAAGTTTTGATTGGCTAAGTAATTGTTGGTGTGGGTTTACCAACATGCCATGTTGGTAGGGGAATGTATTTCGATCTGCAAATCCCAAATCGAAAATGTCTTTATAGTCATCAGCTTCCCAAACTCCCATATCTGAAATCATTTCCTCTTTAACGGCAACTGAACTTCCGATGTCGATTTGATCATTGATTGCGCCAGCTATTCCTATTTGTATTATAAGATCCGGACTCTTTGCAGTAATATTTTTTTCTAAAAATTGAGTGGTCGCAATTGGCCCAACGCCTGTTATCCAATAGTCAAGTATCAAGTCGCTTAGCTCGTTAGATAAGGTCCTGAATGAATGAAGCTCTAATTCTGTGGCAGCTGCTAGAATGACTTTCATGGCGTAAAGTTCAGCATTTAATGACTATTGTGGAAAAATCAATTTTATCGTATTTTTTAGTATTTAGCCGTAAAAGGGGCTGTGCTAAAATCTAGGCCTAAAATTACCTTTGTATGCTTAACTTTGCCTCCCCAAACGGGAGAATATGCCAATACTTTATCTTACAAGAAGGGAACATTTTAATGCTGCGCACAAGTTGTATAATCCAGCTTGGAGTAAGGAGAAAAATGATCAGGTTTTTGGCAAGTGTGCTAATGAAAATTGGCATGGGCATAATTTCGAATTGTTCGTTACAGTCAAAGGGAGCCCTTCTCCAGAAACTGGTTTTATTTTTGACGCAAAGATGCTCAGTAAGATCATCAACACCTATGTCATTGACATACTAGATCATCGTAACCTCAACGTCGATGTTCCTTTTATGCAAGGCAAGATGTGCTCTATTGAAAATCTTATCTATGAAATCTGGCTTCAGCTTGAACCCCATATGCCTGAAGGGGTAAAATTGCATGGACTCAAGTTGGTAGAAACCGCTAGAATTTATGTGGAGTATTTTGGGGAGTAGATTTCACAAAGACATTTTCTGTTAGTCAACGATTCCTTTTTTTATAAATTGTATTTACATGAATCAACTTGTATCTGTTTTTCGTGAAGAGCATTTTAATGCAGCACATCGACTTCACAACCCAGCTTGGTCTGATGCTGAAAATCAGCGTATTTTTGGGAAGTGTAATTTGCCTAATTATCATGGGCATAATTATGACTTGATTGTTAAGGTAACCGGAGAGATCGATCGGGATACAGGGTATGTAATTGACATGAAAGTACTTTCTGACATCATCAGTGAAAAAGTGCTAAATCGATTTGATCACCGTAACTTGAATGAAGATGTGGCAGAGTTCAAGGGGCTCAATCCTACCGCTGAAAATATTGTTATTGTGATTTATAATCTCCTTCGTCCATCAATCAGTGAACATTTGTCACTTCAGATACGTTTATATGAAACACCACGAAATTTTGTGGAATTTCCGGTTTCTTAAAATATAATTATGGCATACAAAAAGGTTGAACACTTTGATGAACATATAACTACTGGTTTAATTGAGCATTATAGGGAATCTATTAAGTTATTGGGAGAAAACGAACAACGTGAAGGGTTGTTGAAGACTCCTGAACGAATAGCTAAATCCATGCAGTTTCTCACACAAGGCTATCAAATTGATCCTAGAGAAATCCTAAATTCTGCCAAATTTCATGAGGACGTAAGTGAGATGATTATTGTAAAAGATATTGAACTGTATAGCTTATGTGAACATCATATGTTGCCCTTCTTTGGAAAGGCACATGTGGCCTATATACCTAACGGTTGGATAACAGGCCTTAGCAAGATCGCTAGGGTAGTCGACACTTACAGTAGAAGGTTACAGGTGCAAGAAAGGCTTACTACCGAAATCCTTAATGCTATTCAAGAAACATTGAATCCACTTGGTGTTGCTGTAGTTATTGAAGCTTCTCATTTATGCATGATGATGAGAGGTGTTCAAAAGCAAAATTCTGTTACAACAACTTCTGCGTTTTGTGGTGAGTTTCAAAAGAATGAGTCAAGAAGTGAATTTATCCGTTTGATTGGGGCCAAACTTCATTAGGCAATATTTCTTTCCACATTCCCTAAATTAAAACAGACAATTTGCATTGAAAATCAATGTGTTGTCATTTGTTTTTTGTTTAACTCCTGAAAGTTACTAGAATTATACCCTACCCTCTTTTTAAACTCTGTTGTTTCCGTTAAATTCGCATCTTCAAAATAGAGTATGATTAATGCGTTTGTATTTCCTGGACAAGGATCTCAGTTTCCAGGAATGGGGAAAGAACACTATGATGGTAATGCTTTCGCAAGAAGGTTTTTTGAACAAGGGAATGATATATTGGGTTTTCGAATTTCTGATATCATGTTTAATGGCACTGAGGAGGATTTAAGGCAAACAAAGGTTACTCAGCCAGCCATTTTTCTTCATTCAATTATCTCCTATAAAATGATCGAGGGTACCATTCCACATATGGTTGCTGGTCACTCTTTAGGAGAATTTTCAGCTTTAGTAGTCAATGGTTCATTGCCTTTTGAAGATGCGCTAAAGCTTGTGAGTATCCGTGCTTCTGCGATGCAAAAAGCGTGTGAGTTAAATCCATCTGCTATGGCTGCTATTTTGGCATTGGATGATGCAATCGCTGAGAAAATATGCAAGGAAATTATGGAAGAAACCGGAGAGGTTGTTGTTCCCGCCAATTATAATTGTCCGGGTCAGTTGGTGATTAGTGGAACGAATGCGGGTATCGATATAGCTTGTGAGAGAATGAAGGCTGCGGGAGCAAAGCGAGCATTGAAGTTACCTGTTGGAGGTGCGTTTCATTCTCCATTGATGGAGCCAGCAAAAGAAGAGCTTGCTGCGGCGATTATGGCAACGAATTTTCATAAGCCGGCCTGTCCTGTTTATCAAAATATTGTAGCTAAACCCGTGACTCAGCCAGAAGAAATCAAACAAAATCTAATTGATCAATTGACTGGCCCAGTTAGGTGGTCTCAAACCATTACCGCAATGATAGCAGATGGTGCAAGTAGCTTTAAAGAGATTGGCCCAGGGAAAGTATTGCAAGGTTTAATTGGAAAAATAAACAAGGAGATTCACGTTGAATCGGTGAACTGATTTCAAGTAGCAGCTACTTATTGTACTTGTTTATTGGGGGTGCTGTCCTATTGTTTATATCAAAGGGAATATCCTAGATGAAGAGTAGTAAAATTTAAAGATTTTAAGCCTGAGCAACTGGTCCGCCAAAATTAAACGGCATTTGTATTTCCCCGCCATCTTTAATTTTCCCATTTATTTGCTCGAATTTCTCAAGATTATCTGCTAGCGCAGTGAGTAGACGTTTTGCATGCTGAGGGGTTAGTATAATTCTTGACTTTACTCTACTCTTTGGGGTTCCTGGCATAACATTGACGAAGTCCACCACAAATTCTGCATGGCTGTGGGTGATGATAGCTAGGTTTGCATATTGTCCTTCTGCTACTTCTTCTGAAATTTCTATATTAAGTGGATTCTCAGGTTGTTTTTGTTCGCTCATGTAAATCAATTTATACTGCAAATATAGGGCTTCATTCACTTATGGGCTTCTTCATAGATGCCATATAACTTGTATTCGGCCTTCTTTTTTGAGGAGATAGCCAAAACTTGAATTTCCATAGTTTATTCCGTCTGGTGCTGATTTGGTGAATGCCCACTTCATCCATATGGTTAACTGTTTAGTAAGTTTGTATTCCGCCACTACATAATTTCGTATACCCTTATCATATAAGGCTGGAATGGAGTAGTATGAAAGTACATCACGTTCATAGCTGTAAATTCTGGAATGGTATCCACCTGTTTCAAATATGCATGTCCTTAAGCTGATAGAGAATGGCTTGAGTAGGGGCTTAAAAATTACTTCTACATAGGATAAAAATCCTAATTCTGCTTCTTGATATTCTTTTGTATACCTCGATAGTTCTACTCTTTCTCTTATTGTAATGGATGGGCTAGGCATGAAAGAAAGATTCATTCTGATTTTTGAAAGATAGGTAAACAACAGCCGATTTGTTTTGTCGGATTCGAGTCTTCCATTCTCTGTCTTTTTATCTTGGTGATATCGTAGATAGCATTCTGTTTTTTTATTGGGTTTCCATGTGTACTGTATTGCCAAACTATTTCCTCTTCGTGTGCCATCACAGAAATACCCCGGCCAACTATTTATATAGGCGTCTATATATCCGTCTATTTTATTTTTTGCATCGAGTTGAAGATTAAGGCAGGTATAAAGACCTCTTTCATTATTTGCTTCAGTATTTTGTGTCATGGCATTTGATTGAATCGACCGAAATGCTTTATTGATATTTCTGTATAAAAAAAATACATCTAGTTTAGCATCTATGCTTTTTATCAAGCCTATGTTGATGGCCTTATTTACCTGTTGGTCAATAGCTATCTCTCCGAATAGGAAAGCTTTTTTTGTGTTGAGTGAGAAATCAGCGCTGCTATTTTGCCAATGATTGCTGTTGATAGCAAAAAAATTATAGGGTATATTTCTTTTTTTTATTGGATAGTCGAAGACAGTAGAGAGGTGATTGATTCCGATTTTAAATTCATGAAAGTATACGCTTGCCCTTCCGCCCATTATTTTCTCCATTACAGCATTTTTGTCTGTAATGGTTGACGCGCTGTAGTGTAATCCGGATGTTTGAAAAGCACTTATATACGTAAAAGGTGAAGTCGATGAAGAGTCTGTAATGACATTAGCGTCAATTTTTTCTCTTCCTGCAAAAAGTGTCAGCTCCCCATTTTTTTTAGCGAACGTCATACTTATGCCTCGGTGATATCTATTTTCATCCAATCCAGTATGGGGTCTAATGATTTCTCCTTGTCTGTATCCTCCTATTATATTATTGCTTTTTCCAAACGCATATCCTTGCCATTGAAGTAATCCTTGTCCTATGCATAACAGGTAATCTCCCAAAATCATTGTTTTCACAATTCCTTTGTCTTTTATCATGGCATATCCACTCATGTGGTCTGCCCAATTTTGTTCGCCTGCATCCTTTTCAATTGTAGCCCCCCAGCGCAACGCATGATTGTTTTTGAAGGAATACCTTATTAATTGTTTGTATCCTTTTTCTGTATCGGTATTACCATTAAATATAGTCGATGACCCTTTTTGAATACCTGAGTTTGTCCACCCTGTTCTATATAAAATAGAGTGTTCCCCTGTTTTTATCTGTTGTTTTAATGTTGGTATTAATTGTTGATCAGATTCAATGTAAAGATTCGGTATTATTTTTTTGATGGTTTCTGTATCCCAGTAAGGGATAGCTTGTAACTCAAGAAGGTTTATAAAAGGCCCCATTGTTTTTTTGTATAATAGAAAGTGGTTTATTTGAATGGGCGTTAGAAGCCGAAGTGAAAACAATTCAGTTTCATTTATTTTGTTGATGTTGTATAGACTTGTTCTATCCTGAAGAGTTTGTTCATTTGGATTTTGAATTGTCGGATCATCAGTAATTATTCCATTTTCAATTTCAAGCTCATTCTCCTCCGTTTCAATTTGTGAAAATCCACCAAGAGAAGTCAGCACTGCGCATAATATGAATATAAGAACTGTGCTTTTTCTATTAAAGGTCATGTGATATGCTTATGCCTGAAGAAAATCCGAGATAAGGATGTGAGGAGAAAGAGAATGAAACGAGTTCTTTTTTTATTTTCCATCCCAAAATAACAAAGCCCATATTCAGTGGTGGCGATATGCCAAATTTTAATCTGAAGAGTTCGTTTATTTTCCAATCAATCGTTGGGATGAACGTTATGGGGGTATCACTCTCTTTGACTAGCTCACACACTGCACTGATGTGCTGATTTATCTTTTTTCCAATGCCCGTTTGAATGACATAGTATCCAGGTACTTGACTGTTTTTAAATTTCCTTAAAAAGCGGTTATTACTGATGTGAATTCCAATACTCGTGTTTTCTGGAAATTGATATATTAATCCGACTTGGTAGCCGATTCGTGTCATGGGCGGAGTTCCAGGCCATGTTGTTTTTGCCCCTTCGAGTTTGACCCCAACGCCCAACTTTTCCGATAAACGCATGCCATACCCAATATTGAAGGAGGTTGAAGAAAATCCATTACTGCCTCTGAGCTGTGCACCAACAGCCATGCCTCCTTTATCGGTTCGTAAAAGAAATGCAAACCTCATGTTGTTCATCTCTTTTACCATGTACCTATTTTCGACATAGGTGCCTAGTTGGGTTTTCAAGGCGAAGGCTGAGGAGGCAATTAACTGGACGGGAGCGAAAAGCTCTTTTTCTTCTACCTGATAAGCGCTTGTGCTAAGGGGGGCGATTGACTTTAGCTCGCTGTTAATTTGAGCGTGCGTCAATTGAGTTAACATTGTTAGCATTATCATTATGCTGTTTTTCATGATGCAAATATGCATTTAGGCCATACCGTTATCCATGTTGAAAACATCCTATTTTGATGTCATTTTCCTGCTGTAACTTTGATGTATGAATTTGCTCGACGGAAAAATTGTATCACAAGCGGTGAAAGACCGACTTAAAACACAAACCGCGGAACGATTATTACAAGGGAAAAAGGCGCCACACTTGGCGGCTATTTTAATTGGGAATAATGGGGCTAGCGAAACCTATGTGGCGTCAAAGGTTAAGTCTTGTGCTGAAGTTGGATTTACGTCAACGCTGATTAGACTTGAGGAATCGATTTCAGAGCAGGATCTTCTTTTTAAGCTTACTGAATTGAATGAAGATTTCGATGTTGACGGCATTCTGGTTCAACTCCCATTGCCAAAGCATATATCAGAACAAAAAGTTATCGAAACCATACTACCATCAAAAGATGTTGATGGCTTTCATCCCGAGAGTGTAGGAAGGATGGTTCAAGGACTTCCTGCTTTTTATCCTGCTACACCATATGGCATCTTGTTGATGTTAGAACACTATAAAATAGAAACAAAAGGAAAGCATGCGGTGGTTATTGGCAGAAGTAATATTGTTGGTAGGCCCATAAGCATCATGTTGAATAAAAATGAGTATCCTGGAAATTGTACAGTAACGGTATGCCACTCTCATACACATAATTTGAAAGGAATTTGTTTACAAGCCGACATCATTATTGCAGCCTTAGGTAAGCCTGAATTTCTAAAAGGAGATATGGTTAAAGAAGGCGCTGTAATCGTGGATGTAGGGATCACCCGTGTTCCAGATGCCTCAAAAAAATCTGGATTTGCCATAAAGGGTGATGTTGATTTTAATGAAGTTGCTCCCAAGAGCAGTTATATAACTCCTGTGCCAGGAGGCGTTGGTCCGATGACCATTGCAGCACTGATGATGAATACCTTTAAAGCATGTGCTGCTAAAGATTAACCTATGCAAGAAACATCTTCTCCTGCCTTGTCTTTGATGGAGCATTTTTATACACTTCAAGGAGAGGGGCGCTATAGTGGGCAAGCCTCTTATTTTATCCGACTTGGTGGATGTGATGTGGGCTGTACATGGTGTGATGTTAAAGAAAGCTGGGATGCTACAAAACATCCACAAGTCACTATTGAATATATTGTGAATGTTGTTCGAGTTTCTGGATCACCTATTGCAGTCATTACAGGCGGTGAACCGTTAATGCATAACCTGAGTGGGCTAACAGCACAGTTGAAGTCCATTGGAGTGAGAACGCATATTGAAACATCGGGCGCTCACCCCTTATCCGGATCATGGGATTGGATCTGCCTTTCGCCCAAAAAATTTAAAGCACCACGTGAAGAGGTTATCAAGAGAGCAAATGAATTGAAAGTGGTTGTGTATAATAAATCAGATTTCGAATGGGCTGAAAAGTATGCTGCATTAGTTTCCCCTGATTGCCTTCTCTATCTTCAGCCTGAATGGAGCAAAGCCTCTGTTATGAATTCACTCATCGTATCCTATATTAAAGAAAACCCTAAATGGATTTTTTCAAGTCAATCCCATAAATTTTTGGACATTCCATAGCCTTAGTGCATAGTGTAACAAATGGCTTTTAACAAACGAATAAGCATGCGGGTTAGAAAAATCAATTAACTTTATTTTGCATGAAAACAAACCTCATTTTATTTATTTTATTAATAGGTACACAAGCCCTCGTTGCACAGCAATATAATCCTGATAATGTTTCAAAAAAGGCAGTGGCATTATACGAGAAAGCCATGACAAGCGCAGATGACTCGCGTTATCAAGAAGCCTTGGGTTTCATTGAAGAAGCGCTAAAAATTTATCCTTCGTATTTAGATGCCATTCTATCTAAAGCAGGAATACTTGGGGAAATGAAACGGTATAGTGAAGCGGCGCAGGCGTATGAATCTGCTTTGTTTTCAGACCCCGAATATGCTAAAGAATATTATTTGCCTTATTCAATAAACTTAGCAGGGAAGGGCGACTTTGAAAAGTCACTTACGGCAGTTAATGTTTTTTTAAATCAACCAGGTCTAAACGAAACGTCCAAAAAAGCGGGTGAATACCGTAAGAAGAATCTTCTTTTTGCGTTGGATTATAAAAAGTCAAATACATACGATCAAACATTGATGGTGAATAATGCTGGCGACGCAGTTAACTCATCTGTGTCAGAGTATTTTCCTTCCTTAACCATTGATGGCAAGCGATTAATTTTTACGCGACGAGTGAATAATAGTAATGAAGATTTTTATTCTAGTGAATGGTCAGCTAATAATTGGACTGTTTCTCAACCATTGGTGGGGTCCATCAATACCCCATTAAATGAAGGTGGGCAGCAAGTTTCGCAAGATGGTAAATGGCTTATTTATGTCGGCTGTAATTTTCCCGATAGTCATGGTGGTTGTGATATTTATTTATCTGCGTTAACCTCCGGCACCTGGGGCGCTCGTGAAAATTTAGGCACCGCCATCAATTCTGAATTTTGGGAATCTACTCCTTGTTTATCTCCAGATAAAAATGATTTGTATTTTTCTTCTAACAGATCAGGTGGATATGGCGCAAGTGATATTTACGTATCTCATCGATTGGCAAATGGCAAATGGTCTACCGCACAAAATCTTGGTCCAACAATTAATACAGCTGGGGATGAGAGTTTTCCATTTATGCATGCAGACAATGAAACACTTTATTTCACGTCAAATGGATTGCAAGGGTATGGGGGAACTGATATTTTCATGACCAAAAAAGGATTAAACGATTTTGATAAACCTATAAATGTTGGTTATCCAATCAATACGATTGATAATGAAGGCAGTTTAATCGTTACTGCTGATGGTAAGACAGCCTATTATGCAAGTGATCGATCTGATTCAAAAGGCGGATTGGATATTTATTCATTTGCATTGAGAGAGGGAATCCGTCCGGTGGAAACGTCGTGGGTTCAAGGCAGGGTCTATGACCAGAATACAAAAAGTGGATTGCAGGCTACGGTTGAATTGGTGGATGTGAAAACCAGGCGCATGGTAAGTCAAGTTCAAACCGATAGTGATGGAAACTACTTAACCACCTTACCCAAAGGCAAAACATATGCATTTAGCGTGAATAAAAAGGGATCACTTTTTTATTCTTCGCAATTCGTTACATCTGATAGCAGCAGTGAAAAAAATCAATCTATTGACATCCCACTTCAAACTATAAGTGTTGGCGCTAATGTCGTATTGAAAAATATTTTCTTTAATTCAGGAAAGTTTGATTTGCTTCCTGAGTCTATTGTTGAGTTGGAAAAACTGATTAGCTTAATGAAGGAAAATCCTTCATTAAAAATTCAAATCAATGGACATACTGATAATGTTGGTAAGGATGCCGACAATTTAATTTTGTCAGAAGCACGCGCTAAATCAGTAATCGCATACATCATTGCAAAAGGAATTCCTGATACCCGACTTTCATTTAAAGGAGTTGGTGCTTCTGCGCCTATTGCAAAAAATGATTCCGAGGAAGGACGCGCAATGAATCGACGTACTGAGGCTGTAGTAATTGCCAAGTAGGCATCTCCGCTTCTACTGCCGTGTAAAAAACATTTTACAGCCGCTTTTTAAACCAAGATGCTAGGTAGGTCAAGCGTAATTTACACCATACCAATTTTCATTGGCTATGGACGAAGAATCGCTTTTGTATCATCTTGCGCTTACTCAAATACCTCAAATAGGGGATATTCATATTGGGTTAATGCTAAAGTATTTTGAGCACCCAAAGTTCATTTTTAAAGCAAGGCGAAGGGATCTAGAACATATTTCAGGTATAGGATCACTGAGGGCAAATTATATAAAATCGTTTCATGACTTTGACAGGCTAAAAGCTGAACTTGATTTTGCTCACAAGAGTAATGTTCAACTTTTGGTTAAAGGGACTACCTCTTATCCTTCAACGCTTCAGGAATGTATTGATTCGCCACATGTCTTGTATTATAAAGGAACGGCTGATCTTAAATTACCTAAATTAGTTAGTGTAGTTGGCACCAGATCGCCGACTGAATATGGCAGAGAGCGAACGGCAGAACTTATTGCTTCACTTAAAAACCAATCGGTAACCATCGTGAGTGGACTTGCTTATGGGATAGACACTGTAGCACATAGGGAATCATTAAAAAATAGTATTCCAACCATTGCTGTATTGGGTCATGGATTTAAGCATATTTATCCATACGCAAACAGAACCCTCGCTTGCGAAATGTTAACAGCAGGAGGATTGCTGACAGAATTTATGCATTATGTAAAACCAGATAAACAAAATTTTCCTAGGCGAAATCGAATCGTTGCAGGATTATCCGATGTGGTGGTGGTGATGGAGAGTGGCGCAAAAGGGGGTAGTTTAATTACAGCTGATGTGGCGAACAGTTATAATAAAGATGTATTGGCTTATCCAGGAAGGGCAAATGACATTCAAAGCATCGGGTGTAATCAACTTATTCGAACAAATAAGGCTAATTTGATCACATGTGGTCAAGAACTCATCGATTTTATGAACTGGGTTCCAGCAAATGTTGACCGAAAAGCAATTCAGGTTGAATTGTTTTTGGCTTTGGAAGAGAATGAAAGGCTGATTTATGAGATTATTGCCGAAAAACAGCCTGTTTCGTTGGATGATCTCAGTATTCTAACTGAATTGAGGCCAAGTATATTGGCAGCCATGGTGTTATCCTTGGAAATGAAGAATTTGATCCATCCTGTCCCCGGAAAATTGTATAAAACGGCTTCGCGGTAGATTTTTTAAAAATTTCTTATCTTCGCTCATGGCAACAAGAACTCGACAATTACCCCCCAAATTTTTTGGTGAAGGTTTGACCTTCGACGATGTACTCCTAGTACCTGCCTATTCTGAGGTATTGCCTAGGGAAGTAAACATTGTTACGCACCTTACAAAGGATATTATATTAAACCTTCCATTGCTTTCAGCAGCTATGGATACTGTAACAGAAGCGCCTTTAGCGATTGCCCTAGCACGTGAAGGAGGTATTGGTATTCTACATAAAAATATGTCGATTGATCAGCAGGCTGAACAAGTAAGGCGTGTAAAACGAAGTGAAAGCGGGTTGATTATCGACCCAATCACCCTTCAAGTAGATGCAACGATCGCAGATGCATTAAAACTCATGAAGGAAAATAGAATTGGAGGTATTCCAATCGTTAATGCCGGTAACAAATTAGTAGGTATTCTAACGAATAGGGATCTTCGATTTGAAACGAATAAGAGAAAGAAAGTAAGTGAGGTGATGACTTCAGAAAACCTAGTTACTGCTCCCGAAGGAACAGATCTTAGAAAGGCTGAAAAAATTCTACAAAATTATAAAATTGAAAAATTACCTGTAGTAGGTAAAAATGGTCAACTGATCGGACTTATTACCTATCGTGATATTCTTCAGCTGCAAAGTTGTCCGAATGCAGTCAAAGACGATTTTGGTAGATTGAGAGTAGGAGCTGCATTAGGTATTACGAAAGATATGCTTGATCGTACTGCAGCACTTCAACATATTGGTGTGGATGTGGTTTGTTTGGATAGTGCACACGGGCATACTAAAGGCGTTATTGATTCATTGAAATTGCTTAGAAAAAATTTCAAGAAACTAAATATCATTGCAGGAAATGTGGCCACAGCTGCAGGTGCAAAAGCCCTAGCTGACGCAGGTGCTGATGGTGTAAAAGTGGGCATTGGCCCTGGTTCTATTTGCACCACACGCATAGTGGCAGGTGCAGGTGTTCCTCAAATTACAGCCATTCTTGAAGCATCTTCTGCATTGAAGAAAATGAATGTTCCAATCATCGCAGATGGTGGTATTCGCTACACAGGCGATTTTGTAAAAGCATTGGCAGCAGGTGCTTCAGCGGTTATGATGGGAAGTGTTTTTGCAGGTGTAGAAGAAAGCCCGGGTGAAACCATCATTTACGAAGGAAGAAAATTCAAGCAATACCGTGGCATGGGATCAATCGGCGCAATGCAACAGGGTAGCAGTGACCGTTATTTTCAAGACGTTGAAGATGGATTGAAAAAACTAGTTCCTGAAGGTATTGAAGGTCGAGTTCCATATAAGGGAAGTTTAAGTGAGGTGATTACGCAATATGTAGGTGGATTAAGAGCAGGTATGGGATACTGTGGAGCAAAAAATATTCATGTGTTGCAAGATGCACAGTTTATCCGCATTACTGCAGCCGGTATGAAAGAAAGTCATGCACATGATGTTGCCATCACGAAAGAATCTCCCAATTACAGCCGTTAATTTTTTTTCATGAAGGGCATCAAACGTGCGATTTCCATTTTTGTTTTTGGATGCATTATGATGCATGCATCTGCTCAGTCTGATAGCTGTAGACTTCGAATAAGCTTACTTACCTGTAGTCCGGGTTCAGAATTGTATTCCGTTTTTGGACATAGTGCTTTACGCATCGTCGATTCTACAGTGGGTACAGATATCGTATACAATTTCGGGACATTCAATTTCGGTGATCCTGATTTCTATTCAAAGTTTGTGATGGGGCGTCTAATGTATTATGTAGACCAAGAAACGTATTCAAGTTTCAAGGCTGAATATGAATACGAGCGACGTGGTATTACTGAACAGATCTTGTCTTTTAGCTGTGCAGAAAAAAAATCAATTCAAGAAAAACTTTTCATTAATGTTCGCGAAGAAAACAAGTATTACAAATATGATTTTCTGAAAGACAATTGTACTACTAGACTCCGGGATATCATTTTTGGTGTTGGAAACCAACAATCCTATCGTGCCCAATTTGCTGCCAAAACCAACGCAAGCTACCGTGACTATTTGCATGTCTATTTAGATAGGGCTAATATGCCATGGACAAAATTAGGTATTGATTTGTTGATTGGTTTAGATGGAGAAGATCGAATGAATTCGAATGAAGCCATGTATTTGCCCGACTACCTGATGAAAGGACTTTCTGCAGCAAATTGGCGCGGGGGCAGAATGGTTTTAGCAGAAAATATATTACTCCCTGATCTTCAGCCTAAATTGAATAGTAATCCTTTATTCCAAACGCCACTGTTTTTTTTCTTACTCCTCTTTGTTTTTTATATAGTGATTGGAAGCATGAAGTCAGTTCGATTCGGAAAAATAAACAGAGTACTAGATGTATTTCTTTTTGCAGTCACAGGCATACTTGGTTTTATTTTATTATTTATGTGGGTAGGAACGGACCACATGAGCTTTCGACATAATGTTAATCTGATCTGGGCTATGCCATTAAACTTAGTGGCAGTCTTTTTTATGGGGAATAGAAATGTGAAATGTAAAAAGTATTTTTTCTACTACAGCATCCTCGTTCTTTTTATTATCCCTTTGATTTTCATCCTGCCAGAAGCAATTAATCCAACATTATATCCACTTATTATATTGTTGTCTTATAGGGCATGGATTATAGGCAGAAATGATAAGAAGACGTTAAAGCAATCCCTTTAAATGGATAAAGTTTTTTTTTGAGTATAAATAAGGCAACAAAGATTTAATTTTAAGTCTTGATGTCTTTTCGTTTGCCGTTAAACTATTCTTTTTGAAAAAGCAGATTACTCTTTTTTTTATTCTTTTGGTATCTGTGCTTCCTGCATTAGCAAAACACATTGCAGGGGGTGAAATGACCTATACCTATTTGGGTACTGGTAGTTCTGCTACAAAGGGGCTATATAGAATAACATTAAAGCTATACCGAGATTGCGATAGCGACGGAGCTCAGTTAGATGCAGCGGCACGCATAACTATATATCCAGCCGGTTCAACTGTCTTTGAATTTAATCAAGACGTTAGACTAGATCGTATTGAAACAGTGCGAAAGTCTAAACCTGATGCATGTATAAATAACCCTCCTGAAATCTGCTATCAGATTGCCTATTATAACGCTACGGTTGAACTTGCTTTTCTTCCTAAAGGTTATGTTGTTTCCTATCAGCGTTGTTGTAGGGTAGATGATATTTTCAATATAACTCAGTCTGAAGATGTGGGGGTGACGTATACAACTAGCATTCCTGGTACAGCCGATGTAGCAACTGGCCCTGCTAATAGTACTCCTGTTTTCAATACAAGTGATACCGTGATTATTTGTTCTAATAATTACTTTACCTATGATTTTGGTGCATCAGATGCTGATAATGACCAATTGGAATTTAAATTTGCAAATGCCTTTGATGGTGCAACAATGGATTGGCCAATGCCTGATACGGCTAATGCGCCACCGTATAAGACTGTTGCATATAACTTTGGATTTTCTGCTCAATCTCCACTAGGTCCGAATGTCACCATTGATCCTATAACAGGTTTTATTTCAGGAGTAGCTCCTGTTCAAGGGGTTTATGCACTTACTGTTACAGTTGTAGAACGAAGGAATGGCAGTATACTAAACATTCACCGAAAAGATCTTCACTTGCTAGTATCTAATTGCAGTATTGCCAAAGCAGAGTTGAATTCAAATTACATCAACTGTGAAGGGTCAACATTGAGTTTTCAAAATTTAAGCAATAGCCCATTGATCAAATCGTACAATTGGGATTTTGGCATATCCACCGCTGTTGATGATACGTCAATACTCTCAAATCCAGCCTATACCTATAGTTTGCCAGGTGAATATACCGTACGACTTATTACAAATAAAAATGATATCTGTTCTGATACTGCTTATGCTACTGCCAAAATTTGGCCTGGTTTTACAGCCAATTTCAATGCCGTGCAAACCTGTGTTGGTGTTCCATTTGCTTTTAATGATTCATCTAAAACTGTTTATGGTTCATTGAATAAATGGCATTGGGATTTTGGGGATGCTTCTGTTTCTACAGACACTTCGTCGCTTAAAAATTCTTCATATATATATTCAACCAAAGGAACCTATAGTGTTACGTTGATTGCTGGAAGTGATAGGGGATGTCTTGATACCTTGGTTAAATCAATTCTTGTTGACGATAAACCATACCTAAAAATAAGTGGGGATACAATCATGTGTACTCAAGACGGGGCACTTCGATTAAATGCAATTGGAACTGGAACGTATCAATGGACTGGCGAGAATATTATTGGAAGTTCAACTGTTCAAAATCCACTGGTTAGTCCAACCGTGCCAACCCGATATAATGTTACAGTAACTCAGGCCCCTGGGTGTATTAATATTGCAAGTGTTTTTGTTGATGTTCGATCTTTTGTCAGCTTAGATGCAGGAAATGACACTACAATTTGTTTAGGAGATAGTATTTTATTGAATCCAATTTCGGATGGAATATCCTATGCATGGACACCTATATCGACTGTTACCTCTCCAACATTGAAAAAAACCTGGGCTAGGCCTACTGAAACTACTCGGTATGCAGTACTGGCTAAGATTGGAACTTGTCAGGCCTTGGATGGATTTGTTGTTACTACTGTTCCCTATCCAGCAGCCAATGCAGGGATGGATACGTTAATTTGTTTTGGAAAGCAAGTTCAGTTAAATGCTTCTGGAGGACTTCAGTATTTATGGTATCCTTACGGAACGCTAGATGATAATACATTAAAGGACCCTATCGCATCACCCATTTCAACTACTTCATATGTAGTAGGAGTATTTGATAATAAAGGATGCCCCAAGCCGGCTTATGATACCGTTTTGGTAGAAGTAGTGCCACCGGTAATAGCCAATGCAGGAAACGATACGGCTGTTGTGATAGGACAACCGCTGCAATTAAATGCACAAGGAGGTCAACAGTTTCAGTGGTTACCACCAGATTTTTTATCAAATGCTGGTATCTCAAATCCTATTGCCCGATTAAATAGTGATATTCAATACATCGTAAAAGTATCTACTCGAGGAAGTTGTTTTGCTTATGATACGATGAATGTGAAGGTATATAAAACACCTCCAGAGATTTTTGTCCCAACAGCCTTTACACCTAATGGCGATGGCTTAAACGATAATCTAGTTCCCATTCCCGTCGGCATTATATCCATTGAATATTTCAAAGTATATAATCGATATGGCGAGTTGGTGTTCAGCACCAGCTCAATGGGGAAGGGGTGGAATGGCGTTTATAAAGGAAGAGATCAAGGAAATGAATCTTTCGTTTGGCAAGTGCTTGGTAAAGATTATCTCGGTAAGCCTTTATATAAGAAAGGAGAATCAACCTTGATTCGTTAATATAGATTGAATTTTTTTAATCTCATTTGAATTACTCAATAGTAAGAATTGTATGAAAAGAAAAGTATTGATAACTGGCGCTAGCTCTGGTTTCGGAAAGTCTATTGCACAAAAATTTGCTGCTTCTGGGGACGATTTATTTATTACGGGGAGAAGAGTTGAATTGCTTAATGAACTCAAAGAGGAGCTAATTGCAAGCTATGGCGTATCAGTAACAGTGCTGGTTTTTGATGTTCAAAAAAGAGAAGATGTATTTTCTGCCTTATTCAACAATCCTGATTTAGTAGATTTAGATATTCTTGTTAATAATGCTGGACTCGCATTAGGACGTGATTTATTCGACGAGGCCAATATGGATGATTGGGAAACGATGATTGATACGAATGTGAAAGGCTTGCTTTATGTTACAAAAGCAGTTCTACCTAATTTTATAAAAAGAGGGAAGGGCCATATAATCAACATTGGTTCTACTGCAGGAAAGGAAGTGTATGAGCGTGGTAATGTGTATTGCGCAACAAAAACCTCTGTCGAAGTATTAAGTCAAGCCATGCGAATTGATCTATTGCGACATAAGATAAAAGTGACTGTCGTTCATCCTGGTGCAGCAGACACTGAATTCTCTATTGTGCGGTTTAAAGGAAATGAAGAAAAAGCTAAATCTGTTTACGATGGCTATACTCCACTATATGCTGATGATGTAGCTGATACCGTTCACTATTGCGCTAACCTACCTGAACATGTATGCATTAATAGCTTAGTGATGACATGTACTTCACAAGCAAATTCGATGTATTTGTTTAAATAGATGTTAGTAGTTAGATGTTAGACGTTAGGCCTTTTGCTGTTTCTAACTCCTAACCCCTAACTCCTAACCCCTAACTCCTAACCCCTTACTGCGCTAAGGATATCCTAATCTGTACACCACCTCGTGTGTTAACTGATGGAGCAGCGTTTGAAATGTATGGGTTAATTCTGCGCTGATCAAAGTACAATTGAACGTTCACTCGATTGCTCAACACGTAATCAATCGTTGGACGAATGCTAAATATACGCTGACCACCTGTCGCAAAGGCATTGGATTGATCAAGTCTTGAATTTGAATTGATATCATCTCGTATGCTGAAATCGAGTGCGAAGGTCAAGTCGTTGTCTAATTTTTTACTCGCTTCTTTTTTGCCGAGCTTGAGTTTGAATGGCAAAGGCATTGCCCTTTTTCTCCAACGCATTCCAAAAGTGATTTCGGTTGAACGTACTTCACTAAGCTGAAGGTCGATAAGGCTCATGCTTAGTGTTCGTGATTTTCTGTATTCAAATCTACCAGATAATTGTCCGGGAGTTGTGAAATCAATTCCAATCAATGGTGCGAATTGTTCTTGAATCGAGAGATTTGGAACAAGGAAATAGGGTATGTAGTTTCCTGATATGGTATCAATGAATGACGGGAATCCATACATTAATGTGTCTTGGAATAACAACGCAGAGTTGAAGCTGTTCATACTCAAGGTGCTATTGTATCCATGGGTGATAGTGAAATTAGTAAAGTATTGCTGTAGGCTTTCAATTCTACTAAGTCCATTATAGGTGAGCCTCCAGTTTGGTTTTGGCAGATAGCCGCTAAATGGATTTGATTTTACCGTATTGGTTTGACCATTCTTTAATAAGGCAATTTGATTTGGGTCCTTGTTCGTATAGGCTGCAATAAATGCAGGAATCAATACATCTTGTGAATATCGTCCATACCCTGTGTAATAGCCATCGGCACCAACTGTTTTACTATATGGGTTTTGTTCTCCAAGTCGTTTAGATAAGATGCTTCTGTTTTTTTCAAATTGCTTGAACGTCTCACTCGTATTATTTGCATTGAATTTTTTAAACAATGTCTGGAATGAAACATAGCTGATGCTAAATCCTCCACCAGAGTATGGGCTTAACGAATTGAAATCACCAGTGCCCACGGTATCCTTAAATAGTGTTGAGAAATTTTTTGAAAGACTTTTGTCGAGATTCAAGTCAATCATCAAATCTCGTATCGGTTCTATTTGTGCAGTCAGGTTTAGCTTCTTTTCATATGACTGTAAGAATAAATTATTAAGTAACGGGTCTTTTGTAACCAGTCCTTTTTTACCAATCTTATCAAGCCATTGTTGATTTGGTTGCTTACCCATGATAAAGTCAACTCCAGGAGCCATGCTCTTCCAATTCTGACCAAAGAATTTGGTACTATCTGTATATCCAGGTAATAATGTGCTTCCCCCTTCATTGTATGTTGCGCCAACTCGCTTCACGGCAGTTAATATCTTGAGTATCGCTTTTTCAGTAGGGGATAAGATGATTTCTTTTCTTTCTTTTGGTTGTTTTTCTTTCAATGCTTTCTCTTGCGACTTTCTTTCTTTTTCAATACGATCTTGCTCTTCTTTTTCTTTTTTCTCCTTTCGCTTATCCTCAACAGTCTTTATTGTTTTCCCTTGAACAATGACCGTGTCTTTTTTTACTCTAAATGCTCCTGGTTTGCTTTTCTGCATACTTGGGTCAAATATGTCTGGTAATGAGTAAAGCCCAGCATTCTTTTTATTTTGATCAGGTGAAGTCACTTGTTCATTTATCTTTACTTCGTCTGCTTTTTTAGTTTCACTCACCTTAGGGTCTTTGTTCTCCCTTTTTTTATTTTTCGAATTTCCTTTTGGTGTTTTTTGATTATTTTTTTGAGCAGATGGCGTTTGAGGTCCATTATCAATTGCTCTTAACACCTTTGATTTGTTGTAAAGCTGAGCAAAATTCATCTCGAGCGTTCCACCAGTTTGGCCGCTGTTTTGTATGGTATTGCCAAGGCTTAATGCAAGCCTAGATGCGCCAATCCAATTGTAAGTAGTTCGGTAGGCTACATTCACCGTTGTCCAATCCAAAACCGGAATAGAATTAGTTGGTAGGTTATAAGTTAGGTCTGTACTTTGGTTATAAATGGTGTTCCGTCCACCCTTCAAGAAATTCTGTGTAAGGGAGTCGCGTTTAGGTCTTGTATTAATTCGTCCAAACGGTTCGTCTACACGTGAATTGTTCAATGCCTTGAAGTCTATATTTAATGATTTCGTTAGGTCCCAACGCAGATTGTAGTTCCTGTCGACCACAAAATATTTATCGTAGGTTTCAGGAATTTTGAATTTACCACCCCCGATATTCCGTGGAAGTATCGCAGCAAATTGTCTTCGTGTATCCACCCGAAATCCAATTAGTGATGGAAGTGGGTTGAAGTTTACGTTACGAATAAAATCAAGCCAAGGTGTTTTGATTTTGATTAATTTTTTTAGTGGCTCAATGTATTTAGGTTGAGTATTGTAATTGTATCCTATCCCCCCCTGGGTTTTATTTATCTGGTTACTTTCAATTAATGGGTTGTGTTGTCTAGTTTCAGTCAGCGAGTAATTGAAATCAAAATTGGAAATGCTCCACAATTGAATTTTTTTATTTTGTTTCTGTGTGAACCGAACATTCGTAAAGTTGATGGTTTTGAGCCCAACATAATCTACCGCTTCATTTCGTATGGAGTCTCTTGACGAATTGTATGTTCTTAGTTTTTGCTTTAAGGTGATGTCTTTATCGAATGGATCATACTTCGGACTGCTAATAATTTGTGATATGTTTGCAAAGAAGGGGATCTCAATACCAATCTCTTTAGGAAGAAGTTTTCCTAACTGAAGATTTATCGATGCATCAACTTGTTTGAGGTCGTCGCGATACCGATCATTAACGCGTTGCTCTAGTTGTCCAAATCCAGCGGTGTGAATATTGGTCGACATAGAGATTGAACCTAAGTCGGATAGCTGAAGATTCATTTGACCAACAGCGGCCCATCCACCATTTTCATCTAACCCCGATAAGCGAAGTTCATTTACCCATATTTCGGTTGCAATGGCATTACTGCCACCTCCTTTAGGGTTTTCCATTCCAAGAAGTATGCCTTTCACTTCTCCTAGATTTGGATTTCCCATGATGGAGAATGTTTTACCACCAATTTGTGTTCTGTATATCGCAGAGGGATTATTGGTGTTTAGGTTTCTTTCATTTTTTAACCTAACCAAATCAGCTAGAAAAAAATTCAATTCATTTTCAGATGGCCAAATTACTTTTTCATCTGTTGTACCAAAGTCTGTTATTTTTAGTGGGTACTTAATCTCATAATAATTATTGATGTAGTCATTGCCTATTCGCACTACTGCATATACATCTCCATTTTGAAGTTTGTTATATTCCCTCAAACTTTCTGCGTGATAAAACATAGAAATTTTTGAATACTGTCTAAGGTCGTGATTGAAGCCTTTGAACACAGCCCTTCCATCTCCATCTTGCAAGTTGATTACGCGCATGCTAAGTGATTGCTCATTCTGTAGAATATTGATACCACCATTACTTAGTGTTTGTACTCGTTCAATACCAGGAGGAGTTCTGTATGGGATTGGGTCTTTGCGATCGTTCTCTTCGATATTTACTGAAGAAACATCAAATCGTGTGCTGCTGTTGGCAAGATCAATAGGTTTGTATGTACCGGTTGTATCGAGGTCATAAGAGAATCTTCTCCAATTGTTTCGCACTAACTCCATCTTGGCAAAACGCAAGACTACAGAATCGGTGAAGTCTGTCATGAACATTCTAAAGAATCGAATAGATTTAAAGTCTGGTATATCGCCTACTTTTTTATTGTAGGCTGAAATAGGCACCCTAAATTGATACCAAATTTGATCTTGTTTAGAGCCATCCGCTAAGGTGATGCTTACACTTTTTTTATCTGAAATAAAATTGCTTCCCACTTGCATGCTGAGTTCACCCGATGGTTTTAGGTCAATTCGATATTGGAAATATTCTTCAGATTCATTCAGTGTATTGTCTCTGTTCAAGTCCTCTCCATCAGGATACATGGTGAAGGCAGATGCAAAATTGGCTCCTGCTTTTGCTACTGGAGAATTTCCTTGTGGGTTATTGAAATTTTTATAGCGGGTTAAGATGCCAGCATTTTCTTGGTCGTAGGTCTCATCACGATAATATTTAAAGTTATCGCTGGATGGATCTTTTGATGCATCAGTGTAGGCTTTTGAATTTAAGCCGTAACGTGTTGCCATTTCATTTAAGTAATCAGCACGCTTTTTTAATTCTGCTGAATCAGTCATACCATCAAATCCAACATCCTGGAATTTTCTATCCGCGGGTTCATTACTGAATCCTTGTGTTATTTGAATCGGGTTGAGGGGGACATTGCCCCATGTAGACGCTCCTGTTGCTGCAGGGATCGACGGAGTAGGTAATCCATTCTCATAGAATCGCCTAGAATCTTTTAAAATATCTTCTGAAATATTTCCAAGGTTTAAATAAAGTGATCCACCAGATTTATTCGTTCCATCTATAAAGGGATCAAGCATCCAAAAATCGATAAATTCAATATTGGCGCTTTCAAAATCTGTTTGATCGATGCCTCTCATGATACCACCCCAGCGCTTGTTTGGATTTTTTAATTCACCATTGCTCTCAATGTTTGCAGCATCAAAATTGTATGGACCTTTCTCTTTTGGATAGTAAGCCATATCAAAAGTCACTAATTGCGCTTGCCCAAAATCGGGAGTTCTTCTTGGGAAAATTTCTTGTTGACCAACACTGCGTACACGTGCATCAGAAAGTTGTTTTAAGTCATTACGCAGCGGGTTATTTGTATTCCTTTTTTCTTGCAATACGGGCTCAATATTATACCACGCTATTTTTGCTCTGTTTTTGCCATACGCAACGTCATCAAATAAATCAGCTTCAGGAAATAAAACATTTCCGGACCTATCTGTTGCGCCTTTAGGTGTTGATGCTAAGGTCCAACCAATGATTGGGAAGCGAAGGTCGATGCTCGATTTTGTTCCTTCAAAATCATCAAGATAAACTAATCCTTCGCCGCCTTTACCAATCTGAGGAGCGTGCCCCGGCTTCATCTTTGCTGCTTCAGCTGATGCGTTGATACTCGAGGGCGCTTTTGCTTCATAAAATGGAAGCTTGCTCAACAATTTATTTAACCTCGGCAGCTCACTATTATAGTTCATGTCGATACCCGTCATGGAATTTCGAATTGGATCTGATCCATATTCCATCTTAGTAAAAAATGGACGCTCGCTTAATCGAACCATGGTACCGCCAACTGAAAACTTTTTGTTGAACAGATAATCCCAACGCAAGCCAGTATAGGTTCGTTGTTGAACACCAAATGTTGCATTGTTTTCAAATTGCACATTAACGGGTAATCCAGAATTTTTAATGGCACTGTTGATGACACGCAACGTTCCTGAAATGTAGTCTATTGTATAGTCAATATTTTCTTGTAATGTTTGTCCACCCGCTGTAACAGTAACAGAACCGGGTGGAATATTAAACGCATTTAATGAGATTTCACCGCTTGAACCACCTGATGATTTTGATGTGCCTCGAATTAAGAATCGATTAAGATTAGCATAGGTTTGAGCTATCGCTTTAATTGTGTCGTAAAGTGGATAATAGAGGTATTTGCTTCTTAGCGTTGGATTGGTGGTAAAGGCGTCATCTAAGTCATGTCCAAATGGTTCAAGGACTGGAAAGATTGCACGGCTCTGATAGGTATTAATCGTATAGCCTTCTACAAAGTCGAATACCCCATCTGGCTGTGGATCGTTTTGATTATTTAGTCGATCTAGGTTTAATAAAGTAAGTAATGGAATACCTGCTTTATCTCCTTCTGGTAAGTATCTTTTTTCACCAGCACCAGGTTCTTGGTACAATACATTGAATTGAAAATCTGCACGCTCAAGCTGCCCTGATCCAACGGGATAAATATTTTTCATCATCAAATCCCATATGGGAAGAGCAGTTCGTTGTGATGTAGCTTTTAAGAGTTTAAGGAATAATACTTTTTGTACTCCACTGGTTGAATCTACCGGCACGTCTTGTGCAAACTCTCCAACTTGAAAAACTTTTCCATTCACTGTATATTGATAAGCTACAGCAAGTACTTCGTCAGACTGTAACATTACATTCAACGAAATAAAACCGAGTTGTCGGTTAAAATAATATTGTGTTGTATCCAGTTTGCGTGCAAATGTTTTTTCAAAATCACGTACAGGCTTAAGGCCAAGTCCATTCAATGCATTGACAACCTGTACTGGATTTCTATTGTTAGGATTACCTGTAACTTTTCTGTATAAATCATTTGTTGCATTGGATGGGTATACTGACCCAGGGGCTACATTTATTACCGGTGGTTTTTGGTATGGATTATTTTCTGCTAAGTCCATCAAGCCTACTACATCTCTTGTATTTGCATTGGTACCATTTCTATTGGTTACCCAAACTTCCATCCTCAACAACTGCACTTGTGAGTTGATGATGGGCAGGTTCTTCATTGCCTTATTGTAGTTGTTTCTAAAATACTGCGCCAATAAAAAGTGTCTATTCTCTTCGTATTCATCCGCTTTGATTTCAAATGGAGTAGTGCTTGATCCACCCTTGAAACCAGCAGATTGACGTTGTGAACGCTGACTAGCAAATACTGTTGAAACCCAAAGTTTTCCAAATTGCAATTGTGTTTTTACACCAAATAGTTGTTGTGCACCTGGTATCAATGTACCCTTTGATGGGAATGACGTATTGCCAATCTCAATTTTTTTGAAAATATCTTCAGCACCTCCTGTATAGTCTAACTTTAACTGATTTTCAAAATCAAAGGTAGAACGCGTATTGTAGCTGATTGGAAATTTCATTTTATCTCCAATGTTTCCAATCACATTCAAATTAACGGCTGGATCAAAATCTAACCCGCCATTTTTTCTCGCACGTTCAGGTAGCGTTGGATTTTTAATATTTTGGCCTTGATACCCTGCGGTTATCGTTACTTCCCCTTGTGGACGAATATCAATTTTCCCAGTTCCAAAGAGTCGATTAAACAATTCATCGGTCATGTTGAGTTTTGGCTTGACCAATTTTCTATTTAATAAACTGGATGTATTGGCTCTTTTTTGGAAATAATCTGTTTCCGCTTTTCTCGCTTGTATCCGCATGAAGTCGTCGAAACTCAGCGAGGTTGGCTTTCGGTAATATTTTCCACCAATTTTTTCTACGATATAATACTCCTTGGTTTTGGGATCGTAGGTGATTGAATCGATTAAGTTTGATGGATCTTTTAGGTCGAAGGAATTTCTTCTTGGTGTTGAAAAGGCATCGCCTCTTCTATCTTGGAGGGGAAAGCGTAAGCTATCAGTACCCGGAATACTATCTTTTAGTGAATAGACCTTATTGGAAACGAGTATTTCCCTAGCCTGAACAAGGTTGGCTAAGGAAAGAAAAGCTACAATAAAAGTTATCTGATTGAATAACTTCTTCAAAATCAATAAGGTGTATAGTTCTTTTAAATAAACTGGAGTGATTTTTTGATCAATAATTCAAGTGTAACCTCTTCTGTCGCCCCTGTTTTTGCCTTTTTCAAGGCGGCTTCAGCTGAGTTTCGTTGAATTCCCAGTGCTATCAATGCATTTAACGCATCAGTGTCCAAGGTATTGTGTGTAAAGCCCTGATTTACAACATCATTTCCGGTTTTTACCATCTTGTCTCGGAGCTCTAGGATAATCCTTTCGGCGGACTTCCTTCCAATGCCTTTTATTTTTTCTAAGGCAACCGTATTTCCAGAGGCAATGGCACTGCTCAATTCATGGGGTAACATGGAGGAAAGCATCATTCTTGCCGTTGAAGCGCCCACTCCATTTACGTTGATTAATTGAATAAAAAGGAGCTTTTCTGCGAGCTCGGCAAAGCCAAATAAAGTATGTCCATCCTCTTTGATTTGAAGATGGGTCAATAACGTTCCTTGTTTTAATTCTTGAATTTTGGAATAGGTATTCAGACTGATCTGTACTTCATAGCCAACTCCTTGAACATCAATGTGTACATAGGAGGGAGTCTTGGTTGTAAATGTACCAGTTAGGTAGGCTATCATGGAGGATGATTTGGTCTTGCAAAGGTAGGGAATTAGCACATAGCAGTCATCGATAATGACTTAATAATCAATCAGTCAGCTTTCGATTTTTTTCTATTATCTAGCACCTAACTACTAATGTCTAACTTCTAACTGCTAACTACTAACGGCTAACTACTAACGTCTAACTACTATATCCTAACTTTGCACCCGAATAAATGACTATGGATCAGAAAATTACCGCAGCCATTACCGCAGTTGGTGGATATGTGCCAGAAGAGAGATTAACCAATGCCGACTTGGAAAAATTAGTGGACACAAACGATGAGTGGATTAAAACCAGAACTGGAATCACTGAGCGAAGGATATTAAGGGGAGAAGGTAAGGCTACGTCTGATCTTGTTGTTCCTGCTGTTAGGAATCTTTGCGAAAAAAGAGGCATCGATCCAAACGAAATTGATTGTCTAATTGTAGCCACGGTTACACCCGATATGATGTTTCCAAATACGGCTAACATTACCTGCGAAAAGTTGGGTATTAAAAATGCATGGGGGTTTGATCTGCTAGCGGCATGCTCAGGATTTTTATATGCCTTGACCACTGGAGCTGCTTTGATAGAAAGCGGTCGGTATAAAAAAGTGGTTGTGGTGGGTGCAGATAAGATGAGTGCCATCGTAGACTACACCGATAGAACTACTTGTATCATTTTTGGTGATGGAGCCGGAGCTGTTTTATTAGAACCCAATACAGCTGGCTTTGGCGTAATGGATAGTCTATTGAAGTCTGATGGTAGCGGTGGAAAATATTTATACATGAAAGGTGGTGGTTCATTGAATCCGGCAAGTGCTGAAACCATTGCAGCAAAACAACATTATATTTTTCAAGATGGACAACCCGTTTTCAAATTTGCTGTTACCGGAATGGCAGATGTTGGGTTTGAATTGATGGAACGGAATCACTTAACAGCAGATGATATTGCGTGGCTTGTGCCACATCAAGCCAACAAACGAATCATTGATGCAACTGCACGTCGCATGGGACTTCCAGACGAAAAAGTATTGATGAATATTGAGCGGTATGGGAATACCACGGCTGCAACAATACCACTTTGTCTATGGGATTTTCAAGATAAAATTAAACCAGGCGATAACATTGTGCTTGCCGCTTTTGGTGGTGGGTTCACCTGGGGCGCTACATTGGTGAGGTGGGGTCAATAGACGTTAGATGTTAGTAATTAGACGTTAGGAGATAGATGTTAGACGTTAGATGTGAGGAGTTAGTGGTTTAATTTAATATATTTTTTAAATTATTGAAGTGATTGATTTGTGCCTTAATTATTGAACATAAAATTTGAATGTCATATAAACTTTTTCTAATGCCTAACATCTAATTACTAACGTCTAACGTCTAACGTCTAACTCCTCACGTCTATTAAATTCGTAATTTCACCACCATGTCATCCAAACAAAAAAAATACAAAGGGTTCTCGTCGCTCGCCATTCATGCTGGTCAACATCCTGATCCGATGTATGCGCATCTAACTCCTATTTATGCGTCATCTACATACGTGTATGATAATGCAGAGCAGGGCATGAAGCGCTTTTCCGGAGAAGAGCCTGGATATATTTATTCACGTTGGGGTAATCCTACGATGAATGAAGCGGAAGAAAAGATTGCTGCGATGGAATGTTTTGAGATTGAAAGAAATGGAGTGGCTTTGCAAGCCAAAGCAATTTTGCATGCATCTGGAATGGGTGCTATCAGCTCGTTATTTCTAGCTACACTTAAGAAAGGAGATAAAATTCTTACGCATTATTCATTGTATAGCGGTACACAAGATTTAATGAAAACATTGTTGGAGCCGCTTGAAGTAGAAGCCGTCATTGTTGACTTGCGAGATCTTTCTATTGCAGAAAAATTTCTCAAGGAAGATGCTGCTATTAAAATGATATACCTTGAAACGCCTGCCAATCCTACGCTTCAGTGTGTTGACTTAGCCGCGTTGAGTGCATTGGCAAAGCAGTATGGTAAATTAACGGCATGCGACAATACCTTTTCAACACCGTATTTTCAACAGCCGTTTAAATTTGGAATTGATTTCATTGTGCATTCTACCACGAAGTTTTTGAATGGACATGGTACCGCTATTGGTGGTGTATTGTTGGGGACAGATATCGAATTCATGAAAACACGTGCAACAAAAACACATCGTTTGTTGGGTGGAAATAGCAATGCCTTTGATGCATTTTTATTGATCAACGGAATGAAGACCTTAGAAGTGCGCATGCAGCGTCATGGTGATAATGCGATGAAGGTGGCTGATTTTTTAATTCAACATCCGGCTGTGGCTACTGTAAATTATAATGGGTTATCTACTCATCCTGATTTCGCTGTTTCTTCAAAGCAAATGCGACATCCTGGTGCAATGATGAGCTTTGAACTGAAGGGTGGCTATGATGCTGGAGTGCAATTCATGAACAAACTTCAGTTGTGTACACGCACTGTCTCGTTGGGAACATGTGATACATTATTATCACATCCCGCATCGATGTCTCATTCCAGTGTGCCCCGTGAAAGCAGATTAGAATAC
>CAJBBV010000169.1 GCA_903951405.1 uncultured bacterium
GGATGTGAAAATTTATTTTGTGCAATATGAAAATCAAGCCGGTTGGCGAAATCAATCAAAGAGACATTATTTCTATTAGATATTTTTAGTTAATAGTTAAAAATCGAAAGGGCTTCCAAATTTGGAAGCCCTTTCGATTTTATTTTGTAGTGGGAGGCTAATAGCCGTCACCATCAAGCATATTTCCAATTCCGCCAAGTATACTGCCTTCTTCTTTTCTATTAAATGTTCCGTAGGACATAATTCTGCTAGCCAACCTGCTAATAGGTAATGTTTGTAGCCAAACTTTGCCTGGTCCGCGTAGTGTAGCGAAGAACAATCCTTCTCCACCGAAGATCGAGTTCTTTATTCCCCCGATAAATTGTATGTCGAAGTCTACACTACTACTGTAGGCAACAAGACAGCCTGTATCCACCTTGAGCACTTCACCAGGAGTGAGGTATCTCTCGAATACATGGCCACCAGCATGAACAAATGCCATGCCGTCGCCTTCAAGTTTTTGCATAATGAATCCTTCTCCACCAAATAATCCTGTTCCTAGTTTTCGTTGAAATTCAATGCCAATACTAACCCCTTTTGCTGCACACAAAAATGAGTCTTTTTGACAAATGATTCTGCCATCCAGTTGCTGAAGATCTAGTGGTATAATTTTACCTGGGTAAGGTGAGGCAAAGGAGACTCTTTTTTTGCCTTGTGCTAGATTGGTATAGGCTGTCATGAAAAGGCTCTCTCCAGTTAATAATCTTTTTCCGGCCGAGAAGAGTTTTCCCATAATACCTTGATTCTGTGTTGCTCCGTCGCCAAAAATAGTTTGCATTTGGATGCCATCATCCATGAGTAGGAAGCTACCTGCTTCTGCAATGGCGGTTTCATTGGGGTCAAGTTCTATTTCTACATATTGCATTTCTTCCCCAATGATTTTGTAATCGATTTCGTGATTTGCTCTGCTGCTAAATTGATCCATTGTGTTTTTTTGTATCAGATGATATTTGAGTTATTCGGGTTGCATGAATATTGACTAAAAACTAAAAGAGCAGCGTCATACTTTTTACGCTGCTCTTTTGGTTATTTTTTTGTTTTACCATTCCAAACTGGCTTGCCTTGTATTTTTCTAAACAAGAACATTATTCCCGTTAAGATGAAAAAGAGTGGACCAAGCAAACCGAGAAGTGAAATCCATTTTCCATGGAAAAATTTTGTCATCGGTCTTTTTAATCGTTCTGCAATCAAATACATGGCAGGAACAATTAATAGTGTCATGAAAAATGCAAACATCAATCCCCATATAATAGTAAGTGACAATGGTTTCCAGAAAACGGCATTATCTCCACCAAAGAAAATATGTGGATTTAGGTCGGTAAATAAGGTGACAAAATTAATATTGAAACCTATGGCGAGTGGAATAAGTGCTAGTATGGCGGCTAATGCTGTTAAGAGTACAGGAACAATACGTGTCTTGCCTGCTTCAATTACTGCTGCTCTAGTTTTCATTCCTCGAGCCCTTAATTCATCAGCGAATTCTATTACAAGAATACCATTTTTGACCACAATACCCGATAATCCAATTATACCAATTCCGGTTGTTACTACTGCGAATGTTGAGCGTGTAATGGCATATCCGAGTAGTACACCAATAAGACTGAAGAATATTTCTGAAAGTACAATCATTGTTCTGCTATACGAATTAAATTGTAAAATCAAAATAAGGAGGATAAGCCCTACTGCAGTGAATAACGCTGTTTGAAGAAATGAAACAGTTTCTGCCATTTGTTCACCTTCACCAGTTTGTGTTACGAATACATCATCTGGTTTAGCTTTAAATGCATCAATTTGTTTTTTGATTTCAGTATTTACACCAGCTGGCGTAAATCCTTTTGAAACCAATACGTTTGAGAAAATAGTTATAACTCTTTTTTGATTTTTTCTCTTAATGCTTCCATAGGTATTACTAAGGTCTACTTTAATTACAGACCCGATTGGCACTTGTTTAATTTGACCCGAAGTGAAATCGCGGTATGTGATGCGCATGTTCAGTAATTCAGAGAGCGACTTTCTTTGTAAGGCGTCATTTCTAATGATGATTTTGTATTCATCCTCGCCTATTTTCAGTTTGGAGATTTCTTTCCCAAAAAGGGCTGTTCTGATTTCCATACCTATTTGTCCGGTTGAAATACCCTGCATCAAAGCTCTTTCTCTATCTATGCTTATTCCAATTTCTGGGTTGGAGAAATCGATGTCAATTTTTAGTTCTTCAACTCCTGGTATATTTTTATCAGCCAAGTAGTTTCTGAGGTTAATTGCCGTACTGGTAAGCGATTCAAAATCATCTCCAGAAACTTCAATATTAATAGGAGCCTGTGTGGGCGGTCCGTTGCTTTCTTGCCCTACACTTATTTCAGCAGCTGGGATACCTTGCAATACATATCTGATTGAGTCGAGGTACGGAAGAGTTGCTTTCCCATGTCTTTCTTCAAAAGGAACAAATGAAACTTGTATACGGCCTAATTCTGGTCTTGTACTTCTATCACCACTGTTTGGATCACTTGCGCCAACCGCCACATTAGCTATGACACTTTCCACCAATGGATTTTCTTTTCCAGCATCTATGCCAAGTACTTTGTTGATTCTATTTTCAAGCATGCTTGTTACAGAGTCAGTATATTTTACATCAGTTCCTGCAGGCAATTTCATGTATACATAAATTGTGTTGGGGTCGCCTGATGGGAATAGTACTACTGGTACATTTCTCATTCCAAAAAAGACGAATGAAAATATGAGTAGTATAAAGGTTCCAATTAACATTTTAACTGGTCTCCATCCTTGAGTTGTCCAGTGAAGTAATTTCTCATAGCTGTTCATCATAGACGGCAACAATTTGTTCTGGAAAACATTGATGGCGTCTGTGAAAACGTACTTATTTAAGATCATCAATCCTGCAAAAAATAATAGAAGGTTTCCAATGAATCTGTATGAAGCTGTATCATTTGCATACCCTGAAAAATCGAGTAAAATACCAAGGCCAATAAATACCCACAACAATGGATTCTTGAAAATGAGTGATTTCTTTTTTACGTCTTTATGGTCATGTGTCATGAAGTCCACTGCAAAAACGGGATTCATGATATAGGCCACGATAAGTGAAGCGGTAAGTGTGAAGATCAACATGGTGGGTAAGTAGATCATAAACTTTCCGATAATGCCTGGCCAGAATAGGAGTGGAATGAATGGCGCAAGGGTTGTTAGGGTTCCTGCTAACACCGGAACGAACACTTCTCCTGCCGCATAGCGTGCGGCTTCTGTGGAGCTTATTTTTCCATTTCCTTGAGAAAAAATTCTATGGGTATTTTCAATTACTACAATAGCATCATCCACTACGATCCCAAGTCCAAAGAGTAATGCAAACAGTACAATAAAGTTTAGTGTAACGTTCGATCCAATAATAAAGTCCGCTGAAGGCAGTAGTATGAAGGCAAGAAACATACTAAGGGGAACCGATAAGGCAACGAAGAATGAATTTGTTACCCCCATAAAAAACATCAGAATTATCATTACTAAGATGAAACCTATAACGATGGAGTTGACCAACTCATTGAATGCTGCACCGGCTTTTATACTTAGATCGCCTGTTATTTTTATGTTGAGGTCTTTGGGGAAAACCTCTTTCTTCATCTCGTCAACAATGTTGTTGATTTTTTCTGAGGCTTTAATTAAATTCTCTCCAGTCCTCTTAATGATGCTTAGGGTTACAACATTTTTCCCATTAAGTCGTGCGTAGCTTTCTTTTTCTTTTACTGTATCACTTATGTTGGCAAGGTCTCTGAGGTAAAAAGGCGATCCGTAAATGTTTTTTACAATAACATTTTGGAGTTCTAAAGCGGATTTGAATTGACCATTTACGCGTAGTGTTCTTCTTTGATCACCAACTTCAAGTAACCCTCCTGAAATGTCAGCGTTCTCACGTTGTATGGCTTGCTCCACATCTGTAAAGCCTACTTTAGCCACTTCCATCTTATTCCGATCTACATTAATTTGGATTTCTCTTTCAGGGGCGCCAACAAGATCTATTCTGCTGATTTCGGAAAGTTCTTCAATCTTGTTTTTAAGTTGATCGGCAAATTCTCCAAGTTTCACAGCATCGTAATCACCACTTACATTAACTGCCATGATGGGCAGTTCTGATAAGCTGATCTCTTGTACTACTGGTTCTTGTGTAAGGTCTTTTGGGAGGTCTTTTTTTGCTTTATCAACAGCATCGCGCATTTTTTGTAATGCGATATCGGTTTTAACAGCGGTGCTAAACTCCACAATAACTGCTGAGAAATCTTGTAGTGAATTACTTGTAATTTTATTGATTTTGACTCCTGTTATTCCTTTGAGTTGTTTTTCAATAGGTCTAGTAACAAGATTTTCTATATCCTTTGGTGAATTACCTACATATACTGTTTGCACATATATGGTCGGTAGTGCAACGTCGGGGAACTGCTCTTTAGGCAATGAAACAAAGAGTGAAATACCCCAAAGTGAAATGATTAATGTGATGAGGTAAATAGCAGTCTTGTTTCTAATCGCCCAATCGGTTGGCCCAAATGTTTTTATATTCTTTAGCAATTCCGAGATTGGCTTATTGTTTGATGGATTTTCCATGTTTTCTTTTTAGTCTACTTTAGTCCTGACGAAATTTAATTGGTAATTGCGTTTTTGATAAGTTGTCCTTCATAAAGTCCTTGGAACCCTTTACTAACGATTTTATCGCCAGCATCAAGTCCAGATTTAACCTCTATTAATTCATCATAAAATTCACCAATTTGAATAGATTTCTTTCTCGCTATGGTTTTGCCATTTTCTTCTGAAAGGATATATACAAATTTTCCTTTTTCATCTGTTTGTACAGTTTCAACTGGAACTACGATGGTGTTTTTTGATTCATGATCCAGTAGTTTTATAATGGCTACTTGATTTGGCTTGATGATAGCGCTACTTGGTAATTTGCTTTCAGCTATAAAGCTTCTCGATGTTACGTTTATCGATTCGCTTATTAAACTAATTTGTGAATTAAAGGATTGATTAATGTCCGGCACGGTTACAATTACGGGCATTCCTTTACGTACTTTAGAAACATAATTTTCTGGAACATCAACCATGGCTTTCATTGATGTTGGATTAACAATGGTAATTCCTGCCATTGGAGAGCCTACAAAGGTTTCTCCAACTCGTATAGTTACATTATCTACAATTCCAGAAACCTCAGAAATCACATTGGTAGTACTTAGTTGTTCTTTTACAATACTTAGTTGCTTTTCAAGGCTTTCAACATTATTCTTTGCGGATAAGAATTGAATTTCGGTTCCAATGCCATCTTTCCAAAGATTTTCTTGCCTGCTAAAAATATTTTTGGCGAAAGAAAGCTGATTTTCAACTTGCTTGATGTTTTGTTGAACAATACCGTCTTCAAGTTTCATGAGTAATTGGCCCTTTTTTACTTTGTCGCCTAGTTTTACAAATAGCTCTTTTACTTGTCCACCCATTCCTCTAGGCGTCACATAATATATATTTTCGGTACTGATTTTTCCTTGCAATTCTATATAATGGGAAAAGTTTTGTTTGGTTAATGTTTGAATTTCAACCAGCTTCATTTTTTCATTTGCTGCTGATGTATCATGCTTACTGATTTCGATTTCTAGGGTAGCTATTTTAGCTGAAATCGCATCTCTTTCTTTGGTTAGTTTTTCGAGTTCAGATTTTTTAACGGATAGGTCGCCTTTTTCTTCTTTGTTCCCAGAACAAGCTGCTAGAAGGATAATGCTGCAGAGTATTAAAAAATGTTTCATATTGATGGTTTAAACTTTTTATTATAATTTTCCGAGTGCTTTAGTATAGGATATTTTCGCGCTTACGGCATCGAATAAAGATTGAAAATAATTTGCTTCAGCAGATTCTAAATCTTGCTGTGTTTGTAATAGCTCAAAACTTGATCCAAGGCCTTGCTCATACTTTTTCTTTGTAGAATTATACACGCGTTCCGCAAGTTGAACATTTCTCTCTTGAGTATCTAGCGTAGATAACGCATTTCTAAAGCCTACGTTTGCTGCATTGAGTTGTAGATCAATAACTCGTTGAAAATTTTCAATCGTATTCATTGTTTTTTGTAGACTCAAATTTGCTTGGCGTATGCGATTTATTTTTTGTCCGCCATCAAAAATTGGAATATTAAGGTTTAACCCCCATAGTGATGACTTGTACCATTTTTTACTAAAATCAAAAACATCGAAGTTTGATCGCAGAGCACTTTTGCTGTAACTGAAATAAGTTGAAACAGTAGGCAAATACGCTAGCTTGTATCTTTTCAAATCTAATTTTAATAAATCTTTCGAAACATTCAAGAGCTCAATTTCTTTTCTATCCGTGTAGTTGAAATTACTCATTTCGAGCAGTCCTTTTTTTACAAGGTCCACAGATAAGGAGTCTGATAAAACAAGGGTGTCTTTTTGATTGATGGCTAGTGCATACTTAAGTGCCCCATATCCAATTTCTATTAGGTTTCCAATTTGGGTTGAGGTTGTAGTTAAGTTGTTTAATCCAACTTGTGTTTTATCTAAATCCAGGTGTTCAATAAACCCATTTTTAAATAATTTTTCTTGGTCACTTTTTAATTTTTCAAGTCTTTTAATACTTGCGTCTAGATAGTATTTTCTTTTTTCAGCTACCAAGACACTGTAGTATGACCTATACACATTGCTCTTTATAGAGTCCTCCATCACTTTGATGCTCGCTTCTGTAAGATCCACCGCTTTCTTTCTTGCTTGGATAGCTATAAATAAATCAGGTTGAAACAGAAGTTGTTGAAATTGAACTCCTGCCGAAGTCTGCCATGGTACGCCGAATTGTGCTGGAAAAAATTCTGGAGGTGCAGTAGGTCTAGTTATAGCGTTACCGCTTCCATCTTTTACGCCCTTATCTATTAGAACTTGATAGACAGATGGAGAAATAAAGTCGGGTAGTAGTGTTACGGGAATACTGAAGAAGTGTTGCATTTGAATACTGCTGCTAACTTGGGGCGTGGCTTGAGCTAAGTATTCTTTATTTTTTGCAATTTGAATCTCTCTGTCTAGCTTAAGATTTTTAATGTCAGTCACATTTTTTAATGCTAATTCAGCTGCCTGATTTGCACTAAGCTTGTACATTTCTTGTGCTTTTCCGGGCGATGCATTCAATAAAAGAAGTCCTGAAATGATGAATATCAAACGTGTCATATAGCTGTTTTTAAATTCCATTGTTAGTTGCTTTCTTCTTATACTCAATAATTAGTTTGTATCCCTTCTCTGTGGCAACACCATATAAGAAATGTTCTATAATTTCTAGTGTAACTTCAAGCATGTTAAAGCGATCGGCAGGGAATGTTTCATTATTAAAAGCGAGCATCATTGATTCTAATCTAAATCTTGATAGGATTTCAACTTTAATATCTGATCTGTAGAGTTCTTCTTGAACTCCCTTTACAAGATTGTTTGTTATAATTTCTAGCAGAAAGGAATTTCTGTATCGCATGAATTTTTCAAAGGAACGATAGTGATATTTTTGAAGATCAAACAATACCATGGGGTTCATGTTTCGCAGTTGTAGTCCAATCATCTCCATGGTTCTAAAAATCTCATCGATTGCATTGGCTGATAATTGGCAACACGTAATGCAATCAGATTCAAGTTGATTTATGTCTGCATCTATGATATTGTCTACCAATTCATCTTTATCGGTGAAGAGTTGGTATATTGTTTTTTTAGACATCCCGAGGTGGCTGGCAATATCATCCATAGAGACTGAGCGTATGCCTAGTCGCATGAAAAGTATTTTAGCCTCTTGAATGATTCGTTCTTTGTTGTCCATGATTGATTTCGCGCCGCAAAACTAAGGAAACTTTCATTGGATAAAAAGTTTCCATCCAATAAAAAAATTAGTTTTTATATAAATGGTCATTTTTTGGGATAAATCTGTCATTTTTGGAGTGATTTCTGTCTAAAAATCGCTTTTTTCCTTTTTTTCGTCGTACCTCGTTAGTGTATATTTGATGTAAATTATAACCATGGGACAATTTTTCCGACCGACTAGGATATTGAATCTGTTTTTTCAGGGGTTGATTATTTTGGCTCCAATTGTCATTACCACATGGGCTGTGATTTCTCTTTTTAAATTTATCGACGGGATATTGCCCAATCTTTTACATGTATTATTTCCCGATTTGGTGAAGTTGGATGCATTTGGTTCTCCAGAAAAAATACCTGGTTTAGGATTTTTAGTAGTGATATGCATAGTGCTTGTAGTAGGGTATATCTCTTCCTCCTTCATAGTGGCCAAATTGGTGGAATGGTTTGATATGATCTTAGAGCGCACACCTGGGGTTAAGATTATTTACTCTACTGTCAAAGATCTTATGGAGGCGTTTGCAGGCAACAAACGAAAATTCAATAGAGCTGTTTTGGTCTCTATCGAAGCCTCAGATGTATGGCGAGTTGGATTTGTTACACAATCTGATGCATCTGCATTTGGGCTGACAGATTATGTTACGGTGTACTTACCCCATTCCTATGCTTTTTCGGGCATACTGTATTTCGTTAAAAAAGATCGTGTACGCTTACTCGATGGTGTTAGTTCTGCTGATGTGATGAAATTTGCTATTTCAGGGGGTGTTGCTGATTTTGCTGAACATACAGCAGTGGAGGGAGATTCAGGTGTTAAGGGATAAAGCGGGATTGATTATTTTACTTTTCTTGGCTATCCCGCATCATGCTTTTTGTTGGGGATTTTTTGCTCACAAGCAGATAAATTACGATGCTGTTTTTTTGTTGCCACCTGCAATGATTTCTTTTTATAAACAGAATATCGATTTTTTAGCAGAGCACGCTATAGATCCAGATAAGCGCAGGTATGCCATTCCAGAAGAAGGGCCAAGACACTATATTGATATGGATCGATATGGGAGTTTTCCATTTGATAATTTACCACAACACTGGGGTGATGCAATCCAACACTATTCTGAGGATAGTCTTATTGCTCATGGTATAGCACCTTGGTGGATAAGTACCATGCAGGTTCGATTAAAAAAGGCATTTGAATTAAAAAACCCAGAATCAATTCTAAAATTGTCAGCTGAAATCGGTCACTATATTGCGGACATTCATGTGCCACTGCATACTAGTAGCAACCATAATGGACAAAAAACAGACCAAGTAGGTATTCATGGATTTTGGGAGAGCAGGTTGCCGGAATTGTTTGCACAACAACAGTATGACTTAATCAATGGCAAGGCACAATACATTGAGAATCCCATTCAGTATATATGGCAGAGGGTTTATGAAAGTGCATTAGCATCTGATAGTGTGTTGGCTTTGGAGAAAAATCTTGCTAATTCTACTCCATCTGACCTGAGATTTGCATTTGAGAAGAGAAATGGTATGATTGTTAAGCAGTACTCCAGTACCTATGCTACATTGTACCATACGAAATTAAACGGCATGGTTGAACGGAGAATGAGGAGTTCTATATTCACGGTAGCTAGTTTTTGGTATACAGCGTGGGTTGATGCGGGACAGCCGGATTTACATCACTTGGCGAAAGTTAGTTTAAGCTCAGAGACCCTTATAGATCAAAAGTTGTTACAATCTGCTTGGTTAGGTGCTAAGATCATGGGCCGCTCTTGTTCAAATTGAGTATCTTTGGACCCTTAAATTGTACATTGTTTTAAGCATTACAATCATGAAGCATAATTTCAATGCAGGACCAAGTATTTTACCAAAGGAAGTTTTTGAAGAAGCCAGTAGGGCAATCGTAGACTTTAATAATACCGGTCTTTCTATTCTTGAAATTGGCCACAGGACACCCCTTTTTGAGGCTGTGATGGATGAAGCTGTTTCTTTGGTTAAGGAACTCATGAAGCTTAGTCCAGATAAAGAGGTTTTGTTTCTACATGGTGGGGCATCAACACAATTCTTTCAAGTGCCCATGAATTTTTTGTCCCAAGAAAAAAAGGCCGCCTATCTTGATTGTGGCGTTTGGGGAACAAAAGCGATTAAAGAAGCAAAACTTTTTGGGCAAGTGCATGTGGTAGGTTCATCTAGTGATAAGAATTATACATATATCCCTCATGGATATGATGTGCCAAATGACGCAGCCTATTTTCATTATACTACGAACAATACTATTGAAGGAACCCAGATGCATTCAATTCCGCAGTGTAATGTGCCATTGATTGCAGATATGAGTAGTGATATTTTAAGTAGGGATCTCGATTTTAATCAATTTGATTTTATATACGCAGGCGCACAAAAAAACATTGGTGCTGCAGGTGTAAATTTGGTTGTAGTGGATAAGGATTTTTTGCTCAAGGCAAATCAACATCTTCCTTCAATGATGGACTATCGTGTTCATGTGGCAAATGGCTCCATGTTAAATACACCTCCAGTATTTGCTATTTATGTTTGCCTCCTTACCTTACGTTGGCTAAAAAAATTGGGAGGCATACCTGCAATTGAAAAGCTAAATAAGCAAAAGGCTTCACTTTTATATACTACCCTTGAAAAATCGTCACTCTTCCATTTGCCTGTTCATCAAGAAGATAGAAGTTTGATGAATGCGGTTTTTACCATGACGGATGCATCATTAGAGAAGGATTTTCTTTTACTATGTAAGCGTGAGGGGATGATTGGTATTGAGGGCCACCGAAATGTAGGAGGATTTAGGGTATCTATGTACAATGCGATGCCAATGAGCAGTGTTGAGGCGTTGACAGAACTAATTAATGAATTTATAAATAAATATTCATCGTAAATAGCTATTAATTATGGCAATAGTTTATCCATTCAAAGCAGTAAGACCTAAAGTAGAATTGGCTAAAGAGGTTGCTTCTCCACCATATGATGTTTTGTCAAGTGAAGAAGCGAGAGTTGCTGCTAATGAAAATTCCTTCTTGCATGTCACTAAATCTGAAATTGATCTTCCTGCTGATTTGAGCATGTATGACATTTCGGTTTATGAAAAAGCAAAGTCAACATTAGATTCATTTATTGAGAAGGGTATATTGTTTCAAGAAGATATGCCTTGTTTTTATATTTATGAACTAGTGATGGAGGGAAGGAGTCAGACTGGATTGGTTTGCTGCTCTTCAATAGATGATTATGAAAACAATGTAATTAAGAAGCATGAGTATACTCGACCTGAAAAGGAGCAAGACCGAATTAATCACATTCGCATAACAGGGGCACAGACTGGAAATGTTTTTCTTGCCTATAAAAATGTATCTAATCTTGATCGTATTATAGGTGCTTGGAAAAAAGACCACAAACCCGTTTATGATTTTATTGCGGAAGATCATATCGCACATAGAGTATGGGTGATAAATGAAGCGGAAACAGTTGCACGCATTGTGAATATATTTAAGGAGGAGGTGCCTTGTACCTACATTGCTGATGGGCATCATAGGGCTGCAAGTGCTGCAAAGGTTCGTCACGCTGCAGGTACACAATCTGAAAAGAAATCTGATGGATTTTTGACTACATTGTTTCCTTCAGATCAATTGAAAATCATGCCCTACAACAGGGTTGTAAGGGATCTTAATGATATTCAAGTTGAAGATTTCATTAGTGCGCTGCAGGATGATTTTCAAGTCTCACATGCTGATGGGGCTGTTCAGCCAGAAGCGCTCCATGAGTTTGGAATGTACTTGGACCATAAATGGTATCATTTAACGGCAATGGAGGGTACGTTTACGGACGATCCTATTGGGGTATTGGATGTTACTATTTTTTCAAAAAACATATTGGAAAAATTATTGGATATCGAAGATCAGCGTACGGATAAACGAATCGATTTTGTAGGAGGCATCAGAGGCTTGCAGGAGCTTGTTAAGCGAGTAGATAGTGGAGAGATGAAAGTGGCTTTTTCTTTTCATCCAGTTAGCATTGATCAACTTTTTGATATTTCAGATAGCGGAAATGTAATGCCTCCAAAAAGTACTTGGTTTGAGCCTAAATTAAGGGACGGACTACTTACTCATTTGATTAATAATTAAGTTAGAATAGATACATGCATAAATATTTATTGCCCATTTTGTTATTGTGTTTTTTCACCTCACCTGCTCAACAAACTGTTGAACAGTTGCGAGAGACTGCAATATCATTTCAGCGGCAAGAAGATTTTACGAATACATTTATGGTACTTGGAAGAGCGTTAGAACTTTCACCACAAAATCTAACCATCTTAAAAGACGTCGCCTATACGTATTATTTGGCTGGTGATTTTAAGCGTGCAGAGGATAGAATAGCCCCATTGTTAGATCGAAAGGATGCTGATGTTCAAGTATTTCAAATTGCAGGTAACATACACAAGATTCTTGAACAGTGGAAGCAGGCTGAAAAAATCTATAAAAAAGGGTTGATAAAATTTCCTGCCAGTGGACCATTGTGCAGTGAGTATGGTGAAATGATGTGGAATTTATCAAGGCCTGAAGAAGCAATCAGTTTATGGGAAAGAGGCATTGTAGCTGATCCTTCTTATTCTGGAAATTATTATCATGCTGCCAAATTTTACTTTGCAGCTGCAGATAAGGCCCGAAGTATTGTGTATGGCGAAATTTTCGTGAATCTTGAAAGCTACTCGGCTAGGACATCTGAGATGAAAATATTACTGATTGAATCGTATAAGCGAGTCTTTATAGCGAGTGATGCTAAGCAATATTTTATTAAAAAAACAACGGAGTTCGAATCACGTTTTATAGAAATTCTGATGAGACAATCGTCGCTTGCTGTTCATGGCATCACCCCAGAGACCTTGTTGGTAATTCGTTCAAGATTTTTGCTTGATTGGTTTAATATGTCCAATAATCCATTTCCTTTTGAGTTATTCTCGCACATGCAAAATTTACTTCGAGAAGGAATGTTTGAAGCATACAATGAATGGTTGTTTGGACCTTCATCAGATATTAATGCATATCAAAACTGGATAAAAACACATGAAGTTGGGTATAAGCGATTCCAAGAATATCAGCGCAATAAATTGTTTAGAATGCCTGACGGGCAGCACTATTTTTAAATATCCGTTGCATATATACGTTCAATAGCCTCGGCTTGTTTTTCCATAATCACTTTACGTTTCAACTTTAATGTTGGTGTGAGTTCTCCACCATTAATCGTCCATTCGTGATCGACAAGTTCAAATTTTTTAACCTGTTCTACCGGGTTAAAAAGTGAGTTGTATTTTTCGACAATAGATTGATATTGAGCAATAACGTTAGGATGATTGATTATTTCTAGGTTTGAATTTACGGGTATGCCATTCTCGTTGCACCAGCTTTTTAGAACGGTAAAATTTGGGACTATAACGGCAGCAGTAAATTTACGTTCTGCTCCAACGACCATCATTTGTTCAATGAAAGGTGATTCTTTCATTTTATTTTCAATTGGTTGGGGAGCAACATATTTTCCTCCACTTGTTTTAAAAATTTCCTTTTTCCGATCTGTTATTTTTAGAAAACGTTCTTCGAACCAAACTCCTATATCACCGGTGTGAAACCATCCTTCGCTATCTATGCATTCAGCCGTAAGGTCCGGCCTCTTGTAATAACCCATCATAACATTAGATCCTTTGCAGCATATTTCACCATCTTCAGCTAATTTGACTTCAACGTTTCTGATAACCGTGCCAACCGTTCCGAATCTTCTATTGTGTGAATCATAATGATTTACACTTATTACTGGAGAGGTTTCTGTTAATCCATATCCTTCCATGATAACAATTTTAGCAGCAGTAAAAATTCTTAATAATCTAACTTGGCATGCCGCAGCACCCGTTACAATTGCTTTTACGTTTCCTCCTAATGCTTCTCTCCATTTGCTAAAGACTAATTTATTTGCAATTGCTAATTGAGCAGTATACCATATACCTTGTTTTTTATCTACTTCAAATTTATTTCCAAGAGATAAAGCCCAAAAGAAGAGTGCTTTTTTAATGCCTTTCTGCTCTCTTCCTTTCATCATAATTTTCTCATATACCTTTTCTAGTAGCCTTGGAACTGTTGAGAATAATGTAGGTTTTACTTCTTTTAAATTTTCGCCAACTGTATCAAGATTTTCTGCATAATACACAGAAACTCCATTGAACATGTATATATATGTGACTACTCGCTCAAAAATATGATTTAGTGGGAGAAAGCTTAGTGCTTTGTCTTTATAGTTGCATATTGGAACTAGAATTTCATTTACATTATTAATATTGTCTAGAATATTATGATGACTTAACATGACCCCTTTTGGGAATCCAGTTGTGCCGGATGTATAGAGGATAGTGCATAGCTCGTTGTACTTAATGCTATCTTTTGATACTTGAAGATTGAGTTTATCTTTTTCTGTAATGGGAAGTAAGAGTTCTTTCCAATTCAGCGCATTTTCAATAGCATTAAACGTATAAACTCCCTGAACTGATGGAGTTTTTTTACGAATAGACTCTACTTTTTCATACAATTCTTGGTCGCTTACAAATACCATTTTTACTGATGCATCATTTAAAATAAATTCTAATTCATTGACATTAATGGTAGGGTATATGGGTGTAAGGACCGCGCCTGTTTGCTGAACGGCCATGTCTAGAATCATCCATTCTGGCCTATTGTTGCTGAGAACAGCTATTTTGTCTCTTCCTTCGATGGACCCATCATGATAGCCAATACCAGCGGCTAATAATCCAATACTTAGGCTGTCTATATTTTGCTTTATTTCTTGCGTACTATATTTTCTCCAAGCACCATTTTCTTTTGCAGCAAACATATCTTCTTTAGAAAATTTTTCTAGCTGCCATTCGATGCAATCAAATAATCTTGTTGGGTTCGTCATGCGATGCAATTTAAAATTGGAATATATTTATATGGTGAGTCCACTTATGTTGAATATGGTATACCCTATGAAGTTAATATTTATTTAAGTTAAATTTGAAGATAGAAAATAGTATTCAATATTACTGTACTCGATGTTATTGTATTGAATGTCTGTGCAATACCCTCTTTTTAATCTCTATAATTCAACGCTGGTTTCATTGTTCCAAGAAGTGATTTGTATTGGTATGTTCCCTTTTTTTGAAGAAACTCTGCTTTGGCATTTTCAATTAACGTTGGGAAAAGAAACAAATCGATGGCTGTAGTTACCATTGTTTTTGCTGCGACCATCATCCCCTTTATACCGATTTCTGTTCCTCCTGCTGCTACGGCTTGCCAACTGTGTAGTGTCGTTCCAGGTATCCAAGTTGCCGCACGAAGCCCTACTGTTGGAACAGTATAGCTAACATCACCAACATCGGTTGACCCACCTCCAGCATCTATTTCTGTTCTCAAAGGTTTTATGCTATCTGATGTTTCAATGCTTGGATGTGAGTAGTTGAATGAAGCTTGAATTTTTTTGGCGAATACCTTTTCTTCTTCGGAATAGGTTACACCACCTATCTGTTCAAGATTTTTCTGCATGACTTCACCTAATGTTTTATTTAAAAGTAAGTCATGTGTTCCTCCAATGATTTCATATTCCATCTTTGTTTCGGTGCCTAGAGCAGCTGCTCTAGCAGTATTCACTATACGTTCAAATAGTTGTTTAACCTGGTCTTTATTGGGATGGCGAACGTAGTAATATACTTCTGCAAAATCAGGCACTACGTTAGGCGCCTTACCTCCTTGAGTAATTACATAGTGGATTCTTGTTTCTTGGGGAACATGTTCTCTCATCATATTTACCATATAATCCATTGATTCTACTGCATCAAGTGAAGATCTTCCTAGTTCCGGTGAGGCTGCAGCATGAGCTGATGTTCCGTAGAATCTAAATTTTGCCGATGAATTTGCTAAGGCACTAGTCATGGTAATTTTATTTTCTGCATCAGGGTGCCAATGTATAGCTACATCCAGATCATTGAAAAGACCAGCACGCACCATATATACTTTACCTGAGCCCCCTTCTTCTGCGGGGCATCCGAAAATCTTAATGGTTCCGTTGATTTTATGTTGCTCAATTAATTTTTTTATCGCAATTCCTGCTGCTACGGAGGCTGTTCCAAAAAGATGATGTCCGCAGCCATGGCCTGTTGATTTGCCTTCTATCCCTTTTTTTTCTGGGATTGCTTGTTGAGCTAACCCAGGTAGGGCATCGTATTCGGCGAGTATTCCTATTACTGGCTTACCGGTTCCATAAGTAGCAACGAAGGCTGTTGGAATATCTGCAACACCTGATTCTACGGCAAAACCTTCTTTTTTGAGCTGTTCTTGAAGCAATGCAGTGCTTTTTACTTCTTTGTAGCCAAGTTCTGCATTATTCCAAATTTGCATGGCAACTCCTTTATATTGGTCATGATTGGATTCGATTTCTTGAATGGCTGCCTGTTTTATCAATTCTATCGATTTACTCGTTGTCTTTTTTTGGGCAATTAGGTTTAGCACAAAAAGGCAAGAAACAAATACTGCGATTATTTTTATTCTGATCATATTCGGTTGTTTGAGCACTCAATTTAACGGCTAATCCTTACATTTATACTTGCTTTTAATTTTTTTTTACTTTGATTTGGTTTAGGATATACTTAAAGCAACTTTTAAACTCTTTCGTCATGTTTCATCATCACTCAATTATGAAAAAATTATTGTTTGTCGCACTTATTTTATCATGTTCTATCTCGTTTGCACAGATAAAAAATGGAGCAGGTGCTGCCCGCGTTGTAGCCTTTAAATCACAAGAATCGTTGATTGCTTCTTCTCCATATCATGATTTGACATGGCGAAATGTTGGCCCAGATTATATAAGTGGCCGGTGTACTGAAGTTCAAGGAGTTTCAGGCAATCGTAATTTAATTTTTGCTTCATTTGCTTCTGGGGGCTTTTGGAAATCTAAGGACGCAGGAGAGCATTGGGAGTCGCTAACTGATGGGTTAGGTTCACAAGCTATTGGAAGTTTTGCACTTTCTCCATCTAATCATGATATCATTTATATAGGTACTGGGGAGGCTAATATCTTCCGCGCATCATTTTCAGGAGTAGGCGTTTTTAAAACTGTAGATGGTGGGCAGCATTGGATTTCCCTTGGCTTAGAAAATACCGGAACCGTTTCCCGAATTATTGTTCACCCAACCAATCCTGATGTGGTGTATGTTTCTGCAGGAGGTAATGAATGGACGTATAATAAAGATAGGGGAGTGTATAAAACTGAGAATGGGGGTAAGACCTGGAGCAGAGTATTGGGCTCTGACGAAAAAATAGGGTCTATTGATATGGTAATGGATCCTGCAGATCCAAATACATTAATTGTGTCAACATGGAATAGGATCCGCAGAAGATGGAGTGATCCTGTACCTGAAGATGGAGATTATTTATACAAGACGACAGATGGGGGAAAGAATTGGAGAAAGTTAACAGAGGGGTTACCTGAGACTAAGTTTACAGGCCGTATTGGACTTACGATTTCAAAGAGTAAGCCTAATGTTATTTATGCATACGTTGATAATCATACCCCAAAAAGAGATCCTAAGGAAGGTGAACTTGATCCTTATGGCAGACCAATTCAGGTAATTCCATTTGGCGTGCAAGTATACAGAAGCGATGACAAAGGGGAGCATTGGAAAAAAGTCAGTACCGAGGATGAAAAACTTGAGCGTTTTGCTGGGACATATGGATGGGTATTTGGACAAATACGGGTTGATCCAAATAATGAAAATGTAGTTTATATCATGGGTGTACCTATGGCTAAATCTATCGATGGTGGTAAGACCTTTACTATGATGAATCCATCTGATGATAATGGTGATGAAATGCATGGTGATAATCATGCATTATGGATTGATCCTGCCAATAGTGATTATATCATCAATGGTAATGATGGAGGGGTTATATTAACATATGATGGTGGTTTAAAATGGAAAAACTTTTTTAAAAAAATTCCGACAACACAATTTTATAATATCACCTATGATATGAAAACTCCATATACCATTTTTGGTTCTGTGCAAGATGAAGGAAGTTTCATGGGGAGCATTAAAAATGAATATGGTAAAGTTGCTGATGGTATCATGCCTTGGCAAGATGCGCCAGGTGGTGAGGGTACAATTATTGCAGTGGATTCCAAAAATTCCGATATCGTCTATTCAAGTTCTTTTTATGGGAGGTTAATGCGGAGCGATCTTCGTATGCCAAGAATACCTTGGGATCAAGAGCCTAAGCCAGACTCTGTTCGTTCTAAAGAGATTTTTCCAAAGAAATCAGAAGGTGAGGAAGTACATCGTGGTGAATGGCTTGCTTACTCGTTAATTTCTCCACACGACAATAATGTGATTTATCATGGTTTTCAATATTTGTTTCAATCAAATGATAAAGGAGAGACATGGAAGAGAATTAGTGATGATTTGACTTACAACGATAAGAGTAGGATGGGTCGCACTCCATATGCAATTAATCATCAGGCAATAACAGCCATAGAAGAATCTCCCCTCAAAAAAGGGTTATTGTATGTAGGTACTGATGATGGTAGGGTATGGGTGCGTGATGGAGAGCAAGCCGCTTTTACGTTAATTATGAAAGGTATACCGCAAAATGCCCATGTATCTCGGATAGTCGCTTCTTCAAAAGAAGTAGGCCGTGTTTATTTAACATTAAGCAATAGACGTGAAGACGATAATACACCTTATGTGTTTGTCTCTGATGATAAGGGGATAACATGGACAAGCATTGCTTCTAATTTACCAGCTGCACCTGTTAACGTAATTAGAGAAGACAGTAAGTATCCAACTCATCTATATTGCGGTACAGATATGGGCATCTATGTTAGCACAAATTCTGGAAAGCAGTGGAGCTCACTTCAGTCCAATTTACCTGCAGTTGTTTCAGTGCAAGATTTATTTATTCATCCACGCGATCGAAATTTAGTTATAGCCACTTACGGAAGAGGGGTATATGTGCTTGATCAATTTTCACAAATAAAATGATATTGAAGGTGGATTAGATTGGCTGTTTCCTTTTATAGAAACAGATCTGTAAATAATTGAGCTCCTGGTACAACTGAGTATTTTGTGAGGTCTGTAATGCCCTCTGACTCTAAGACTTGCTCGTCGATAAAGCAGTTGCCTGTGCATTGTTCTGAAGGCCTATTCAGGATATAATAAACGGCGTCTGCGATTATCTGCGGAGTCCTGCTCATTTTCATAAGCATTTCTCCCCCTAATAAATTTTGCACTGCTGCAGTGGCAATAGTTGTTCTTGGCCAAAGGGCATTTGATGCAATTTTATATTGTTTTAATTCCTCAGCTAACCCTAGCGCAATCATACTCATATTATATTTGCTGAGTGTATAGGCTAAGTGGTTGCCAAGCCATTTAGGTTCCATATTAATAGGCGGTGATAGGTTGATGATGTGTGGGTTTTTACCTCTTTTTAAATGAGGGATGCAGTGTTTAGCCATTAAGAATGTGCCTCTGACGTTGATGCTATGCATTAAGTCAAATTTTTTAGCATCAGTTTCTTCAGTGCTATTCAACGAGATTGCTGATGCATTATTGATGAGGATGTCAATGCCCCCAAAGGCCGCAACTCCTTTTTCTATAGTTGATATAATTTGGTCTTCAAAACGTATGTCGCATTGTGCTGCAAGTGCTTTACCTCCTTTGTCTTCAATTTCTTTAGCTACAGAGAAAATTGTGCCACCGAGTTTTGGGTTTTCCTCAATAGATTTTGCCGCGATGATTATATTAGCACCATGCTCTGCTAGCTTTAATGCGATAGCTTTTCCGATACCTCTGCTTGCTCCAGTGATTAATGCCGTTTTATGTTGGAAATTCATACCCTACTTTTTATTGAATTTTATGAGGTTTCAAGGTATTGATTTAATAAGCCAATGAAATCATTTACGTATAACTTGCCATAACAATTTCTGCAAAAACTGATTATACTCAATTCTCAACACGGATTACACTATTTGTAACCTTATAGATTTCAAATGTTTTAAAATTTTGGGGCGCAGATAACCCTTGGCCATACATAATCATATCTGGAGTGTGGATCCTTACTGCTTTCTCTGTAAAGAATTTTTGTAAGCGTTGATCCCACCATAGTTCTTTGCAAAATAGCGTATCACCTTTTATGTTGTATACTCGAATACTATCTTGTAAAAATACTTTATTATCATTTTCGTAGTACCTCGCAAAGAGGGCATCTAATTTGCTTTCAATATGCATGATGGAATCGTAGAAATCGATATGCAACGTTTTGGGTAATTCGATTCTTGAGCTCGTATCTTGAAAGCGTAACATGATCGGAGCAGTTAGTTTTGCTTTCATTTTCCCTTTCTGACTCATGTAGCTGGTGACATTAAGGATTTTATCGACGCCTAATTTTTTTTCAAATAGGGCATTGACTTTTTTTTCATCATTTTCACATGACATCAAATAGATGCTGCTGAGTATAATGACGAAGATTAACCTAATCACTAGGGTGGTATATTTTATTGGTATTTTGGCTTGTTAAACCATATGTCACTTAGGTTAAATCCAAGTGATAAACGGAAAATATTTTCTTTGATAGTGGATGCATTGTTGCCTCTGAATCCGACTTCAAATGAAGTATTTATGGCTGTATATTGATTTGAATATATATTCCTTCTTACAGGAAATCCTGTCCCAAAGGATAAAGAATATACTGGAAGGGTTTTATCCAGTTGAATTGGGTCTTTTCCGAATGAGGTTCCAAGGCGGTAAGCAACTCGTTGCCAAAATTTTGGTGATTTATCATCGGGAATGAATTGTCCTCCAAATCGTGCAGTCCATGCATTGCTCATTTTGTCTGCCATCCCAAAATATCTATAAGCATTCCAGTTTGCAATATTTAACTCTGCCCCAACCATCCAATTACCTTCTTTTTCGAACATAATTCCTACACCCCAAGCTGCTGGGTAGGTGATTTTGCCTTTCTGATTTTCTCCGAAGTATATGCTGTCGATATTTTGAAATCCAACTGATGAATTGTATTCAACGGTAGCCCTTGAAATATTACGAGTTGCATTTAGGTTGGATTGTAAATTTCCATGAGCGCCAAGGCGGATGAATGTTGATTTACTGAGTTTGATTTTGTATTGAACCCCAAGGTTCAGAAAGAGACCCCCAAAATGAGTGGTGTCAGATGAGTTTGTTGATTTATAGGCAACGGAGTCATTAATTAAGGAAAATCTTGTAGTGTATTGTTTGTTTCCAAACATATATCCCGCATTGAACCCAACACTCAATGATTTTGTACCATACGCCATGCCAGTATAGAATTGGTATGTACCACCATTGCCAAAGTAGTTGTATTCTGCACTATCGATGCCGGCTAGTCTAGTTGTTGAAGTAATATTGTACTCAACTCTTGAAATGGGGCGAAGTCCAAAATTCATTCCCCAATTTCTTTTTTTAGAGAGCGGCACTCCAATTTGAACATAAGATGGGATGAGGTTGGCTGATTTAAATTTTCTCGCAGGATTTTGCGCATTCAGGGTTCTTGACGTGTAATCTAGTCCAAAATCCAGTGTAGTGATTTTTAGGCTTGCGTATGATGCAGGATTATTGAAATTAACTGCTTGGTAGTCAGCAAACGCACTTGATAATCCACCCATACCTCTGTTTAAGATATTTTGTGCCGGAATCAGGTCTCCCAATCCATACCTTGAGTAAGGAGAGTTTTCCTGTGCCTTAGTCTCAACGACCAACAGCAATAGCAGGGATGAAAGGGCTAAAAGTAAAAAAAATTTGTTAGTTGTTGGTCTCACTGATCGCATACAATCCTTTATAAAGTAAATCGGGGTCTGCAAATATCTTATTTTTAAATAGGTGTGCAAAATAGGTGCAATCCCCTCCGGTTAAAACGACGTTAAAGTTCCTGTATTTATCTGAGTAACTATCAATTATTCCTTCTATTTCTTTTGCCATGCCTAAAATAACGCCACTTAGGATGTTTGTTCGGGTGTCATATCCAATTAGGGGGAAATTCCAGTCCTTTTTTACTACCGGCAGTAATGCGGTGTAGTCGTGTAAGGAATTTAGGCGCATTTCCATGCCTGGTGAGATGCCTCCTCCTAAAAATTGGCTGTATTTATTGATGAAATTATAGGTGATACAACTTCCTAAGCCCACTACAAGGTTATTTTTGGATGGGAAGTTGTGAACAACAGCTGCTGCTAATGCAAGTCTATCAGCTCCCATGGTTTCTGGTTTGCCCACCGGTACAGTGAAATTTAGCTTTGTTAGGTGAGATAGTTTGTGGAAACGGGTTCTTTCTTCAAGAATACGTTCAATTTCTGGGGAGTGATGAATAACTGAAGAAAGGATCGATTTATCTGGTTTGTAGTCGTTTACTATGCTCTGAATGGTTTTTATGCCATCCCCTTCCAATAGAATGGAATCGGTAAGGATTCCATTGTCAAACAAGGCCGCCTTCATGCGTGTATTGCCAAGGTCTAGACAAACTGTTTTCATTCAATGGATTTGTGCGAAGTTGAGGTAAAGTTGATTAATAATGAGCTTTTTTGCTGTTTAATTGAACCGAAAGCCCTCAATGTTTTTGAAATGTCCATTAAGTTTAATTTTCGACTTTAATTGTTCCATCTCCTTTAAAATTGGAATGGTTTTGTGCAAGTGCCTTCGAAGAAATTCAAGCCGCTGATCCTCTCTCATGAGTTGTATGAATTCATATTCTTGATCGACTGACATACCTAGATGGTGTGCAAAATCATAGCTTAATAATGCTCTGCCTTCTGAGTTGATTTCTTTGGTTACGTCGAGTAGCCTATGTAAGGTACTGACCTCAACGGTTAATTTTCGGATTAAGTCTTGTCTTGGGTGAGTATCATTGTCAGGGTAATGCACTATAGCCCCGCTATACAGTTTGTTTGGCAGTTCTTGAATTACCTCAAGAAGTTTAAAAATTTTGATGCCTCGTGTTTTGATATCAAGCTCTCCGTTTTCGTACCTATTTGAGATTTCAATAATTTCTACAAGTGTGCCCAGTTCAGCTACTTTTCCATTTTGTACACACGGTATTCCAAATGGTTTTTTATGTTCAGCGCATTCTTCAATTAATTGTTTATAGCGCGGCTCGAAAATGTGAAGATTTAATTTTTCACTTGGGAATACAGTAAGTTCAAGCGGAAAGATTGGAATGAAGTTTGTCATGCTTGGTTTAGTCTTGATTTACGCGCATCATTTTAATAAACTCGTCATGCAATATACTATAGGCTTCTGAAGTGTATTTTATTTAACCATGATAAAGCGATAATTTTATAGAATCGTAGCATCCCAATTTTTTCTATAATTAAATCCTCCAATGTTTGATGACCTAATATTTCTTGCAAAGCAGGGCGACACTAGGAGTATTGCGCGGTGTATTTCGTTGATAGAAAACGAGGTGCCAGGGCACGAAGCGCTTGTGGCATCTTTTTCGGCTAACAATACCGTGCCTGTCATTGGTATCACCGGACCCCCTGGTGCAGGAAAAAGTACGTTAGTGGATGCATTGATTGGGGAGTATGTTTTAGCTCAAAAGAAAGTAGCTGTCGTGTGCGTAGATCCATCTTCTCCTTTTAATATGGGGGCATTGCTGGGAGATAGAATTCGAATGAGCAAGTGGTATAGTCATCCGGATGTATTTATTCGATCCTTGGCTAGCAGAGGTTCTTTGGGTGGTTTGCATCCTACTACCATAGAGATAACTGATTTATTAAGAAGCTGTAATTTTGATATTATTATAGTTGAAACTGTTGGTGTTGGGCAATCAGAGATTGAGATTGCCGGGTTGGCAGATTTAACTGTATTGGTCCTTGTACCAGAAGCAGGGGATGAAATACAATTCATGAAGGCCGGATTAATGGAGTCTGCCTCGTTATTTGTTGTGAATAAATCGGATAGGCCAGATGCTGATCGATTTGCTGCTTCCCTGAAAGCGATGCTTCATGCCTCTGGAGATAGTAGGTTTAATCATCCTAATTTGATTATGAATACGGTAGCGACCACTGGAAAAGGAATAAGTGAATTGCGTGCTTCGATTGATTTACTTTTGCATGAAGTGGGGAATGTAGATCGTAAGGTTGCATTGCTTGCAAAGCGGGCTTATCGACTTATTGAAAAACAAAGAATGTTAGATGTTGATCAACGGATGTTAGTTAAAGACATCAAAGATCAATTAGCCAATAAAGAGTTTAACTTATATCAATTCATTAAAAAATTTAATTAAGATGGAAGATTTAATCCCAAATGAAGGTTTCCCAATTGTTGCAAAATCTGAGCCATGTTGTGTTAAGGTTGAGGCAGGAAAGACCTATGCATGGTGCACATGTGGCCTAAGTGAAAAGCAGCCATTTTGCGATGGTAAGCATAAGAAAATTGAAGGTAGTCCATATGCTAGTTTGAAAGTTACATTTGAAAAGGAAGAAGAAGTATGGCTTTGCCAGTGTAAGAAGTCAAAGAATCCTCCTTTCTGTGATGGAAGCCATAATGGCTAAGGGATTTCTATTAGGTTTATTTTTTATGTTACTCGGTAAGTGCCTGTAAATTATGTTGCGATGAAATTCCGTGATCGGTTTTTGTATACCATTTTATATGGTATTTCTTTATTGCCGCTTTGGTTCTTATATCTAATTAGCGATTTGCTAGCATTTATAGTTTTCGATATAATCGCATATCGAAAAAATATTGTTCAATCCAACTTAAAAGTTGCGTTTCCTGAAAAGTCAAGAAAGGAGCGCAATAAAATTGCAGCTAGATTCTATCGCAATTTTACAGATACGATGATTGAATCCATTAAGTTGATGAGTTCAGGGGAAAAACTCATCAGAAAAATGTTTACTGCGAATCTTGATGAATTGAATGCGTTGGCTGAAAAGGGTAAGAGTATTCAAATTCATGCTATGCATAATTTTAATTGGGAAATAGTAAATCAAGGTGTTTCAATGAAGTTGAAAAAGCCTTTCTTGGCTGTTTATCAACCCATCACTAATAAATTTTTTGAAGAAATTTTTGTTAAGATTCGTTCCCGATTTGGCACCAAATTAATTCCTGCCAATGATTTCAAAAATAATTTTGTTCAATATGATCATGAACAATATATCATTGCGTTGGTGGCAGATCAAAATCCAGGGAATCCTGCTAAAGCATGGTGGTTGAATTTTTTTGGAAAGCCTGCGCCATTTGTAATGGGTCCTGAAAATGCAGCAAGGAGTCGAAATACTATTGTCGTTTTTGGTAATTTCTATAAAATAAAACGGGGTTTATATACGCTTCAGATTGAAATTGTTACGGAAGATCCTGCTTCTTTGGCAAAGGGGGATTTAACAAAAAGATATTTACAATACATACAAGATCGTATTCGTGAGCGACCAGATAATTATTTATGGTCTCATAGAAGATGGAAGCATCCCTATAAACCGGAGTATGCTTCAAATTGTCTTGAAACACTTAATCTTCCTTAGCCGGTTTATTTTTTGGCTTTAGTGTTTTGATGCCGGGCGTTTTTGAAATTTCTTCAAAGGTTGCTTGTATTTTTCTGAAATTATGGATGCCTTGTTTTTTAATTAAGCTACCAACAAATGATATGTCGTTTGTGTTTCCGTAGAGATAAATGTTCTCATGTTCTTCAATTTCGGCAATAGTACCTACATCAGAGAACTCCTCTAGTGGAATATTTTCAGCGTCCTCAATGTGGCTTTTCTCAAACTCGTCTTCTGTTCTGAGATCGATTATGCGTGCTTTTTCATCAAAAGGTAAGTCCATAGCAAGTTCATCAGGTTCAATGGAGATGATTAGATCTAGTAGTCCTAATGAAGAGAGTTCATGGATATCTTCAAAAGCGTCAGCTAGTTTCACGTTTTCGTAGCCAAGTTTGTTGAACAATTCAATTAGCCTTGCATGTTCTGATGTTGCAAGGAGGATTATGTCTTGTTCTGGAGTGAGTTTGAGTAGTCGGACGTATCGTGCGATTTGATTTCCTATGTGGATTGAGCCAGTTATGAATGCCTCGTCAAATTCCTCTGGGGATCTGCAATCAAGGATAATTGCTTTTGTGTCTGCAGAAAGTTGATTGTGGAGATCTGAGAGAGAGATTTTGGTCATCGCTGAAATTATTTCAGCAAATCTACAACCATCTGATTAATCATTTCAAGCCTAGCTTGATTCAATTTGTAGTACATGAATTTACCTTCTCTTTCCGTTAATAAAAGACCAGCCCGGCGAAGTATTGCAAGGTGTTGACTAGCAACTGATTGATCGAGTCTGAGCTCAACGAATATCTCGGTTACAGATACTTTCCCTTGTTTATCAATCAAACGTATTATTTGCTGCCTTAATTTATGGTTAAGTGCACGAAAAATAAGGTTTACTTTTTTTATACTTAAAAAATCAAGGGAAGTTGTAGCGGGATCCAATAGGTTGGTTTTAGGGTGCACTTTTTCCTGAGCATCTGGAGACTCTCTTAAAAATTCTGACATGGTTGGTGTTTTGGTTAGGTGTTTAGCAACACTAATATAGTGAATTAATGATTTTCAACCATTTTTTAGCCTTTTTTTGGATACCTACTAAGTGATGCTTTACGTGAATGAACAGCGGTATCTTACTTTTTTTGGGTGGAGTAGAAGTCTTTCACGTAAAAGGGTTCGCTGTAGGCTAGGTCTGCAAATTCATTTCTGGTGAAATAGGTTAAAGCAAGTTTAGCCAAATGATGGGCGTTGTAGGTTGAGGGGGGGAATACAGCTCGTGGATGTTTGCACGTACTTTTCCATTTTATAGAGCCATCTCCTACGAAAGCAACTGCATTGTTATTTAATTCCCTTTCAAAGCTATTTTCAGATAGGTTTAGTGCGGCTGGTGCTGAAATCATATTTCCTTTATGGTCAAAAATTGCAGTGAATACCTCATCTCTTCGTGCATCTATCATGGGTGCTACTAGAGTAGCTTCTTCGCCGAGATGCGCTTCTGCCATCCATGTCAATGTATTGATGCAGATCAAGGGGATATTAAGTGCATAGCAAATGCCTTTTGCAGCCGATAATCCAACCCGTAAGCCAGTATAGGAGCCGGGTCCATTGATTACAGCAATGGCAGCCAGTTTATTCAGTGGTACTCCAGCCTTAATACAAAGGGTTTGTATCGCTGGTTGAATGAAAGCGGCATGGTCATGTTGATCCGGATTGTTTGATTCAAATAATAACACGCCATTTTTAGCAATTCCTATGCTGGCTGTGCTGAACGCTGTATTAATTTGAAGTATATATATTTCTTTCATTGTATTTGATCCAATACTAAATATGGGGTCTACGATAAAAGCATTGGCTTATAAATATAGATATTGCAAAAATAGGTTTAGATAAAGCAATTATCTTCGTGAGGTAACAAACAAATTTATATTATGTCAAAGCAGATTGTGAATACCTCATTAGCTCCTGCCCCTATTGGGCCATATAATCAGTCCGTTAAGGCGGGAGGATTTTTATTTATTTCAGGCCAGGTGGCTATCAATCCGTTAAGTGGTAATGTTGAAGCTACTAGCATTGAAGAGGAGACCCACCAGGTGATGAAAAACCTATCAGCCATATTAACTGAGGCGAAAATTGATTTTTCTGCAGCGGTAAAAACCACCATTTTTTTAACTGATATGTCGCTGTTTGCTCAGGTGAATGAGATCTATGCATCGTATTTAACAGGAGATTTCCCAGCTAGGGAAACGGTTGCGGTGAAAGGCTTGCCCAAAGGGGTTAATGTAGAAATAAGCATGATTGCAGTAGCTCCATAGGCTACAGTATTTTTCTTGCCGAATTCAACTATTTCCTTTTTTCCTATATTTGTTTTGATAATGAAAAAAGGTATTGCCATTATATTATTAGGGCTTCAGTTATTTAACATGGGGGGCTATCAACTTTTATTCAAGCATTATGAAGAAAAGTCGAGTAGTCATTTCATTGAAAAGCTCGATAATCATGCATACAATGAGACTGAATTAATTGAAATAAAAGTCCCAATTAGCCTCCCTTATCAATCAAACTGGGATAGTTACCAACGGTATGATGGTGAGGTAGTTATAAATGGAGTTCATTTTAATTATGTAAAGCGTAAATTAGTAAATGACTCTATGTCATTCCTTTGTATCCCCAATAAGGATAAAATGGAAGTTATTGATGCTGGTAATGTTTTTTATGCTCTTGTCAATGATCTTCAAGGACGTCAGGAGAAGCAAGAAGTTCCTTCGCCGCTTGCTAAGTTGTCAAAGATATTTTTTACTGAGTATCCTTCTGAACAAGATTTTCAGTCCATTCATTCCGCGTACAATTATGAAATAAATAGTTGCGAGCATCCTGCTGCATCTTTACTTCACCGTTCTGCTGAAGTTCCTGAACGCCCACCATATCTGTTATTTGCGTAATTCATAGTATTCCCGTTTACTATTATCTAGTAATAAATTGCATTTTACTTTCCTTGAAAGTTCATGCAACGAAGCCTGGAATATCACACTTTAGGTCAGAACTAAATTTTATTGGTAAGTATAATATTTTAAATTTCATGCACATGAGAATATATATCATTGTATCTATAATGGTTATATCTACTTTCTTTCAGTTAAATGCATCTGCTCAGGGATGTGTGGCGATTCGTGGTATTGGAGGAGTTTCATGCCTTAACCCACATGAGGCTGCAGATTCTTCATCATGGTCACTTACAGTGAACACACGATATTTTAAATCGTACAAGCATTTTGTTGGAATAGTTGAACAAAAGGAGCGTGTGGAGAATGAAACTGAGGTAATCAATCATAATTTTAGCACTGACTTATTCTTACAAAAAAATCTAAGCAAACGGTTTTCTTTTGGTGTCAATTTGCCTATTATAAGTAATGCTCGTTCTTCGTTGTATGAACATGGTGGAAATGCAGTAGGTTCTTCTGCAAGGCACTCTACTCATTCTTTTGGATTGGGAGATGTTAGATTAGCTACTTATTATTGGTTGAGAGATCCGGGCAATATGCCTAGGTGGAATGCACAAGTTGGATTAGGCCTTAAGCTCCCTACAGGAGATTATCAATATCAAGATTATTTCATAAAAAATGATACTACTAAAGTACTTGGACCGGTTGATCAGTCCATTCAATTGGGAGATGGTGGTACAGCAATTACCCTTGAGTTCAGTACATTTTATGCATTTTCTCAGAAATTGTCAGCCTACGGAGGATTCTTTTATCTTTCTAATCCGAGGGAACAAAATGGCGTAACAACTGGAAGGGGTAGTGCGGTGACTCCAGCTAGCATTACATATGGCAGTAATGTAATGAGTGTGCCAGATCAATACATGTATCGATTTGGGCTAAGTTATATGACAAAGCATATGAGTGCTAATTTAGGTTTGCGTAAGGAGGGGTTACCTTCTCAAGACCTGATTGGCGGAAGCAATGGATTTAGGCGTCCTGGATATGTCCTTTCTGTAGAGCCAGGTATTAGTTTGACTCAAAAAAAGATCACTTATTTCGTAAATCTACCGGTTGCTATACAACGTAACAGAACACAAAGTGTTCCTGATAAAATAAGATCTCAAAAGACAAATACCTACTATCGTGGGGATGCTGCATTTGCAGATTATTTGGTTAATGTTGGCGCTGTATTGAAATTCTGATAGCTCAGAATATTTTTTGAAGAGGGGGGAGTCTGCAGCAGACTCCCCCCTCTTTTTTTCAGGATATAAATGAACTATCTTTCCTATATATTGTTCGTTTATTACATGACTTAAGTGAATTCATATGCAAAGCTCTTTAGGTACTCATCTCGATCTTGTTCAACTTTGCCAACATCAAAAACAGTATTTTGATGAGGGCAAAACACGATCATTGTCATTTAGGATTGGACAGTTAAAGAAATTAAGGACCATTATTCTAGCTAATGAACAAGAAATTGAAAATGCCTTATTTAATGATTTGCATAAATCTTCATTCGAGGCATTTGGTTCCGAGGTTGGGCAAGTGTTGAAGGAGATTGATTTTGCTATTTCAAAGTTAAAAAAATGGAGTGCTCCACAATCAGTTTCAACACCGCTTATGTTTTTCCCTTCCTCCAGTAAAATCTATCGAGATCCACTTGGAACTGTATTGATAATTGGGCCATGGAATTACCCATTTTTATTATTGTTTGCTCCCTTGATTAGTGCCATTGCAGGAGGGAATACTATTATTTTAAAACCATCTGAAGAGGCGTCTCATTCAGCAGCGTTGATTGAAAATATTATTTTAACCAATTTTGCTGCTAACTATATTTCAGTTGTTCAAGGTGTTGGAGCAGAAGTTATTCCATCACTTCTTGAAGGATTTAGATTTGATCATATATTTTTTACGGGTAGCACATCCGTTGGACAAAAAATAATGGAACTGGCAGCTAAAACACTAACTCCTGTCACCCTTGAACTTGGCGGTAAAAGTCCCTGCATTATTGATGCATCTGCAAACCTTGACTATACTGCAAAAAAAATAGCATGGAGTAAAATTATGAACGCTGGCCAAACCTGTGTCGCTCCTGATTATGTATTAGTTCATAATAGCATAAAAGATGTGTTGATTGAAAAATTGAAATTTAATTTCAAGAATATGCTAGGCAGTGACCCCTCGAAAAGTCCTGATTATGGAAGGATTATCAACACAAAACGATTCCATAAATTGATTTCTTTTTTGAAGGAGGGCGAGATTGTTTCTGGAGGTCGACATAGTGAACAGGATTTATACATTGAGCCTACCATACTAGATCAAGTATCTATACAAGATCATGTGATGACTGAAGAGATTTTTGGTCCAATTTTACCAATACTTACCTATGAAAATAGGGATGAAGTAGTAGGCTGGGTTGAAAAAAATCCATTTCCATTGTCATTGTACATATACGCTGATGACAAGGAAGTATCTGATTTTTATATTTCAAGACTTCGTTTTGGAGGGTGTTGCATCAATAATGGATTAATTCATTTGGGGAATCCTAATCTTCCTTTTGGTGGTGTTGGTCCAAGTGGAACTGGCCAGTACCATGGAAAGTATGGGTTTGAGAATTTTACTCGCCCCAAAGCTGTAATGCATTCAAAATCTTGGTTTGATGTGCCTATATGGTACGCTCCATTTGGGAATAAGGTGAAATTATTAAAAACTATCTTTAAAATTACGTGATATGCGCAAGCGATTAAATACTATTTATATAATTGTTTTAGCCGGTTTAGTGATGATCATATATGCATGCGCATGTTCAACTTCTTCAAAAACACAAACTAGAAATATGAGTACAAGGCAAACCATGCTCAAAGCATTTTATCCTGTATTAACTAAGGTTACTCGTTTTTTTGGAGTGAACAACCGAAAAATCATTTCAACTACAGCAGAACAACCACATACTTCAATTTATGAAATTCCTATTGTGCTCAACAGCGGGGATACTATTACGCTTAGCCAGTGGAGGGGAAAGAAGATTTTAATAGTTAACACAGCTAGTGATTGTGGTTATACTGGACAATATGAAGAGCTCCAATCCTTGTATGATCAGCAGAAGGGGAAAATTATGATAATTGGCTTTCCTGCAAATGATTTTAAAAAGCAAGAAAAAGCAACAGATCAAGACATAGCTGCTTTTTGTAAAAAGAACTATGGTGTTTCTTTTCCAATTGCTATGAAGGCTTCTGTGATTAAAGGAAGTGATCAACATCCTCTTTATAAATGGCTTTCAACGGCCGATCAAAATGGGTGGAATACAGAGGCTCCTGCATGGAATTTTTCAAAGTATATCATTGATGAGCAAGGAAAACTTTCCAGTTATTTTGATCCAGGTGTGAGTCCAGTTGGAGACGATATTCTAAATGAGTTAACTAAATCGTTATAATAGATTGTTATGAGTCAGAATCATGAGGAGCTAATTGTTCTGGTGGATGAGCACGACAATGAAGTTGGGGTGATGGAGAAGATGGAAGTGCATCGCAGGGCATTGTTACATAGAGCATTTAGTGTATTTATTTTTAATTCCCAGGGAGAGATGATGTTACAAAGAAGGGCATTGGGTAAATACCATAGTGGTGGATTATGGACCAATACATGTTGTAGCCATCCATATTCAACTGAAACAATTATAGATGCAGCTCAGAGAAGGCTTTTTCAGGAGATGGGCTTTAAAACTGAAGTGAAACCTATTTTTCATTTTATTTATAAGGCTGCTTTGGATAATGAATTAACTGAATATGAATTTGACCATGTGCTCTTAGGTTACTATGACGGATTTGTGGAGATTAATCCATTGGAGGTAGGAGATTATTGTTTTCGAACTGTAGAGGATATAAGTAATGATTTAAAAAATCACCCCCAAAAATATACTGCTTGGTTTCATATTGCATTTCCAATGCTCCTCGATTTTCTGGCAAAGGAAAATAGATTAAGCAATGCAGGGTAAAAAAGTCATCATAATTGGTGCTGGTATTGCTGGCATTGCAACGTCAATACGATTGGCTGTGATGGGATATGATGTGGAAGTTTTTGAGAAAAATGACGTTGCAGGAGGAAAGATGTATTTAATTGAAAAAGGAGGGTTTACGTTTGATGCTGGGCCGTCACTATTTACTCAGCCAATTAATATTGAGGAACTCTTTGCTTTTGCTAACGAACCTATTGATGAATATTTCCAATACTCAAAAGTTGACATCGCGTGTAAGTATCATTTTGAAAATGGCAAACGAATTAATGCATTTACACAGCCTGCGGATTTCGCATCTGAAATGAATGAAAAGACTGGAGAGCCTGTTCATAATATAATTCGGTATTTAAAAAATGCAGAGCGTGTTTATGAAAAAGTAGGAAGTATTTTTTTGAATTTCTCTCTACATCGTTTTTCTACTTGGTTTCATCCTAGGGTTTTGATAGCACTGAAGACTATTAAACTCTCCTATTTATTCAATACGTTAGATAAGTTCAATCGAAAGCGGTTTGCCACTCCTGAAGCTGTACAAATTTTCAATCGGTTTGCTACGTACAATGGGAGTAATCCATATAAGGCTCCAGGTATGTTAAGCTTAATACCACATCTAGAACAAAACGAAGGAACATTTTATCCTATCGGAGGAATGATATCTATTCCTGATGCATTAACGAAACTTGCGCAACATAAAGGGGTGAAGTTTAATCTCGGAAAAGGGGTTGATAAAATCATACTAGAAGCGAGCTCCGTAAAAGGGGTGTTGTCGAAAGGAGAATTTAATCACGCCGACATTGTGGTAAGTAATGTTGATGCCTATTATACGTATAAAAATCTTATTGAAGATAATCGGAAAGCGAATAAAGTGTTGAGGCATGAACGAAGTAGTAGCGCATTGATTTTTTATTGGGGGATGAATAAGACATTTCCTGACTTGCACTTGCATAATATATTTTTTAGTGAAGAGTATGGAGAAGAGTTTAAGCATCTCTTTGAGTTAAAGCGTTTTTATGTTGACCCCACTATATACATTAACATTACTTCTAAAATGGAATCTATACATGCTCCTGAAGGAAAGGAAAATTGGTTTGTGATGGTGAATGCTCCTGCCGCTGAAGTTGATGATTGGGGAGGCCAGATTGAGCAGGTAAGGGCATCCATACTTAAAAAGTTAAATAGAATGTTAGGTGTTGAGTTGGATGGCTTAATTGAGACTGAGGAAGTGCTTACTCCCTCAGGTATCCAACTAAGAACTGATTCATTCCAGGGCTCATTGTATGGAACAAGTTCAAATTCAATTTGGTCAGCTTTTTTGAGGCATGCTAATTTTTCATCTCATATTCAAGGACTTTATTTTGCAGGTGGAAGCGTTCATCCGGGAGGAGGCATCCCACTTTGTTTAAAGGGAGCGAAAATAGTGGCAGAGTTAATCGGCAAAACAGATGTTGGTCAAGGATAATCAATTACCGAACTATTTTTTCATAAAATAGTTATAGATTAGTGAAAATGCAACATGCCTCAAATAAGATAAGAGATAATAAAAATTCAAGAATATTTTTCTTGTCCATTTTTCTATTATTACTCATTCATGTAGCAGGGGGGATTGGTATGATATATTTTGATACTTCTCTTTTTGCTAAGGCAACACCTATTAATTTGCTTGTGATGTTTTTCTTGATTTTATGGAATCAAGAGGATTTAAATAATCGGTTTTATCTAGCTATTTTGATAGCTTTTTTAATAGGTTTCCTTTCAGAGGTAGCAGGTGTTAATGGTGGCTTTTTATTTGGACACTACAGTTATGGAAACATATTAGGGTTTAAGTTAATGCGTGTTCCCGTTCTAATCAGTCTGAATTGGTTTGCAGTTGTTTATTCTTCTTATGTTACTGCCTCTTTAATGCTGCGATTTTTGGGATATGATATAAGCAATTCTGCCGTTGTCAAACTGCAGTCCCTTATTGTTCAGTGTTTGCTAGCAGCGAGTATAGCTACCTTCTTCGATTGGTTGATGGAGCCTACTGCCGTTCAGCTTGGATTCTGGGCATGGGAGAATGAGATCATTCCATTGTTCAACTTTATTAGTTGGTTCGGTATTAGTTTTTTTATTTCAGTTGTATTTGCCTGTTTTCGACTTTCAAACAGCAATCGATTTGCCCCTATTCTATTGGTGGTACAATCTATTTTTTTTCTATTTCTTCGCATCTTTTTAAAATGAGCGGCATCTAAAAAATACATTCCGGCACAATTTTTCTAACTTCAAGTGTAAATGATTTTTTCTTGTGATTTTTGGGCTTATTTTAAGGCATGCTTATAACTATGACAGACAAGCAATTATATTTTCATGCATCTATGCTAAGTGCCTGGTCTGCATTCTCTGATGAGTTTATTGCTGTATGGGACGATAGCAAAGAGAACTTATTGTATTTCAATGATGCATACGTTCATTTTTTCGGCGTTGCTCAAAAAGATGATTTTCAAAGAGAGTTCGATTTTTTGGGATACCGAAAACATGAATTGACGTCGGATATAAAGTCTTTAGTGAAGGATACCATTCAAAAAAATGGACTCTGGAAGGAAGAGGTTTTATTTAGAAAGAAATCCGGAGAAGTCTATTTGGGAAGACTCGATATCGCGGCATTTAAATTCGAAGGGACTACCCATTACTTGCAGCGTATTATCAATATAGATAATCAGCGGTTATTTTCTGAAAATCTATTCAAGGAGATAAAGAAATTTGAGGCGTTATTCCAATATGCCACGTTGCCAATTTTATTAGTTAATAAATTAGGTTCAATAATTCTTGCTAACACTCAAGCCTTAACATTATTTGGTTATACAGAGGCGCAAATGAGTGCATTGAAAGTAGAGGATTTGATACCGAAGGAATACCGACCAGGCCATACTAATCATCGGAGTGACTATGAAAAAAATCCTCAAACAAGACCCATGGGTCGAGGTATGGAATTGTTTGCATTAAAAAAGTCAGGTGAAAAATTTCCAGTAGAGGTTAGTTTAGGTCATTATCAAATCGAGGATGAGACTTATGTCATTTCCTTTATAATTGATATTACTAGGCGGCTTGAAATAGAAGGGGCATTGAGAAAGCAGACTGCTGAAATGGAAAATGCTAAAAAAGAAATTGAAAAGTGGAATGAGGAACTAGAAAATAAAGTAGACTTAAGAACTCAAGAGTTGACGGATACACTGACAAAGCTAGAAAAGTCAAGAGATGAGTTAACTACTGCATTGAGCAAAGAAAAAGAGCTAAGTGATCTTAAATCCCGTTTTGTTTCAATGGCATCGCATGAATTTAGAACACCACTGAGTACAATCCTTTCCTCTGTATCACTAATTAGTAAGTATACCCAATCTGAGGATCAAGATAAGAGAGATAAACATATACAGCGAATTCATTCTGCTGTCAGCAATTTAACCGATATCTTAAATGAGTTTCTATCGCTTGGTAAGATTGAGGAGGGAAAAATCCAAGTTCATTTCAGCTCATTTAATCTAAAGGAGCAGACGCAGTTAATTGTCAATGAAATTGCTAATATTTTGAAGCCTGGTCAGCAAATTATATATGAGCATTCCGGCGAAACACAAGTTAATCTTGATTTGTCATTACTACGAAATATCCTAATAAACCTTATTTCCAATGCCTCGAAATTTTCTCCAGAAAATTCTGTTATTGAGATAAAAAGTGTAGTTTCTGAGAAGTCAATTTCACTAACTATTAGAGATAGGGGAATAGGCATACCAGAAGAAGATCAAAAGCATTTATTTGAACGATTTTTCCGAGCCAAAAATGTAACTAATATTCAAGGCACTGGGCTTGGCTTACATATTGTTTCACGTTATGTGGAGCTGATGAATGGAAATATTTCTGTCGAAAGTGTTTTGGAGGAAGGATCAACTATCAAAATACAGTTTAACATATGAACACCATTTTATTAATTGAAGACAATTTAGAAATTAGAGAAAATACTGCAGAAATATTGGAGTTAGCCAACTACCGTGTTATTACCGCAGAAAATGGAAAGATTGGCATTGAAAAGGCATTGGCAGAAATTCCTGATCTTATTATTTGTGATATCATGATGCCTGTTTTAGATGGATATGGTGTGCTTCATTTGCTCAATAAAAATGAAGCCTTAAAAGATATTCCATTTATTTTTTTAACGGCAAAAACGGATCGCCAAGATTTTAGGAAAGGCATGGAAATGGGTGCAGATGATTATATTACTAAGCCATTTACTGAGCTTGAATTACTTAATGCAATTGAGCAGAGGTTGAAGAAATTAAGTATCATTCGTAAAAAGTATGAATCAAATCAACTGGGCGTAAAAAATTTAATTGAAGATATTGGGAGACAAGATGTTCTTAAAGAGTTGTCAACTAATAGAAATGTAAATACGTATAAAAAGAAGCAAGTTGTTTATAGCGAAGGTAATCACCCGAACAGGTTGTTCTATGTTCAAAAAGGTAAGGTTAAGCTCTTTAAGTCTAATGATGATGGCAAAGATCTAACCATTGGACTTTTTGGTCAAGGAGAGTACTTCGGTTATATGCCATTACTTGATCATTCTGTATACAAAGAAACGGCTGAGGCTATGGAAGACTCTGAGATAGCAATTATACCGCGAGAGGAGTTCGATGATTTGATTAAGGAGAATCCAATAGTCATGAAAAAGTTTATTCAAATTTTGGCTGGTAACATTACAGAAAAAGAAAATCAGTTGCTTGGGTTGGCATATAACTCATTAAGAAAGAGGGTAGCTGATGCCTTATTGATGTTGCAAAAAAAATTCAGTGACGGAACTACTCCATTCTCAATTCATATTTCAAGGGAAGACTTGGCGAATATTGCTGGTACTGCTACGGAGTCGTTAATAAGAACACTCAGCGATTTTAAAGCGGAAAAATTGATTGATATAAAGGATGGGAATATCATTTTAACCAACGAAAAAAAGTTAGCTAACCTTTTTAATTGATTTAGAATTCAGCTATCTGAAGTGAGGATAAATATGTATTATAATCGCTTTTGATGAGCATGTAATCTTTTTCTATCAAGGCTACCTGATCCTTTAAATGTTTATGGATTTTAACTAACTCAGAGAATGAGGTATCTGAGTATTTCAATTTTAGGTTTCTCCATTTTTCAGATTCTTTTTTAAGATCATAAATTACGTGATCTAATAAATCATCTTTTATGATGAATTGATTATGAAATATTTCGGCTTGTTCGAGACCCTTCTTATCTTGTATCTGACTAGTTACCTCTGATAAACGGGTTTTGAAAAAAGTATTTTCTTGTTTAATGTATTCAATGAGCCTAATGCAGGCATCATTTTCAAATAAAAACTGTTTGTATTTTCCGCTAATCATTATTGTGGTTGCTATCATAGCCATTTATTTAACTCCTGCCTAGTTGACTAGGCAGGAGTTTTTTGGGTTTAATGCACATTGATTTTTTGGTGAGACGTTTTTTTAGCTTCTTCTTTTTTTGGTAGAAGTAATTTAAGTTCACCATGAACATAGGTTGCATCAATTTTTGATGAATCGATGTTCTCTGGGAGCGTAAAAGATCTTGAAAAAGATGAATAGCTATATTCTTTTCGAGTATATAGGTCATCTTTCTCTTCCTCTTTTTCTTCTTCACGTTCTGCACTAATTGTTATCAGTGTGCCATTGACATCAATTTTAAAATCCTTTTTTTCTAAGCCAGGAGCGGCCATGATAATTTCATAGTTATTACCTGTTTCCTTGATGTTTACAGCAGGGGCTTGATTTAGATAGGGCCATCTGCTGTCAACTAATTCATTCCAGGGTTTAAAAAAATCTTCAAAAACAGATGCATTTAAAAGACTAGGCCTGAGTAGTGTTCTTCCATTTGCTGACATACATTTAATTTTTTATGTTAAGTAATTATATTTTCGAAACAAATTTATTTATCAATATCCTCGAATCTAGTAACTCCAATCATTAAAAAAAATGACATATATCACTCGGTGGCGCAATGTATTTTTTCATTTTTCCCAACCAATAGTGAAGGACTCATAAAATTTCCCTGGTTCATGCCACGAATGATCAGTAATATGGCCATTAGGGCTATTATTGCTGGATACCATTTTGTCAAGTATTGTCTAATTGGAAATTGTAGCTTGATCCCAATTATCATCACAGCAAGTAGCATAGGAAGGGTTCCTATGCCAAAAAAGGTCATGAATAATGCTCCGTGTATTGGATCTTGCATTGTAGTAGCTCCTGCTAAGGCCACGTAAACCAATCCACAAGGAAGCAGTCCATTTAGAACGCCACCTATCAATACTGGAGAGATATTTATTTTTTTTGCAAGAGCGTATATTTTATTTCGAATGTGTTTATAGCCAATGTATTGTTGAATTTTAGTCTCTATGGAAGGGAACACGATTATTACAAGCATTATACTGAGTATGCCAATACCAAGGGTTAATGATATATTTTGTTGGAAGCCGAAGAATTTTATGGAAGTTCCTATAGTGCCAAATAATGCCCCCCATAATGCATATATGAAAATTCTTCCTGAATGATAGGTCGTCCACGTTTTTAGGGGCATCCGACTTTCATTTTTTGTGAATAAGCTTGTTAGCATCAGTGGTCCACACATGCCAGCACAATGGAAGCTTCCTGCTAACCCAATGAGAATTGCTGATATAATAAATTGTACGGACATCCTATAGCGTCATATTTTTTTCGAAGTAGTATTTTTTCCCATCTTTAATCCATGTAAGTTGTAGTTGAAATAGCCCTTTAACTGGCACTTTATATGATATAGTTGATTTTGCACCTGCTATATCACAGTTTCCGCTCACATCTTTTGATCTATCTGACGCACAGTATAATTTCCAACTCCCTTTGTATGTTGATTCGTTGAATTCCGAAGGGAAAGATAGTTGGATTTGGCCCTCTTTCGCCAAGGTTTTAATCACGCTTGACAGGGAGGCCGTATTAGCAGACTGATCTATAACTTCTTGGTATTTCAGTTCTTCAGCATAGTAATTCTCAGATACTAGATCTTTTTTTTCTATTGATGATCGATATACCATGAATAGTATTCCAATAATAAAAACACTATAAATAATCACAATTGTATAACCCCAATTTATTTTCATAAACTATAATTAAGAACCTACTGGTCCGATGAATGATGTTTTTTTACTTGCTATTTTTATTTTGTTGATATAGAAGTTGACTTTTATATCACTTTTTCTTTTTCTAATTAATTCTGATTTTTTCTTAATTAAAAAGGTCAGAACAGCATAACCCTCTTTGTTGATTGTCGGCTGCTTTCCGAGTACTTCGATTGATCCTTCTTTTTCATCAATGCCTAAGGTTAGTGTAATATCCTTATGCGTTTTATTGAACATCCTTGCCGAGTACAAATTGCCAATATATCCACTGGGAAGAGTTTGGTAAATCATACCTTGTGTTCGTAAAATGGTAATATCAACATCATCTCGTGTGAGGAGCATAGAGACTAGAGCAGAAGCAATCATGATAAGTACAACTGAATAAGCTTTAATTCTAGTAGTGAATTTTAGTTTTTGATTTTTTACAATATTGTTTTCGGACGCAAATCGTATAAGGTTTTTGGGCAGCCCAATATTTTCCATGATTTCATTGCATGAATCAATGCAGGCGGTACAGTTTATGCATTCAAGTTGAGTTCCATTTCTGATATCGATGCCAGTGGGGCATACTCTTACGCAAGCCTTACAATCAATGCAATCACCAAGTTGATTTTCAGCTGAAGCTTTCTTTCCTCTAGGTTCACCTCGGATATAATCATATGCAACTACAATTGAATTTTTATCCAGTAAAACACCTTGTAGTCTGCCATATGGACAAACAACTATACATACTTGTTCTCTGAACCAATAGTAGACGAAAAAGAAAACAGTAGTGAATCCAATTATGGAAAAAAAAGTACTTAAGTGTGATGATATTCCTTCGTTAACATACCTAATCACTTCATCCATACTGATTAGGTAAGCCATAAAGTAATTAGCTAGGATGAACGATACGCTGTAGAAGATAAATATCTTAGTTATTCTTTTTCTGATTTTATAACCATTCCAAGGCATAGCCTTGAGCTGTTGTTGTTTGGTATAATCACCTTCAATCCAGTATTCAATTTTTCTAAAAACCATTTCCATGAAAATGGTCTGTGGACAAGCCCATCCACAAAAAACTCTACCAAATATTACTGTGAATAGAATGATGAAGACCACAAAGGTTAGCATTCCTACGGCAAAAATAAAGAAATCTTGTGGCCCAAAAATTTGTCCAAATATGATGAACTTTCTTTTTAGAATATTCATCATGATTAACGGATCACCTTCAACTTTTATCCAGGGTATAGCAAGGAATAGAATTAAGTATACTATAGAAAAGAGGCTTCTTTTGTTATATAATGTTCCTTTTGGTTTTTTAGGAAATAAATAATTGCGTTTCCCTTTCTCATCGATTGTTGCAATTTTATTTCTAAACCCTTGGTCGATTAACTCTTCTTTCCTCGTTTCATCAATCATCTTTAATTGGTGGTTGTTGAAGCTTTACTAATTAGGGTATCCTGTGCAGGTGTGTTGGTTGTTAAAACTCCTTGTGGCGCTTTTGCATTTGGTGGATTAGTTCCTTTGAGTGAGGCTATAAAGCTGGCTAGATGTTTAATCTGGATCGGGCTATACATGGATTGCCATGATTGCATTCCTTTTTCAGGGTAGCCAATTTTAATGGTATTATAAATATTATTCATCGTGCTCCCATGAATCCAATAATTATCCGTCAAGTTTGGTCCAATAAGTCCTTCTCCTTTTGTTCCATGACAGGCTACACAGGTTTGAAGAAATATGGTTTTTCCTGCATCTATACCAGATGCATCTGACATGCCGACGTTATTTTCATCAACGAGATTTTTAGTTTTTGCCTTATATATTTCTTCTTGTTTTTCCCCTTCAATCATTTCTGCAGCATATTCTTGTTCTGGATCTTTGCCTGTTCCACCAAAGTGGAAGTTGAATGTATAGATGATAGCCACAGCAATGGTAAAATAGAAGCCATATTTCCACCATGGAGGTAAAGGATTATCCAACTCTTTTATGCCATCATAGTCATGATCTAGTAGAATATCAGCTTCTTTTTCAATAGGAACTGCCCTTGTCATTAGATTTCTGTCAATTCTTTTCCAGAGTGATAAGACTTTATTTGGTGTCTTAATTTTTTCAACAAGAATTTCTTCTTCACCGGCTAGATCTTTGAAAGCTCGTTTAGTCATGAAGGCTAAAAATAGGATTACTATAAATTCAAGTCCTATGACGGCTGACAGTGAATAAAAATCGAATGCATGCATTCCCCCGAAATTATTATTTTCAGATAGCCCTGTAACAATCTGACTCGTTTGTGATTTTGCAACACTTGAGAGTACAGATGTAATCATTATGAGTATTATTGTTTTGGCTAACAATCCTTCCTTTCTTTTTTTATGTATTGCCCTAGAAATGGTTAGTAAAACATGCGATAATAGCCATATGACTAGCACCATGACAATTGCAGAAATCAATAATAACGTTTCAAGCCAATTGATAGAATTCGGGCGTTCTGTAGATGTACTTTGTGCAAATAGATTTGTTGCAAAAACTATGCATAGTAAAAGAGTAACGATAGTTTTACTTACTATATTCTTAGACATATTCATCAATTTGAAGTTTATATTAATCTAATGGAAGATTTTCTAGTTCATCAATAGTTGATTTTTTCATATTGAAAACATAGATTAACATCAATACGAAAAAGGTCATAAAAATGAATTGGGCGATGATTGGGTATACAGAAATGCCTTCTATTTTTTCTGCATATTGTTTTATGAATTTGAACATTACTTATTTTTTAATTTTTCTTAAATTTTTCAATGTCTGTTCCAAGTCGTTGCATATAAGCAATGACTGCAATAACCTCTTTGTTCGATGGTGTTTTAATGCCATCCAATTTCAAGTTTTCAGTTATTTCTTTTTCTTGCTTAACTAAATCTTCATTCGCCCTTTCTGCATAACCTTCTTCATAGGGTACTCCTAATGTTTGCATAGCCCTTATTTTACTTGCGGTGGTGCTGGTGTCTAAGTCATGATCTAGTAAAGAAGTGTATGGCGGCATAATAGATCCTGTTGATACTGCTTGTGGGTCATCAAAGTGATTATAGTGCCAGCTGTTTGTTTTCTTATTGTTTCCGGATCCTTCTCTAGCCAAATCTGGGCCACTTCTTTTTGAACCCCATTGGAATGGATGATCATATACAAATTCACCTGCTTTTGAATACTCGCCGTACCTCGCTGTTTCAGATCTAAATGGTCTAATCATTTGTGAGTGACAGGTATAGCATCCTTCTCTTACATAAATGTCCCGACCTTGCAACTCTAGGGGTGTATAGGGTTTTACACTTGAGATAGTGGGTACATTAGACTTGACTAAGAAAGTTGGAATTAACTCTATAATTCCACCTATTAAGATGACAACTAAAGTCAATACTAGGAATGGCACTGGTTTTCTTTCGATTTTTCTGTGCCAATGCTCCGATGTGTGTTTTGCATATAGGTTCTCAAGTGCAGGAGCTTCAGCATCATCATCCACTACTCCTTTTGATCTCTTAACGGTAAGTATCAAATTATACATCATTAGCAATGCGCCGATTAAATAAAGTGTTCCACCAAATGCTCGTAGTGCATAGAATGGCTTCATCTGGTTCACAGTTTCCAGAAAGGGGTATTTTAAATTTCCTGCATCCGTAAATTCTTTCCACATCAAACTTTGTTTGAACCCAGCCCAATACATCGGGACTGCATAGAAAAGAATACCAAGCGTTGCTATCCAAAAATGGGTATTGGCTAATTTTTTAGAGTATAAATCCGTTTTGTAGATTCTCGGTACAAGCCAATATAGAATACCGAATGTCAGCATCCCATTCCATCCCAATCCTCCAATATGAACGTGTGCGATAATCCAATCTGTAAAGTGAGCTATTGCATTTACGCTTTTTAATGAAAGCATTGGGCCTTCAAAGGTTGACATGCCATAGCATGTGATGGCCACCACCATGAATTTAAGAATAACATCTTCCCGCACCTTATCCCATGCGCCACGAAGTGTTAGTAATCCGTTGATCATCCCTCCCCAACTTGGGAAAATTAACGTGAAACTGAAAACAACACCGAGTGATTGTGCCCAGTTTGGAAGAGCTGTATACAGTAGGTGGTGAGGTCCAGCCCATATATAGAGGAAGATTAATGCCCAAAAGTGAATGATAGATAATCTATAGGAGAAGACAGGTCGGTTTGCCGCCTTAGGTAGGAAATAATACATCAGTCCCAAATAAGGTGTCGTCAAGAAGAATGCTACAGCATTATGTCCATACCACCATTGAACAAGCGCGTCTTGAACACCTGCGTACCAAGAGTAGCTTTTCATAAAAGATATTGGAAGTTCGATGGAGTTTACAATGTGAAGCACGGCTATGGTAACGAAGGTTGCTATGTAAAACCAAATTGCCACATAGAGATGCCTTTCTCTTCTTTTCAGAATGGTTGCAAACATGTTGAATCCAAATACAACCCAAACGAGGGTTATGGCAATGTCTATTGGCCATTCCAATTCGGCATATTCTTTACCTGTGCTCATGCCTAGCGGAATGGATATCGCAGCAGCTACAATAATAAGTTGCCATCCCCAGAAGTGAATTTTTCCTAGGAGATCACTTGCCATTCTTGTTTTAAGTAGGCGCTGAAGTGAGTAGTAGTATCCCATGAAGATACCATTACCTACAAAGGCGAAAATAACTGCATTGGTGTGAAGGGGTCGAAGTCGACCGAACGTAAGACCGATTGTATTTTTGTCGCCTACTGGAATTCCTCCCAGATTCATTCCTGGAAAAACCATGAGGAGCGCTACCCATACTCCGATGAGCATACCAACTATGCTCCATATTACTGTGGCATAGGCAAAATTTCGAACGATTTTGTTATCGTAGGAGAACTTTTCAATTTGCATGTTACTTGTTTTGGCTGTTAGAAGTGGATGTGTTGTCTATATTATCTTCGAATAATATTCTTATGGA
>CAJBBV010000170.1 GCA_903951405.1 uncultured bacterium
ACTTAAAACAACTAATAAATATAAAATTAGCTTAGAAGCAGAAGCCTATTTCAAGGAATTTGCGTTAAAAAATAAAATCAAAATCATAGGATCATATAATCCAGAGGACAACAACTTAACAAGTCATGATTTTGTAGACGGAGTCCACATTCGTGAAAACGGAATCAAACAGATTTTTAATCAATATAATTTGCGGTAAATTAAACAACAGATGCAACCTTATTTTGAATCATGAAATCATAACTCTCTTTTAAAACCTGAATTACATCTGTTGATGTTTTACCCACCTCAACGACTAGCCATTCAGCAACACCTTTTAATTGGTTTAAAATTTTCTTGAAATTTTGAATGCCTCTACCAATGACAGTCATAGGTCCTGATATTCAGACCCGCAGAAAAATCTTTTTCTCATGCATCAAGTATAAAACTGACCATTTGACTAAAACATACGCAATAGCCAAGAGAACTGCATTATAAGGATCCCCTGCCAATTGTCCGAGCCATTTAAAGAATCCATCTGTAGCATAACCCCATTCAATGAAACTCCCAGAAACATAAATAAATATAGAATTAGTTCCTATTACTTTGAAGAAAAATGCCCATTTCTTATACCCCAATACATCAATAATATAATAAAATAGAGAAAGGAGGATAAGACTATACCCACCTACATTCATTGCAAAAGAGCTGGTCCATAGATTTTTATTGATTGGAAAGACAATGTCCCAAAGATGCGCCAGTCCAACGAAGACCACACCTAGGATAGCCATAGCCATCGACTTACTTGTGGGTGTCATAGTACCATTTTTAAGAAAATTGCCTGCGAGAATTCCAAGTAAACCAGAGGCGATTGCAGGAATAGTCGAAACCAAGCCTTCTGGATCATGTATTCCTAAGTAAAGTCTACCTGGCAAAACAGATCTATCAATATACGAAGCAAAATTTCCCTGCATGGTTAAATCTCCCATCGGGAAACCAGGTGCTGAATTGAATGCCAATAATAACCAATAGCCAATCAAGATAGCAGCAAAGCAAATCATTTGAACGCGTTCCTTTGTATACAAATAAATAATATTGGCAAACATCCAGGCAAGCCCAATCCTACCTAATACACTACCAAATCTGATTTCAGAAAGCGGTTGTATCTCTAACCCATTGTTATACAATACGCCAATCAAAACAAGGAGTAAGCCTCTTTTTATAACACGTCCCAAAAGCTGCATCGATGTCTTTCCCTTTTCGCGATCACGACCAACAGAAAAAGGAGTTGCGACACCAGACATAAAAAGAAAGAGTGGAAAAATTAGATCATAGAAATGGAATCCATTCCATGCAGGATGCGTTAATTCTTCGGCAATGGCACCAAAGACTGGAGAGCCAGTAGCCTTATTCAAATTATAAAATATATCACCTGCGCCCATAATCCAAAACATATCAAATCCGCGTAACGCATCTAAGGAATAAAGTCTTTCTGATTGCTTGATAAGAATATTAGACATAGAGAAATAATTGTGGTTAACTTAATTAAATAAGAGAAGAATTTAGTCAAACATTCAGAATACATTCATCCACTTTAAAGTTAAGTGGTTTCCGATTTAATCAGATTCTTTTTTTTCCACGAATTAGAGAGATAGTAAACTTAACCTGAGGTCGTAGAAAAAAGTCAGCTAGAATATATAACCAAGTGCATACATCACATTACGCAACATCCCAGGCCAATTTGAAGGAAAATTATACCGGCCAACCCAAGAGTTGGATAAAAAATATCATCTAGATTTAAACCCATTTTTAATTTTTTTGTAGGTGTAACCTAAACCTGCCGCTACATAAAAAAAAGCTATAAGAGTAAGTCCATTAGTTAATGTCTTTCAACTTGATTGATAATTGTGCCCAATAATGATATTGAATCCTTTTAATTCACTAACACCAATGGTGTACTTCATCCAACTTGTGTCAGAAAATATAGGCTCTTATAAAATATCAAGGTAAAGAATTCGAAAAAATATGCCCCCAGTTCCAATGGCGTATTAAAACTATCCTTAAAAATTTGACAACTAAATTTTCTTTGCAAGCTGATAAAAGTTGAGTAGTATTGACATCTTAATAGAATTCTAATACAAAAACATGAAAACGCTCATTCTTACACTTGCTATTTTTATATCAAACTCCATATTGGCCCAACCTACCTATTATTCAGTAGCTAACGCCCATTCGCATAATGATTACGAACAACAAGCTCCTTTTTACAATGCGTATAACGAAGAGTTCGGATCAATAGAGGCTGACATACACCTTATAAATGGTAACCTTTTGGTAGGCCATGATAAGGCAGATCTTAGCCCTGAAAAAACACTTGAAAACCTATACCTAATTCCACTCAAAGATTCTAAAATCCAAAATCGATCACTTCAATTATTGATTGATATTAAAACAGAAGCTAGTGCCACTTTAGATTCCTTAGTAAGCGTATTAAAGAAATACCCTTCAATCATTAACAATGAATCTATTAAAATAATCATCACCGGGAATAGACCTGATGAATCTCTTTACATTACTTACCCAACATTTATATTGTTCGATGGGCGGATGAATAAAACCTATACTAAAGAACAACTTAGTAAAATTGGATTGATCTCTGATAGCTATGAAAGTTTTATAACGAACAATACTTCTTGGCCAATTATTCCTGCTGACAAAGAGAAAATAGATTTAGCCATTCAAAAAGTACATGCGCTTCATAAGCCAGCAAGACTATGGGCTACGCCCGACTTTTCTGACGCCTGGGAAGAAATGATCAAATTAAAAATAGATTTCATCAACACAGATCATATCAATGAACTGGCAGACTTTTTTATAACCCGCGACACATCCAAAAAACTGCTGCCATACAACAGAATTATAAAATCTGCTGGAACAGTAATCCGATTTGGAGACCCCTCCTTAGAAAACCATGCGTTAGATGTTGCTGCAATAGAGGGAGATAGAATTGCTATCGTTGAAGAGCGTTTTGGACTAACCGCTATTGATGTTGAAAAGAAAGAAATTCTAAGTCGCTTGGCATATGCTGCTCTCCCAAATTTTAAAAGTTACATCAGCACTTACTCTGGGATAAAAACGTTCAAGTACAACCAAAAAACATGGATAGTTTGGAGTGCGGTGAACGAAGACAATAACAAATCTGCCTTACTGTTCGCTGAATGGAATAACGGATTTATCGATGCCGGAGCAATTCCATTTCATCATATTCAACCAGCCAAGAATGCAATTCCAAATGAGGTAGAAGTTGCAATAGAGGATAACAAAACCATGCTATATGTAGTTCTAAACGGCAATAATCAACTTGTAAAAATTGACTGGGAAAGCAAACAACCAATTTGGTTTACAAAAACCGGTGTTGCCCCATATGGACTTGCTATTGCAAACAACAACATTTATGTAAGCAATTGGGCTGGCGAAACAGCCACCAAATCATCGCGTGAAAGGGCTGGAGTGCCTTGGGGGCTAGCATATACCGACCCTAAAACTGGGGCAACTGCAGGTGGATCAGTTTCAGTGTTCAATAAAATAAATGGTCGAAAAATAACCGAAATCAAGGTAGGACTGCATCCCAACGTAATAAAAGCGTCAAAGAATGAATTGTTTGTATTTGTCGCCAATGGTTCAAGCGATGAAATTTCAGTAATCAACACTCTTAAAAACACAATTTCCGAAAGCATTCAGGTTGGGCTTTTTAAAGATAAAAAAATATACCAGGGAAGTACACCAAATGGATTATTCGTCAGCCAAGATAATACGAAGCTCTATGTTTCCAATGGCCTAGATAACGCTGTTGCTGTCGTGAAACTTGGCCTGCATGCCTCTCCATTCGGCAAAGGAAAATCATATATTGAAGGATATATACCCACTGAAGCTTATCCTGCTGGATTGACAATTGTAAATAATAAAATCGTTGTGGCTAACCTTGAATCGGATGGTTCAAATGTTATTGATAAAAATACACATGCCAGAGAAATCCATAATCAACTTGCTTCTGTAAGCATTATTAATTTACCTGACCCTACTACGCTTGGCGACTATTCAAGAGAGGTATTGACATTAAGTCTAATCAATAGAACTGACCAATTATCCTTACCACCTAGACCAAATATTAATCCGATTCCGGTCCCGGCAAGAATGGGTGAACCTTCTGTGTTTAAGCATGTTGTTTACATTATCAAGGAGAATAAAACATATGATCAAGTTTTAGGTGATATGAAAATGGGCAATGGAGATGCTTCTTTATGTGTATTTGGAGAAAACATTACGCCAAACACACATGCACTGGCAGCACAATTTGGATGGATGGATAATTTTTATGCATCCGGTAAGTCATCGGCAGAAGGGCATCAATGGACTGATGCCGGTATGGTATCTGACTATGTAGAAAAAAATGTTCGGGCTTGGCTTAGAAGCTATCCGCACAGGCAAGAAGATGCCTTAGTGTATAACAAGGCAGGATTTATTTGGAATCAAGCATTAGATCATGGTAAAACAGTAAAAATTTATGGAGAAGCATGTGAAACCATTTATGATAAAAAGTTAACGTGGGCTGACTTCTATAGAAAATATAAAGATTCTTCTGCGATAGATTGGTATAACAAAACAACCATCGCTAGAATAAGGCCAATTATTTCAAATACATACCCAGATTGCGACAATATTGCATTCCTAGATCAACAAAGAGCGGATATTTTCATAAACGATTGGAAAAAATTTGAACAAGATGACAACTTACCCAATCTCATGATTTTATCACTGCCAAATGATCATAGTGCTGGCACTTCACCTCAATTTCCAACCCCCGATGCCATGGTAGCAGATAACGATTTGGCCGTAGGAAGAATCGTAGAAACAATCAGCAAAAGCAAATATTGGGATTCTACCGTGATTTTCATCACCCAAGATGATTCACAGAGTGGATGGGATCATGTATCCTCTTATAGAACAATTGGTTTAGTTGTTAGTCCATACAGCAGCGGAAAACTAAACTCGAGTAACTACAATCAAACATCTATACTTAGAACCATTGAACAAATTCTAGGCATACCCCCTATGAATGTAATGGATGCAACAGCAAGGCCTATGATTGATTGTTTTCAACAGAACATAAATAGGACTGCTTACAGGAGTAGAATAAATAACATTCCATTAAACAAAATGAACAAACCATTACAGACACTCACAGGAAAAGCAAGAAAATATGCCATCGAGTCTCAAGAAGAGGTATTCAATGAAGTGGATGGTGGGGAAGATGATAAAATGAATAGGATTATATGGTTTTATTCGAAAGGAAATGAAAAATACCCAGACATAAAGTAGGAATGCAGAAATTTTAAATCCCGAAATTTTATTGTCCACAAAAGATAAACCGCTATAAGAAAACAATAAGTCTATTATCTTAGTGTCCGGGCAATAATTCTTAAATTGTGCCAACTTTAAAAGGTACATGTAGTTGATCATTATTACCCTTCGGTATTTACATTTCGTTAATTTTAACGGTGCATATTGACTTAAATGGGCTTAATCAATCAAAATAAATCTTAATTTTCTATTTCTTAAAATCGAACATGACAAAAAAAGAAATCTTACAATACGTAAAAAACCATCCATCGGGAAGGGTAAAACTTGCTGTTACAGATATTGACGGAATACTACGTGGTAAATACATTTCAGCAGAAAAATTTTCGTCTGTTATTGAGAAAGGCATGAGTTTTTGTGACGTTATCTTTGGGTGGGACTCTAGCGATGTTTTATATGAAAAAGATTCGATAACAGGATGGAAAAACGGATTCCCGGACAGCCCTGCTGTATTAGACATCAATAGCTTTAGAACCATCCCCTGGGAGAATGATATTCCATTTTTTTTAGGTGAATTTACCGATGCAGCTGGAAAACCAGCAACATACTGCCCAAGACAATTACTTAAAAGCAAACTAGCAGATGCCAATAAAATGGGGTTTTCACCCATCTTTGCACAAGAATTTGAATGGTTCAATTTTGCAGAAACACCCCAATCTGCCAATGATAAACAATTCAGAAACCTCAATCCCTTGACCCCGGGGATGTTTGGATATTCTATCCTAAGAACAACCCTTGAAAATGGTTTCTTTTCAGACCTATTTGATTTATTAAAAAGATTTAACGTTCCAATTGAAGGCTTACACACGGAAACTGGTCCGGGTACATACGAAGCAGCAATCACCCATGCTGGTATACTTGAATCAGCAGATCGTGCGGTCTTGTTTAAAACAGCTGTAAAAGAAATTGCCTATAAACACGGAGTTATGGCAACGTTCATGGCCAAAATCAATGAAAACCTTCCAGGCTGTGGTGGACATGTACACCAAAGTTTATGGGACAAAACAGAAAAGAAAAATCTTTTTTATGATGAAAAAGATAAAATGCATCTCAGCGAAACGGCAAAAAGCTATATAGCTGGTCAACTGCATTGTTTGCCGCAGATTCTACCCATGTTTGCGCCAACAATAAACAGCTACAAACGTTTAGTTGAAGGAGCTTGGGCGCCAACAACTATTACGTGGGGGTTAGATAACAGAACTGTAGCATTAAGAGCCTTAACAGGCAGTGCCAATGCTGCACGTATAGAAACTCGAGTTATAGGTTCAGATGTAAATCCATACTTAGCGATGTCTGCCTGTTTAGCTTCGGGCTTGTATGGAATTAAAAACAAAATGAAACTCAAACAACCCGCTACAGTTGGAAATGGATATAGAGATTATTCAAATGGAACAATTCCGACCACATTGATTGAAGCGACAAATCAGATGAAGAGCTCTTCAATAGCTAAGGAATTATTTGGAGAGGCTTTTGTAAATCATTTCACCATGACTAGAGAGTGGGAATGGAAGCAACACTTGAAATCAGTGACAGATTGGGAATACAGAAGGTATTTCGAGATTATATAAATGAATCCTAACAACTATTAAAATAAAAGCGATGAGATTTGACAAAGTGTATCAATACAATTTTCCTACTACCATACGTTTCGGAGAAGGTGCAGTAAAAGAATTAGCTAGCTATCTAAAAGCAAATAACCTACAAAGACCACTCATCGTCAGTGATCCTTTGGTATGTCAACTTGGATTTTTCAAAGAAATTCTATCAGACTTAACTAGCAAAGGCATATCGGTAGAAGTTTTTTCTGATATCCATAAAAATCCAGTTAAATCAGATGTTTACAAAGGTGGGGATGCGTTTGATGGAACCAACAGAGATTCTATTATTGGAATCGGAGGAGGTGCAGCATTGGATGTAGCAAGAGCTATTGTGTTAAGAGTAAACCATAGAGAAGATTTATTCAAGTATGATGATTTAATTGGTGGAGATGTTTATGTAACAAATGAAGTGCCTCATTTTATCACCATTCCTACTACAGCTGGAACTGGTAGTGAAGTTGGCAGAAGTGCAATCATTGCAGATGATATAACACATCAGAAAAAAATACTATTTGCGCCTAAATTGCTAGCAAAAATTGTTTTTGCCGACCCCATGTTAACGATGGGGCTCCCTCCTGCCGTTACTGCAGCGACAGGAATGGATGCCTTAACACATAACATGGAAGCATACATTGCTAAAATGCCTCATCCAATGTGTGAGGGTATAGCACTTGAAGGGATTTCATTAATCGCAAAGTCAATTGAAAAAGCAGTTAATAAACCTGATCTCGAATCAAGAAGCAATATGTTAATCGCCTCACTAATGGGTGCTGTAGCCTTTCAAAAAGGCCTAGGCGTAGTGCATTCATTAGCACATCCCCTTTCTTCTTTACTTGATACACATCATGGACTTGCCAATGCAATCAATTTACCCTACGGCATGGAATTCAATATTGAAGGCAACGAAGATAAATTTAAACGTATTGCCAAGACACTTGACCTGAAGGAAGAGAATGGCCAAGCCGTTGTAAACTTCTTATTTGACTTGAACACCCGAGTAAGCATGCCTCATAAGTTGAGTGCCATCGGTGTAAAAGATGAACATATTGAAACCCTAGCAGATCTTGCCTTTGCAGATTTCGCTCATCCCAATAACCCAAAACCTGTAAGTAGGGAAAACTTTAAATCACTTTACCTAAAAGCGCTTTAGTGGCATGAAAGCTAAAAAAAAAATAGGCATAAGCTTTACTGCAACCAATTACAAGCATTATATAGAATGGTTTAACGAGTCTGATCTGTCCAATGATTTAGAATTAGTGGAATTATCATTCGCAATAAACAACTTAGAAGATATTCAAACATGCGACGGGTTTGTATTAACTGGAGGAGTTGACGTTCACCCTTCCTTTTATGGAGGGAATCCATTGTATGACAACATGCCTAACTCCTTTCAGAAAAATAGGGATGAATTTGAAACTGCCATTTTTCATTATTCTCAATTAATGAAATTACCCTTGCTAGGTATTTGTCGTGGCCTACAACTCGTAAATGTATTAACTGGAGGAAAACTCAATCAAGATCTTGGTAATGAGAAAAATGCTATTCATAAAAAAAATGACGACTCCGACAAATTTCATCAGGCGATAGTAAAGCCAAACACATTATTACATCAAATCACCAATTGTTCATCTGGAACAATAAATAGCGCTCATCATCAATCAATCAATATTAATCACCTTGGACACAATTTAAAGATCAATGCTATGGCAGATGATGGCAACACGATCGAAGGAATTGAATTTGAAGATAAATCAAATAAAGGATTTATGCTCTGTGTACAATGGCATCCAGAGCGTTTGGGAGTCAAGGGAGAAATTGCACTTTCGCAAAATATCAAACAAACATTTTTAACAGCAATTAGAAATACAAACATGAAAAAAATAGACATTATTAATCCAGCGACAGAGGAGTTGATAACATCATTAAATACAGATACAAATGAGTCACTAACTGAAAAACACTTACTACTTCAAGACGGTCAAACTCCTTGGAAAAATACTCCACTCGCATCAAGGATACATATCATCAATACATTTTCTAATTTACTTGAGAATGAAATTGAAACACTTGCAGCTACATTAACAGAAGAAGTAGGAAAACCCTTGCAGCAATCTAGAAACGAAGTAAATGGTGCTAGAACTAGAATTAAATGGCTAACGGAGCATGCTGAGCAATATTTATCCGATGAAACTATGAGCAAGGTAATCGGTATGGAAGAAAAAATCACATATGAGCCATTGGGAATAGTATGTAACATTTCAGCATGGAACTATCCTTACTTGGTTGGCACTAACGTATTCATCCCAGCTCTTTTAGCTGGCAATGTTGTATTCTACAAACCTTCTGAGTATTCAACGTTAACAGGATTGCATATTGAAAGACTTTTAAAAAAAGCAGGTGTACCTGAAAATGCATTTCAAATTGCCATAGGAGCTGCTGAGGTTGGAAATATATTATTAGAGATGCCATTGGATGGCTATTTCTTTACAGGATCTTACAAAACAGGTCAATATATTTATTCAAAAGTTGCACCTAAAATGGTAGCATGCCAATGTGAATTAGGAGGAAAAGATCCCCTGTATGTAGCAGATGATGTTGCAGATGTTGCGGCAGTGGCTGCTGGAACTGCAGATGGAGCATTTTATAACAATGGACAGAGTTGTTGTTCTGTTGAACGAATTTATGTGCATGAAAAAGTATACGATAGTTACGTAGAATCATTTGTAAAAGAAGTTCAATCGTGGAAATTAGGTAAGCCCACAGAAGATGGTGTATACATAGGTCCATTAAGCCGAAAAGAACAAGTATCGTTTCTAGAAGCACAGGTAGCTGATTCGGTTAGTAAAGGAGCGAAAATATTAACTGGTGGAAAAAGATTGCCAGGTAAAGGATACTACTTCGAACCTACTGTGCTGATTGACGTAACCCATGATATGCTTGTTATGAAAGAAGAATCTTTTGGGCCAATCATTGGAATTATGAAAGTTAAAAATGATGAAGAAGCGTTGACGTTGATGCAAGATTGTGAGTATGGTTTAACATCAGCAATATACACTTCAGACAAAGCAAGAGCTGAAAAAATGATGGAGCAGCTGAATTCAGGAACTGTTTATTGGAATTGCTGCGATCGAGTTAGTGCAGCCCTTCCTTGGAGTGGAAGAAAACATTCTGGGTTCGGCGCAACCTTATCCCATGCTGGCTTAAGAGCCTTTACCAAGCCAAAAGGATATCATTTAAGGGGATAATTTCAGGAATTATTTAAGCTGGTAATTTTGAATGTAAAAAAATATATATCCCAAAACCAAGAAAAATTCGAATATGTCAGCATAATCATCTATGCATTAACATTAATCTTGTACACTACTGTTGGATTTTATTCTCCGGGTTATGATGATGAATTTTATAATATTGCTTTAATAGAAAAGCTAGGATCTAAAAGCATAAACTTTACTCAGAACAATGATGTACATCCGCCGCTATCGTATGTAATAAATAATGCATTATACAATTTAACCCATAATTGGCATTGGGTAAGACTCATTTACTCTTTAATAACTTCAGTTTCTATCATTTACTTGCTTATAAGAGTAAAAAAAGAATATGGAAATTTTAGTGAGATCATAATG
>CAJBBV010000171.1 GCA_903951405.1 uncultured bacterium
ACTGCTGATCTTAACATCGATATGATCGGGAGGATAGATACAGAGCGCACTTCAGGCGATACAACCAATTATATTTATGTTGTTGGAGATGATAAATTGAGTACTGAATTGAAGCCAATCAGCGAGGGGGTAAACAAGCAGTTTACAAAGCTTGTTTTGGATTATAAATTCAATGATCCAAAAGACACCGAACGCATTTATTATAGGAGTGATCATTATAATTTTGCCAACAAAGGCGTACCAATCATATTCTATTATGATGGCATGTTATTGGCAGATTACCATCAACCAACCGATACTCCAGACAAAATCAACTATGTATTGATGGCGAAACGTGCTCAATTGGTTTTCCATACAGCATGGGAAATGGCGAATCGCGATAAAATGATCGCTCGGGATAAAAAGTTGGATTAACCAGCATATTTAGGCATTTTGGCATGATGATTTAGTCTGCCATCTGCACACTAATCTTCTTCATTTTTCGTTAAATTTAGAAGATGAAAAACACGTGATCAGGGAGATAAAAGATAAGGTGAGAAATTTAGGTATATCCGTTGCAAAACAATGAATATATCAACTTCTCTCCGGGGCTTCTATCTCCCTTTTCATTTTTTATAATGTGTTGATAATTAATAGCTAGCGTTAAGATGACCTGCACTTAATTGAATTATCTTTGAGCCAGCAGCGTTGTTTTAAACGCTTTAAAGATTCAAGAGGAAAGGCAAACGATTTACTTGGTCCATTTTAGTAATGTGACTGAGGAGGCGAAGCCATGAAAAACACACAATGAGCGAAGTAAAGAAATGGTATGCACTGTATACCAAGCCAAGGTGGGAAAAGAAAATTTTTAAATCCTTACAGGGAAAAGGGATTGAAGCCTATTGTCCGTTAAATAAGGTGAGGAGAAAATGGAGCGATCGAATCAAGGTTGTTGAAGAACCATTATTCAAAAGTTATATTTTCGTAAGGGTATCAGAAGAATTGAAGACTGACATCCGATATGTAGATGGCATTTTGAATTTTGTATATTGGAATGGCAAACCGGCTATTGTTAAAGATGAAGAAATCGTTGAGATTAAAAAATTCATGTCTGAATACGATGATGTTGAAATAAGAGCCATCGATGTAAATCCAGCTGATGAAGTAATGGTCAATGCCGGTGTGATGATGGGCGCATCTGGTCGTGTGATTCGAACCATGGGGAATAATATTGTTGAGGTGAGGATAGATAGTTTAGGATTTATTCTAACTGCAAAATTCGATCGTAAAAATGTTATTAAACTTTAAAACAATAAACCTCATGAGGTTCATTTCATTCATAGCTGTATTGTTCTATCTAAGTTCTTGCACTACTTATAGTAAGTTGCAGTACTTGCAAGGAGAAATTGATTCTACAAAGTATAGTCAATTCAAGGTGCCTGAACAACGTGCTCAAAAGGGAGATCAACTAACCATCAATGTATTTAGTGATAATGCTGCGGCTAGTGCACCATTTAATACAGGCTCATTAACTACATCAGCAGGAAGCACATCCTCTTCACTACAACCTTCAAGTAATACAGCTTCAGTAAATCCTGGAGCGTATGAAGTAGATAAAGATGGAAATATATTTTTTCCGGTACTTGGTATTTTGCATGTTGAAGGATTGACAAAAGAAGGC
>CAJBBV010000172.1 GCA_903951405.1 uncultured bacterium
GAAAATTCCTTTAACTCTTTTAAATCGATCGATTTAATTGCCACTCGATAAAACAACTCAAGCGAAGATGGCAGTTTATAAAAAAGGACCAAGTCATCAACGTTGGTTTGTGAGAAAGAAGCTCCCATAGAAGCTAGTTTTTTTTCAGCAATGTATTTTCCTTCTTCAGCTACTTTTCGTTTTTCTTCTTTTAAGGAATCCTTGATCTTATTTTTTGCTTTCGCAGTGAGTACTAGAGCCAGCCAGTCTTCACTAGGCTTCTGCTTATTCGATGTAATAATTTCAATCTGATCTCCGCTTCTGAGCTTATAGCTGATTGGGACTAACTTATGATTCACTTTTGCACCAATGCATTTCGAACCAATAGCACTATGGATTGAAAATGCAAAGTCTAATGCACTTGATCCTACTGGCAACATCTTTACATCCCCTTTTGGCGTATAGACATAAATTTCTTCCGCAAGAAATGATGTGGTAAAGTCTTGAAGAAAATCAATTGAGCTTATGTCGTCGCTACCCAACACTTCACGTATTTGGGAGAACCACTTATCAAATCGATCCTGATCCGCGCCACCTTCCTTGTATTTCCAATGAGCGGCAAGTCCCTTTTCGGCAATTTCATTCATCCGTTTCGACCGAATTTGTACTTCAACCCATTTCCCTTGTGGACCCATCACCGTAATGTGCAATGCTTCATATCCATTTGATTTGGGATTACTGAGCCAATCCCTCAATCGATCAGGGGATGGATTGTACATATCGGTGATGACAGAGTATATTTTCCAGCAAGCCTCCTTTTCGAGTTCAGAATTAGTATCGATAATAATTCGAATGGCAAAAAGGTCATATACTTCTTCGAATTCAACATTCTTTTTTTTCATTTTGTTCCAAATCGAATGAATTGATTTGGGACGTCCGTATATATCATATTCGTATCCAGACTTATCAAGTCTTTCTTTTACGGGCTTTATGAATTCGTTTATATACCTGGAGCGTTCACGCTTTGTATCCGAAAGCTTCCGTGCAATTTGATGATAGATGTCTGGTTCCAAATACTTCATGGAGAGGTCTTCCATTTCCGTCTTCACATTATAGAGACCCATTCTGTGCGCTAACGGAGCATAAACATATACCGTTTCTGAAGATACCTTCAACTGCTTATCACGCTTCATGCTATCAAGCGTACGCATATTATGAAGGCGATCGGCCAATTTGATAAGGATAACCCTTGGGTCATCAGTAAGCGTCAATAATATCTTCCTAAAATTTTCGGCCTGCTGTGTGGTGTTATTATCAACTACCGTGGAAATCTTGGTAAGCCCATCAATAATCTTAGTGATTTCAGACCCAAATTCTTGTTGAATATCCTCAAGCGTAATGTCAGTATCCTCAACAGTATCGTGTAAAAGAGCACAGATGGTAGAACGAACGCCTAAGCCGATTTCTTCAACACAAATCATGGCTACTGATAATGGGTGAAAAATATAAGGCTCCCCACTTTTTCGACGCATGGTTTTGTGGGCTTCAACAGCAATCTCGAATGCTGCTCGAATCAATTCTTTATCTCCCGTCTTCAGTTTTGGCTTTAATGTGCGCAATAATGCTCTATAGCGCCTAACTATTTCCCTTTTCTCCTGCTCGTCGTTCAGGCTATAGGCTGGTTGCTGGATAATATTTTCTATTGCATCCATCTAAATCAAAATTACTAAAATTCGACCTGAATGCCTTTTTTTAATCATTAATTACTACCTTTGCCCCCCTATTATAAGGAGAGGTTGCCCAAACAGGCAATAAGGTTAGCGCGGGTGTGGTGAAATTGGTAGACACGCCAGACTTAGGATCTGGTGCCGCAAGGTATGGGGGTTCGAGTCCCTCCACCCGCACATCCTCTCCTTTCTTTAACAAAAATTTCTATGGCACAGATTTCAAGAGAACAAATAGCCCCGTTACACGAAAGACTCAAAATAACAGTAAGCGCTGCAGATTATACGCCAGGCTTTGACAAAGCATTAAAGAATTATGCCAAGTCGGCTAATATCCCAGGCTTTCGTAAAGGCATGGTACCAATTGGCGTAATCAAACGTATGCATGGCGCTGCAGTCTTTACAGAAGAGGTGCTTCATTCGATTGAAAATGAACTAACGAAATATGTTCAAACTGAAAATATTTCATACTTAGGCCAGCCACTTCCTGAAGACGAAAACGATCCGGGTACATTTAACCATAATGAGCCTAAAGACTATTCTTTCTCTTTTGAAATTGGATTGAAACCTGAGTTTAGTCTCCCGAACTTTGAAACACTTCCCACTACATTAAATGTTGTTGAAGTAACTGATGAGATGATTGAAGAGGAAATCAACAGGATGCAACAAAGGTTGGGTACCATGACTGAGCCTGAAACCATTACTAGAGAAGAAGACGTTCTCAATGTGCGTTTTGAAAAATGTGATGCAGCTGGAGTAGTTGAAGAAGGTGCAGCATCAAAGGAAAATTCTCTACTTCTTAAATATTTCAGTGAAGCTACCCGCAAAGAGTTGATGGGTAAGAAGAAAGATGATACGCTAGTCATTCAGCTTTCATCAGCATTTGAAGACAAAGAAAGAGAATGGGTTGCTGAAGACCTTGGCTTAGCTAAAGATAAGGCAGAAGATATGGCGCAGTATTTTAAACTCCATTTAACAAAATTAGGTTTTGTAGAAAAGAGAGCACTCGATGAAGCTTTTTTCAAAGAAGCTATTCCTGGTAAAGAATTAAAAACTGAAGAAGAGTTCAAAGCTGAAATCCGCAATCAAATAAATGCATACTGGAAACACCAAGCACAACATTTACTTGAGCATGAAGTGTATCACATTTTGTCAGAAAATACGAAAATGGATTTTCCAGAAACATTCTTAAAAAAATGGTTGCTTAAATCCAACGAGAACAAGCAAACAGAAGAAGATATTGAGAAAGAATTTCCAACCTTCCTAAATCAATTAAGGTGGACTCTTGTAAGCAATGAAATTGCAACTATAAACTCTGTTCAAGTTAGCAGAGAAGAAATCATGGATAGTCTTCGTCAACAACTCATGGGGTATTTTGGCTCTATGAATATGGGGGGCAATTACGAATGGCTTGACAGCTATGTAGAACGATTGATGGGCGATGAGAAGCAAGTTGAAAGTGCTTACCAAAGGGTATTCAGCTCTAAGGTTTTAACCGTAGCAGCATCACAAGTGAAACCTACAGAAAAGAAAATAAGTGCAGCTGATTTTCTTGCCCTGCAGGAAAAACATAACCATTAATTCGATCTAGGCGAAATAGCACAGTAATTCACTTGAATTATACTCCATTATCTTTTTCGTAACAAAAGCCAAATAACGTAACTGTTAGGTACTAAACCCTGACGTTATACGTTCAAACTATGGCATTTTGTCTGTTTTTGATATAGGCATGCTATTTGGCTGATATTTTTTTTAACTTTCCACCTCAAAGAACCTTTCACACTATGAACCTGGGAAAAGAATTCGAAAAATTCGCGATTAAAGATCAAGGTATCTCAAGTAATACCCTGCACAGCTATACAAAACATATGGTAACCAACCTCACGCCAAACATTATTGAAGAGCGACCAATGAATGTTGCTGTGATGGATGTATACAGTAGGTTGATGATGGACCGTATTATTTTTCTTGGATACCCCATTACAGACGAAGTGGCCAATATTATAACAGCACAACTACTTTTTTTAGATAGTACAGATAGAGTAAGGGACATTCAAATGTACATCAACAGCCCTGGTGGCTCAGTACATTCCGGACTTGGCGTATATGATACGATGCAATATGTTACACCTGATGTATCTACTATATGCATTGGAGTTGCCGCAAGTATGGCTGCTGTTTTGATGAGCGCAGGTACAGAAGGTAAAAGAACTGCATTGAAGCATTCTCGCATCATGATGCACCAACCAAGTGCAGGTGCTGGTGGTCAAGTTTCAGATATAGAAATCACCGTAGCACAAGTAAAAAAACTCAAACAAGAACTCTATGAAGTTGTTTCCCAGCATTCGGGACAACCGGTAGAAAAAATTGCAAAAGACTTTGATAGGGATTTTTGGATGACTGCCCTTGAAGCTAAAGAATATGGTTTAGTTGATGAAGTCTTGTTATTGAACCCTAAAAAACAAAAGAAAGCCTAAACACTTACACATGAATATCACACATACATATTCCACCTTACCGCGCATGGATGAGGAGCAAGAGCCAAAGGAAAATAATAATATTATGGAGTCGATGGTCTCAGGAGCTCGATTCGACAAAAAATTCATTGAAGAAAGAAAGATATTTCTCTGGGGTGTTGTAGATGATCGTTCTGCGAAGGACATCACGGCTAGATTAATGTTTTTAGAAGCAACCGATCCAGGTAAAGAAATTAAATTTTATATCAATAGTCCAGGCGGTGTAGTAACTAGTGGTATGGTTATCTACGACACCATGCAGATGATTTCATCTCCTGTTTCAACCATTTGCATGGGAATGGCGGCATCTATGGGGTCTATATTACTAAGTGGCGGAGAAAAAGGAAGACGCTTTATTTTTCCTCACGGAGAGGTAATGATACATCAACCCTCAGGAGGTGGTCAAGGTACTTCGGCAGACCTCGAAATCATGGCTGAACAAATCAGAAAAATAAAAGATTTAGGCGCGAATATCCTTGCTAAAAACTGTGGGCAAACATTTGAGAAAATCATGAAAGATTTTGATCGCGACTATTGGATGGGGGCTAAAGAGTCACTAGAATACGGCATAGTAGATGGTGTGCTGAATAAAATATAAATAAACATTACTCTTTAGCAGACAACTTCTATTGAGCAACACTTAATTTCGATATATGTCTAAAACAACTTTACACTGTTCCTTTTGTGGTAGAAGCCGCGATGAAGTAAAGATCCTAATAGCCGGACAAGAGGGTCATATATGCGAAGGATGTGTTGACCATGCACGGGAAATCGTAGAGCAAGAAGTCACAGAAAAAGCAGATGGAAAATCCGGATTTAAGCTTATTGTTAAAAAACCCATTGAATTAAAAAAACACCTCGACGAATACGTCATCGGACAGGATGAAGCCAAAAAAATTCTTTCTGTTGCTGTATATAACCATTACAAAAGACTTAGGCAAACACCTCCAAATAAAGAGGTGAAAAATAAAAAAGAAACGGCTGCAGAAGAAATCGAAATTGAAAAAAGTAATGTCATAATGGTTGGTGAAACAGGAACAGGAAAAACCCTGCTGGCTAAAACCATTGCTAAGGTCCTTAACGTCCCATTTGCTATTGTAGATGCAACCGTTTTCACTGAGGCAGGATATGTTGGTGAAGATGTGGAGAGTATTTTGACTCGACTTTTACAAGTTTGCAACTATGATGTTTCGGCTGCAGAAAAAGGAATTGTCTATATTGATGAAATTGATAAAATTGCTCGGAAGAGTGATAACCCTTCAATCACAAGAGATGTAAGCGGTGAGGGAGTTCAGCAAGGATTACTTAAATTATTAGAAGGTACTGAAGTCTTGGTACCACCACAAGGAGGCAGGAAACACCCAGACCAAAAACTAATTAAAGTCAATACACAACATATCCTATTTATATGTGGTGGTGCGTTTGATGGAGTAGACAAAATAATTGCACGAAGAGTAAACACTAACTCCATAGGTTTCAACGTCAATAAACAGATTCAGGATGAGATGAAATCAAATCTCCTTCGATTTATCAATGCACAAGATTTAAAATCATTTGGATTAATTCCAGAGTTGCTGGGGCGTTTACCAATTGTGACGTATTTGAATCCGTTGGATAGCGAAACCCTTCGCGCTATTCTTGTACAACCCAAAAATGCGCTTATTAAGCAGTATACTAAGCTATTTGATTTGGAAGGTATAGCATTAAAAATCGAAGAGCCTGTTCTTGACTTCATGGTCAAAAAAGCGATGGAGTACAAATTAGGTGCGCGTGGACTTCGCTCAATCTGCGAAAGCATATTGACTGATGCCATGTTTGAGATGCCTTCCTCAGGACAGAAAGAATTCAATCTTACATTGGACTATGCAATGAACAAATTTGACCATTCTAAAATGAGTATTCTAAAAGTAGCTTAACGCCATTAATTCCCTTTTTATGAAAGAACTCATAGAACAATTGATGAAAGAAGGGAAGATGACAGAAAAGCAAGCCTTGGAATCCATTAGAATCATCAAGGATTTTGCAAAACGTAAATTCCCGGTATTTGGTGGAGCAGTAGACAAGTTATTTGACAAATATGCACCAAAAACTGAAGACGATTTTCTAGATTAAGGTTAATACTCTAGATAAGGAATCAACCTAGCTAATTTCTCCCGATCAATTCCTACAATGCCATTCATCTCCTCGGAATCGGTTATCCTGCCATGGGATTTTCTATATGCGATTATATGCTTACTCATAGAAAAACTCACATAAGGGTGCTTCCTTAGTTCCTCTAGACCAATTGAATTGACCTCCAGTTTTTTTACCTGCAGAGGCAACCCGACAAACCATATTGACTGCAATCTGATGAGCAGCGAATCAGTAATTCCATATACTTCAGAAAGTTGATTGATGGAAACAAACCCCCCAAGTCGATCTCTGTATTTAATTATCCTACCAGCAATTTTTTGCCCAATGCCCGGAGCCAACATCAGGCTATTGCTATCTGCCGTATTCAGATCAATATGTATTTGCCGTATCTCCTTTTTTTTATTAATGGCCTCATCCCTAATATTTTCTTTCACTTCAGACAACACAACATAAGGCATTAAGCGCTCTATTTGGTAATGCGGTAAACCAAAGATTTTCGTCAAATCATGTTTATCTCGAAACCTGCCACCTGCTGTAACATACTTTAGGATGGTTTCTGCTGTTTTCTCTTTAACCCCTAACTTGATCCATTCCTGTTTCCCAATGGTGTTAGGATCAAAATAGAATAGAGATTGTGTATCGATTTTAGGATTGGCCCTAACATGATTTTCAGATTCATGAAAACGTGATGCTGAATAGGTTAAAGAGTCGTTTTTTAGTTTTCGTATTTTAGCGTCGAGCATAGTTACTTCAACTGTACTCATATCGATATTTTCATTGCTAAAGAAAACAGGTAATATCCAAATACAGGTTGAGACAAACAGCAAAACATAAATTCCAGTTCGTTCTTTTTTTGAGAAATCAAGAAATTGTAAAAGTGTTTGCCTCATGTGAATAAAGCAAAAGTATATGGCAGACCTGCTTTTGCAATGAGAAAACCACCATAAAATTTAGGCATTATTCACATCAAGCACAAGACCGTCGTATGCAAGAAACATTCCTTTGGGAAGTGACGCACTCACTTCATCGTGGAGCCCCATCTGGTGGCTTAAGTGAGTAAAATAAGTAGTTGGAATTTCAAGCTCAGTAGCCAAGTCAATGGCTTCTTGTAGCGTAAAATGTGAAAGATGCTTTTCTTTTCTAAGTGCGTTAACAACCAATACTTGAGTTCCTTTAATTTTCTCTTTTTCAGAATCATCTATGTGATTAGCATCTGTGATATAGGTAAAGTCTCCAAATCGGTATCCGTGTACATCCATATTTAGATGCTTGACTTTGATGGGCATAAAATCAATATCCATTATAGAAAAGGGTTCATAATCAACGAGGTTTAAATCAAGTTGTGGTATACCAGGATATTTCTTGTCTGCAAAAGCATAATAAAAATCGCGTCTCAACGCATCACATGTTTCTGTATTTGCAAAAAGCGACATAGGTCGCTGTGAAATAAAATTATATGCCTTTATATCATCCAAACCTGCAATATGATCCTTATGGGAATGCGTGAATAAAATAGCATCCAAGTGATTAACATTCGATCTCAGCATTTGATACCGAAAATCTGGTGTAGTATCGATAACAACAACAGTCTTTTCTGACTTAATTAAAATACTGCTTCTTAATCTGTTGTCTTTTTTATTGTTTGAACTGCAGACAGTACATTGGCATGCAATCATGGGAACTCCGCTACTTGTTCCAGTTCCCAAAAATTCTATTGTATGCCCCAAGTAGGATTGATTTATATATACTTAAAATGATGAGATTAATTAGGCAATCATCTCAGGTCTAGCAATGACTTCCTCAAACATTTTTCTGCTTTCAACACTCAAGTGATCAGCTTCAATATTCAAAATAGGCAGTAAGTCAATTAAGGTATTGATTCTTCCTTCTGTTTGTAAAAATTTATTTAAGACCACCACTCGCTTAGATTCCAATATGCAATATCCACTTTGGAAAGTTCCTCTCTCATAACGTATGATATACCCAACCTCAGATACAATCTTTTCTATTTTTTCCAAAGTAGCGGGTGTATATCGGATTTTCATCGTTTGGGTTTTTACAAATTTACTGAATGATAAAAGCCCTTATGCAGTGAAATGAAATTAGTTGTAAACATTTTGCCCCTTTTTTGTTAATAATATAACCTGAATGATTGATGTCTTGACTAACAGAGAAAAAATTAACAAAGAATAATGCATAAGAGTATGCTTTACCATATCTAGAAATTGAATAAAAGTGACTAAATCCATATTTGCCTTCATACCTTTGCCAAGGGCCTATTAAAAAACAATTTAAGTATTCATGTCATTTAGAAAAATCATTAACGACCCTGTACACGGATTCATAACTATAAGTGACCCACTTATATTTCAACTTATTTCACATCCATGGTTTCAACGCTTGAGAAGAATCAATCAAATGGCGATGTCGTATTTGGTTTATCCCGGTGCTGTTCATTCTAGGCTTCATCATGCACTTGGCGCATATCATTTAATGCATAATGCTCTTTACGAATTGAGGACCAAAGGAATTGAAATTACACAAGCCGAAGAGCAAGCCGCAAAAATCGCTATTTTACTGCATGACATTGGACATGGCCCATTCTCACATGCCCTTGAATCATTACTTGCAAAGGATGTAGAACACGAAACCCTTTCCTTGATGATCATGAAAACGCTAAATGAGGAAATGGATGGAAAGCTCTCCATGGCAATTGAAGTGTTTAAGAATACCTACCATAAAAAGTTTCTACATCAATTAGTAAGTGGTCAATTGGATGTTGACCGAATGGACTATTTAACAAGGGATAGTTTCTACACCGGTGTTATTGAAGGTATGATTGGTTATGACCGAATCATCAAAATGATTACTGTACACGATGGAGAGCTAATGGTTGAAGAAAAAGGGATTTACACAATTGAAGAATTTCTGGTATCCAGAAGATTAATGTATTGGCAAGTGTATCAACACAAGACTGTTCTAAGTGCGGAAATGACCCTGGTTAAAATTCTGGAACGAGCTAAATGGTTATACCTAAAGAACAAACTAACTGTTGAAGAAGACAATCGATTAGGTAAACTCCTTTTCAAGGAAATAGCCCATTTTGAAAAATCTCATCTAGCTATGTTTTGCGACTTAGATGACAGTGATATTCTTTTTTCCATAAAAAACTGGAGAACTCACCCCGACCCAGTACTTTCATTATTGTGTAATGCCCTTTTAAACAGAGACCTTTTAAAACTGAGATTACAGTCTGAGCCCATTTCAATAGAAGAATTCACAGAAAAAAAAGCTGCATTAGAAAAAAAGCTCTCGATCTCTGCAGAAGATAGCTCTTTCTTACTATTCATAGGTGAAGCTGAAAATAGCTTATATGATCCGAACAATGAAAAAATCAATATGCTATTCAAAGATGGTCGGGTTCGAGATATATCTCAAGTTGATACACCACTTATCCATCAAAACCTATCACGTCCTGTAAAAAAATTTTACATTTGTTTTTACCAAGCGTAGTTTGGTAAATCTAACCAACAGTAACCATCCGAAAACAGGGATTTAGTACCATTAACCGATCCAATATTACAATATGCAATTTTCAGCACAACAAATAGGCGTTTTAATAGGGGGGAAGATTGAAGGAGATGCCAATCAACATATTGGTTCATTCGCCAAAATCGAAGATGCTCAGCTAGCAGATCTTGCTTTTTTAGCCA
>CAJBBV010000173.1 GCA_903951405.1 uncultured bacterium
ATGTTATCTATTTGGATCAATATCATTTATTGTTGGGTTAAAGATGTTGTCTAATCCTGCTAGCGCTCGAAAAGGTAATTTGTTTGCCGCTGCTGGCATGACCATTGCGATTTTAGGAACAATCTTTTTATATCAAGAAGATGGTGTGAAGCTTGGTAATTATGGTTGGATATTTGGAGGACTAATTCTAGGAAGTGTTGTTGGAACCTTGATGGCGAAAAGAGTACAAATGACCTCCATGCCAGAAATGGTAAGCTTATTCAATGGAATGGGAGGTGCATGTGCTGCACTTATATCTATCATTGAATTTAGGCATCTCGTGAAGGGCAATCCAAATGAAGCCTTAAGTACGTTGGGGTCTTTTGCTGGTTTGGATCAAACAACGCTTCTTATCATTTTATTAGGCTTGATTATTGGCGCTGTGTCATTCGCTGGGAGTATGGTTGCATGGGGAAAGCTAAACGGAAAGATTAAAGATTTTTCATTCAAAGGTCAGCATATAGCCAACTTATTATTATTCGCGATAACCATACTGATGGCTGCAGATATTGTAATTGCAAGACCTGAAGCGTCTCCTTTATTTTTTTACTTGATTATTTTCTTTTCGATTTTATACGGTGTATTCTTTGTGTTACCCATTGGAGGAGCTGACATGCCTGTGGTGATTTCTCTTTTAAATTCATTTACTGGTGTTGCTGCAGCTTGTGGAGGATTTTTATACAGCAATAAGGTGATGTTAACGGGTGGAATTCTTGTTGGTGCAGCAGGAACATTGCTTACTATTTTAATGTGTAAAGCGATGAATCGTTCGTTGAAAAACGTTTTGATTGGGTCGTTTGGAGCTAGTGCAAGTACAGGGCAGGGCAGTGCTGCCATGGTGGGCTCTTATAAAGAAATCTCCCTAAGCGATGCTGCAGTAGTAATGGGCTATGCAAATAAGGTCATGATTGTTCCTGGTTATGGTTTAGCTGTTGCTCAAGCTCAACACGTGTGTCATGAATTGGAGAAAACCCTTGAAGCAAGAGGAGTAGAAGTAAAATATGCAATTCATCCAGTAGCTGGCCGTATGCCCGGACATATGAACGTATTGCTGGCTGAAGCCGACGTGAGTTATGAGAAACTCTTGGAAATGGAAATAGCCAATGAAGAATTTAAATCAGCAGATGTAGTCTTAATACTTGGCGCAAATGATGTCGTCAATCCTGCTGCAAAATCAGACCCTGCTTCACCTATCTATGGTATGCCAATTTTGGAAGTGGAAGAAGCTAAACATGTTATAGTGAATAAAAGGAGTATGAAGCCTGGGTATGCAGGAATTGAAAATCAACTTTTTTTTCAACCTAAAACATCGATGTTGTTTGGGGATGCTAAAAAAGCATTACAAGATTTACTCGCAGAAATCAGGAATATCTGACGTCACGGTTCCCTTTATCGTATTTGATATTTTATAATCAAAGAACTAACTAAATTAACTAGTATGCGAATTTCTGTACTTGCAGCAGTTTTGTTTTTGGCTATTACACATGGCATAGCCCAAGAAAAAATAACCGGCTTTACTGTGGTGCATGCATCTAAACAATTGGAGCTTGAAAAGAAGTTCGATTCGATGGTGTCAGCTTCTAACCAGGATACCTGGATGAAATTTTTAACTTCAAGGCCCCACCATGTTGGTTCGGTTCAGGGCAGAGCAAATGCCGAATACATGGCTAATCTATTTAAGCAGTGGGGATATGAGACTGAGATTGCAATGTATCATGTATTGTTTCCAACCCCTAAATCAAGGCTTCTTGAATTGCTTGGCGATGCACCTTACAGAGCTAAGTTAGAAGAAACGACTGTTGAAGGTGATAGAACTTCAGGTCAGAAATCTGAACAGTTGCCATCCTATAATGCCTACTCTGCAGATGGCGATGTAACTGCTGAATTGGTATTTGTAAACAGAGGTGTTCCTGCAGATTATGAAGTACTTGAAAGAATGGGAGTTGATGTAAAAGGAAAAATAGTTATTGCAAAATATGGGGGGTCTTGGCGTGGAATAAAACCTAAAGTTGCCGCAGAGCATGGTGCTATAGGGTGTATAATATATTCCGACCCTAAAGATGACGGATACGTTCAAGGCGATGTTTATCCTAAAGGGCCATTTAGACCGCAACAAGGTGTTCAACGTGGTTCAGTAATGGATATGCCTGTATATCCTGGGGATCCTACCACCCCTGGTTATGGTTCAACCAAAGATGTAAAGCGATTAGCTCGTGAAGACGTGAATACTATTATGAAGATTCCGGTGCTTCCTATTTCTTATGAAGATGCATTACCGTTACTCAGTTCTTTGACTGGTGAAGTGGTGCCAGATGCATGGAGAGGGGGCTTACCTATTACATATCATGTTGGCCCAAGTATTTCCAAAGTCAGGTTAGCATTAAAATTTAATTGGGATATAAAACCCTTATATAATGTTATTGCCAAAATGAAAGGTGAAGCTTATCCAGATGAATGGGTAATTCGCGGAAACCACCATGACGGTTGGGTGAATGGCGCTTCAGATCCAATAAGTGGAATGGTAGCAGAAATGGAAGAAGCTAGGATAATTGGGGAGCTTTCAAAAAAAGGATTCAAACCACAACGGACATTAGTTTTTTGTGCTTGGGATGGTGAAGAGCCTTCTTTGCTTGGCTCTACTGAGTGGGTTGAAGATCATGCTGTCGAATTGAAACAAAAAGCTGTCGCCTATTTAAATTCAGATGGGAATAGCAGAGGCTATTTTGGTTTTGGGGGTTCTCATGCCCTGGAACTTTTTTTCAATGAGGTTGCAAGGGATGTCAAGGATCCAGAAACTGGGGTTTCTGTGGGAGAAAGGAGGTATGCTAAGATGTTAGTAGATGCAGATCCTAGTTCATTATCAAAAATCATTGGCCAGAAAAATCTTAACATAGAGGCACTTGGGTCGGGATCTGATTTCTCGCCATTTTTCCAACACCTTGGAATTCCCTCTGCGAACATTGGTTATGGTGGTGAAGGTGATGGAGGTGAATATCACTCCGTATATGATTCGTATGATCATTTTATTCGGTTTAAAGATCCCGGATTTCAGTACGGATCAGCCTTAGTAAAAACGGCAGGAAGATCAATGCTCCGTTTAGCCAATGCTGATGTTTTACCTTTTGAATATAGAACCCTAGTGAATACAATTTCTGGTTATGTAACGGAGCTGAAAACAAGTTTAGATCAGATGAGGGTAGAAACAAATGCAGAAAACATGTTAATAAAAGAGGGTTTTTTTGATCTTGCAAAAGACCCGCAACATAGCTTGGCAAATCCAAAAATTAAAGAAGCTGTTCCTTATTTGGATTTTAGCAAATTGGATAATGCAATGATTCAAGTTGAAGAAACTTCAACGCAATTAACATCATTGCTAAAAGAGTCACTTTCACTTGATCCAATAAAAATGCACCTGCTGAATTCTGTCTTATTTCATGCAGAACAGCAATTGCTTGATGAAAAAGGCTTACCTCGTCGACCTTGGTATAAGCACATGATTTATGCTCCAGGCTTATACACGGGATATGGAGTAAAAACAATCCCTGGTGTTAGGGAAGGCATTGAGCAGCGTAATTGGAAGGAGGCTCAAGTGTTTATTGAAGTGGTTGCAGCAAGTGTTTTAAACTTTAACCAGGCTTTGCAAAAAGGAGTCGCTGCCTTCAAATGATACCTTCAGAAATTTTTCTCTCCACTATGAGAGATTGTGCTGGATTTTCATTGTCAGCATTCGTTGATGCGCATGCTAATGATGCAGTAGTTTCGATTAGAGCTAATGCCTCCAAGTTTGAATACGCTTCTACTGCTATCGAAAAAAGTTTACTCACTTCTTCTGATGGAATTTTTGCAGATGAAAATTTAGCAGGAAGTGTAGCATGGTGCGAAAATGCTTTCTACCTAAAACAAAGACCATCCTTTACCCTTGATCCCCTAGTTCATGCTGGAGCATATTATGTACAGGAAGCCTCTAGTATGTTTATTCACTATGGCTTATCAACTATTCTTGCTGAACAACGTAACTTAAAGGCATTAGACCTTTGTGCAGCCCCTGGAGGAAAAACAACCTTATTGGCTTCACTTCCTCATTTCCGGTTGGTTTTAGCAAATGAGATTATCCAATCGAGGGTGCAGGCTCTTTATGAAAATGTGGTGAAATGGGGCGCTTCTCATGTTTTTGTATCGAATAATGATCCTGAAGACTTCAATAAACTTGAAGGGTTTTTCGATGTGGCCTTAATAGATGCCCCATGCAGTGGCAGTGGATTGTTTAGGAAAGATAGTGATGCGGCACGTATGTGGAACCCTGATTTGGTGGATTTTTGTTCATCCCGTCAAAAGAGAATTCTAACTGATGGAACCAAGGCACTTGCAGAAAATGGTGTTTTAGTTTATTCTACTTGTTCTTACTCAATAGAGGAAAATGAACGCAACCTGGATTTTTTGATGCGTGACGGTGAGTATGAATCAATTCAAGTTTCAATTGACAGAAGTTGGGGTGTTGTCGAAACAGAATCTCCCGTTCACCATGCTTTTGGCTATCGATTTTATCCCGATAAGTTGAGCGGAGAAGGATTTTTTTGTGCGTTTTTGCGAAAGCGAACAGGAGGCTATTTTACACATCATGAAGTCAGTCCAAAAAAAGTAGTAGATACTCATTTTGATTTTTTAAGTAAATGGATCAATCCAGCAATGGAGTTGACGTATACTACCTATGATAAAGATGTTTTTGTAGTAGATGCTATAAATAAAGAAGATGTTCAATTACTTCAACGTATATTAACAATACGAAAGTCAGGTATACGTATTGGTTCGTTGTTACGGAATGACATTATTCCTGATCACGAATTAGCTATGAGTACCTTGTATTCAAGTGAAATTCGAACATTCGAATTGGATAAAGAACAGGCGTTGAAATATCTGAGAAAAGATGATTTTTCGTATGATATTACCGAATTAGGGTGGATTCTACTTACTTATAAAGGGATTACAATGGGTTGGATTAAGTCATTATCAGGAAGAGTGAATAATTACTATCCTATGAAATGGAGAATATTGATGAGGAAATGATTTTCCTTATTTTTACATTCTTAATTTACCCCGTGTAGCCAGAATGTAACAGTTTAATTATCAAGTCAATTTTTTTTATGCGCACTACTTATTTTATGTTTTTTTTATTGATTTCCTTAGGGAGTTTTGCTCAACCTACACAGCTCATTGTAAAAAGCGTAGGTAAGGGGTTGTATATAGAACATAAAGTTATTCCCAAAGAGAACTGGTATAGCATTGGCAGAAAGTATGAAATTAGTCCTCGAGAAATAGCACCATTTAATGGGCTTAGTATGGACAAAGGGTTGTCAATCGGCCAGACCATAAAAATCCCATTGATTCCCAGCAATTTCAATCAAGATCTAGAAAATAAAACAGGTGTTCCTGTAGCCCATTTAGTCGGTCAAAAAGAAGGCTTGCTTCATATTGCCTCTCAATATAATGTTACGGTTGCGCAAATAAAAAAGTGGAATAAATTAAGTACTGATCAAATTAATATTGGGGATGAGTTGGTTGTTGGTTTTGTAAAAGCTACAATACCTGTGCAGCAGAGTAAACCAATCGAAGCCGCAAAGGTGGAGAAAGTTGTAGTGGCTACTCCAGCTCCTGCAGCTCAGCAAGAAGTTAAAAAAAATGTTGTCGTTGTAGTACCAGTTCCTGCGCCAGCTGAAAAGAAAGTAGAAAAACAACAAGAGAAAGTGGTTGAGTCACAAGTAGAGAAGCCTTCAAAAGTAGTCGAAAATGCCACTGTTGTGGCTGCTACGCCAAAGCCAATTCAAGTTGATGCTTCTGCTAAAGGGGCAGGTTATTTTTCTTCATCGTTCGCACAGCAATCTAAAGAGGGAAAGCCTCAAAAGTTGGAAGGGTTTATTTATGGTGTATTTAAAAGTAGCAGTGGTTGGGATGATGGGAAGTATTATGTATTGCTAAATAGCGTTATTCCCGGTACAATCGTAAAAATCAGTGTGAAGGGAACTGACAAGTCTGTTTTTGCTAAAGTACTAGGGTCAGTTCCTCCTGGAAAGGAAAGTGATGGAATGTCTATGCGAATGAGCAATAGCGCTGCCTCTGCACTTGGAATTATTGAAACAAATACTGCACTAAGTTTGGTTTGGTTTAATTAATGCTTATCTGATTTTTATGAAGTATAAATACTTCGGACTATATAGTTGCTAAACTAAAAGCTGAATTACTGGTTACTTTACATATGAGATTTCTGTAGAGCCAAGTGATATCAGTATTATGATTTAAGTGAAAAAATAAAGACTCTTTAAATTTCAATGGGTATGAATTCTTTTGTTTTTCAACTGTATAGAATAGTTGTTCCGAAGCCCATTCGAAAAAAAATTCTTTTATCTCAGCTTCAGAAAAAAATACCAGCATATTATTCTTCAATTCCTTCTAGCAAAAATGATGCTGAAGTTCAAGAAGTACTCCATTTTATTACGAGGAATGGTGTTCGCATTTTTCCTTATGAATTCACTGGTCAGTATGACTTAAGTTCAATTGCTGTATTTGATGATTCAGCGAATGGCTTAAAATATGTTTTGCAGGATGGCAAAAGGCTTTATTTTAAGAGACGTTGGTCGGCTGATCGGATAAGGCGATCTTTCCATGACCTAACCCTTGAACAAGATGCAAAAAGCCCACACCGGTATCTTTCAGCTGAATTTGATTTGAATGCGGATGATGTTCTTGCTGATTTTGGCGCTGCTGAAGGAAATTTCTCTTTGTCTGTCATTGAGCGGGTAAAAAAAATATATTTATTTGAGGCAGATCAAGAATGGATTGAGGCATTGCAATATACATTTGCCCCGTGGAAGGATAAGGTTGAAATAGTGCCTAAGTTTATTTCTGATAAAAATGATGATCGCAATTGTTCAGGTGATGCCTATTTCAAGGATAAAGAGGTAAGCTTTCTGAAGATTGATGTGGATGGTGGTGAGCGTGGGTTGCTTAAGGGATTTGAAACAATTCTTTCTCATCGGAAACCGATGAGGATTGCCTTGTGCACGTATCATCAGCATACAGACCAGCTTGATTTTACAGAATTGCTTGAAAAAGATGGTTATAATGTAACTCCTTCCCCCGGGTATATGATATTCTATTACGATAAAAAACTACGTGCACCCTATTTAAGAAGGGCATTGATTAGGGCCGTAAAAATGAATTGATATGAATTGGGAACTCGTCAAGTCTGAATATCTCTTTAGTGATTTATGGTTTACCGTGCGAAAGGATCGATGTATGAGAAAAGATGGTGCCATTGTTGATCCATATTATGTGTATGAATTTCCGGATTGGGTTACAGCAGTGGCTATTACTTCCGAAGGTGAGTTTATATTCGAGAGGCAATATAGACATGCCTTGGGCTTGACTATGATGGAAATACCCGGAGGTTGTGTAGATCCAACCGATAAAGATCCCAAGGCGGCAATCGCCCGCGAACTGATGGAAGAAACAGGGTATGAATTTGATTCTATAGAATTTTTAGGCAAGACTTCAGCAAATCCATCGACAAATAATAATTGGATGCATTTTTATTTGGCAACTGGAGGGAAGCATGTAGCCTCACAAACGTTAGATGCTAATGAAGAAATAGAAATCAAGCTGTTGAGGCTTGAAGAGGTTAAAGATCTCTTACGGAATAAGCAAATTGTTCAGAGCATGCATGCGACAGCTCTTTTTTATGCATTAGAAAAATTAGGTGAGCTTACGTATTAATTATTTTTCTTATTTCACCTACAACAAAAATACTTCCACAAACTAAAATCAGGTCATTTGGACCTGCGCTGAGCAGGGCTTCTTCAATCGCTAAGTTTACATCATCAAATGATTTTCCTTCTATACCGATGCTTTTTCCAATTGCTTTCAATTCGTCATGTGCAAGGGCTCTAGGTATATGTGCTTGTGTAAAATAATACGAAGCATCTTTTGGCAGTAGTTCAAGCAATGCTTCTATATCCTTGTCTTTTGAGAAACCTAAAACGAAGTGCAGCTTTTCATATTTTATTGTATGGAGCTGTTTTAAAATTTCTTTTATTCCATCTATGTTGTGGGCAACGTCTGATATTAATAAAGGGTTTAGTGAGAGTACATCCCATCTACCTAATAATCCAGTAGTTTGTTTTGTATGGCCAATGCCATCTCTTATAGCGGCTGAAGGTAAGTTCCATCCAGCTTGTTTAAGTACATTAATTGATGTTAACACCGTGGCAATGTTTTCTTTCTGATACAGCCCGGACATGTCTGATTCAATATCAAGCTCTTCCCCGGTCTGCATATTACGTAGGTGGACAGAGATGAGTGCAGCCGATAAATGTGATGCCGTTGAAGTATATTGCTTATCTGAGAAGTAGATAACGGATCCCATTTCTCTTGCTCTTGACTCAAAAATGTTTTTTGTTTCCGGTTGGGTCCTTCCAATGACAATTGGAATAGCCGCCTTAATGATTCCTGCTTTTTCTGCTGCAATTTCTTCAAGTGTATTGCCAAGAATTTGTGTGTGATCGTATCCAATGTTGGTGATAATGGAAAGTTCTGGAAGGATTACATTGGTGCTATCTAACCTGCCACCAAGCCCCGTTTCTATAATAGCAATATCAACGTGTTCTTCCACAAAGTAATCAAATGCCATACCCACCGTTACTTCAAAAAATGAAGGCTGAATTTCTTCAATGAGTGGCATTATTCTCTGGGTAAATTTTTCAACAGAATGTTCACTAATCATCTCCCCATTTATGCGTATCCTTTCCCTAAAATTAACTAAGTGAGGAGAGGTGTACAGTCCTGTCTTATAACCTGCAAATTGAAAAACGGATGCTAGCATATGGCTTACAGACCCTTTTCCATTTGTTCCTGCAATATGGATGGTTTTTATTTTTTTTTCGGGATTTGAAAGAAAATCACAAATTCTAATTGTGTTGTTTAGGTTGTTTTTAAGAGCAGCCGGACCAATCCTGCTGAACATGGGCAGTTTTGAGTATAGAAATTGTAGGCATTCTTCGTAATTCATATGGCAAAGATATTGAGTCTAAGTTGTTAAAAAACAATGGATAAATAGTCAGACATGCCTAGGGTTGGTTTACTTAGCTGCTTTATCTTCGCGATTATGGAGATGATCTTGTGGTTGCCTGTTTCGATTTTATTATGTACGGCAGGTATTCAGCTTTTTTATTATTTGAGGTATTTTATCTTATTAGCCCTTTTTAAGAAAAAGGAGCTAGAATTGAGCAGAGAAAACGCGGTTACTGTAATTGTTTGTGCACGTGATGAAGCAGATGAGATTGCCAAAAACTTACCAGGAATTCTTGTTCAAGAATATAAAAGCACTCATGAGGTTCTTGTGGTGAATGATAATTCAATGGATGATACCAAATACCTGCTTGATGGACTCTATAAGGATTTTAAGCAGCTTCATATTGTTGAATTAAAGCAAGAGGCCATGCATATCCCAGGGAAAAAATTCCCGCTTTCTATGGGGATTAAATCTGCCAAGCATGAAGTGTTGCTCTTAACTGACGCTGACTGCATTCCTGCTTCTGAGCATTGGTTAAGTCTTATGCAAGCTGCTTTTAAGCCAGGAATTGAAATAGTACTGGGTTATGGCGCCTACAAAAAAAGGAAGGGACTCTTAAATTGGCTAGTTAGGTTTGATACATTCCATACAGCACTGCAATATTTTTCGTTTACCATTGGCGGTATGCCATATATGGGAGTAGGCCGCAATTTAGCATATAAAAAAGAGCTTTTCTTTAGGCAAAAAGGCTTTGCTTCTCACCATCATCTCCCTGGTGGCGATGATGATCTATTCATCAATGGATGCGCCACTAATCAAAATACAGCTGTTGTAATCGATAAGGATGCTTTTACCTATTCAACACCTCCTAGAAGTTGGACTGAATGGATTAATCAAAAAGAGCGACATAATGCAACGGGTAAGTATTATAAGAAAAAGCACAAGGTTGTTTTAGGAATCTATCTGGCCTCTCACTTCTTCTATTTTCCTGCTCTTATAGTTAGCCTTTTTACGTCTTATTGGCTTGTGGCACTTATAACGTTCGGTATACGATTTTTGGTACAAGCTTTTATATTTTTTAAATCCATGAAAAAACTTGGGGAAATGGATCTATTCCCATTTTTCTGGCTTTGGGATTTATGGATGTTTTTTTATTACATAATTTTTATGTCCTCAATATGGAAGAAGCCAAAGACCCAATGGAATTAATTCTTAGCTATTTTGATGACTTCACTGATCACCAAATAGCGCAGTATAGAATGCTTCAGTCATTATATACGGAGTGGAATGAAAAAATAAATGTCATATCACGAAAGGATATCGATTTTTTATATGAGCGTCATGTATTGCATTCTCTTTCTATCGCGGCAAAATTCCCATTCAGTGAGGGGTTAGACATACTTGATATTGGAACGGGTGGCGGTTTTCCTGGGATTCCGTTAGCTATTTTTTTTCCTGAAGTAAATTTTTATTTATCCGATTCAATAGCTAAAAAAATCAAAGTAGTTACTGAGGTTACAACTGCTTTAGGGTTAAAAAATCTAGAGGCTCATCACGGCCGAGCAGAGTCTATTGTCGGAAGAAAGTTCGACTTTGCTGTATCAAGGGCAGTAGCTCCTTTGTCTGAATTGTGGAAGTGGGCAAAGCCATTGTTGCGAAATGAACGAAAGTTAGAAGATTTTAAAAATGGATTAATTTGTTTAAAAGGAGGTGACTTGACCGAGGAAATTGCGGTATCGGGACTGCGTCCACATGTAACTGAAATCCAGACATTATTTCCTGAGGAGTACTTTCATGAAAAGTTTGTTGTGTATGTTCCTATCTAAACATATATTAGGTGAAGTATAGTTATAATTCTCTCTAAATTATATATTTCCGAATCTCAATCTTAGTGTATACTTGCATATGCAGAAATATGGTCGCCATATTAGGGTTTGCGTAGTAGAGGATAATCATTTCTTACGTCATGCTTATGATCAGATGGTGAGTAATGGTGTTGGCTACGAGCTTGTTGGATCATGCGATTCAGGAGAAGCTGCAATTGAAACTGTTCCTACAATTTTACCCGATGTTGTATTGATGGATATTGATATGGGTGTAATCTCTGGAATAGAAGCTGTTAGGGTTTTAAAGGAGAAATGCCCTCAAGTTCAATTCATCATGTGTACAGCCCATGATGAGGAAGAAAAAATATTTCAGGCTCTAAGCGCAGGTGCTAGTGGGTATCTTCTTAAGTCTACACCATCAGATGCTATTCTTCTCGCAATACAAGAATTGTTTAATGGGGGTGCTCCCATGAGTAGTCAAATTGCCAATAAGGTTGTTGCTAGTTTTAGAGTGAAGAGTCAAGTTAATAATGAAGCAATAGAAAAATTATCTGCAAGAGAGGCTGAGATATTGACAGAATTAGTCAATGGATTATTATACAAAGAAATTGCTGTTAAGTTAGTTATCAGTCAAGAGACTGTTCGAAAACATGTTTATAATATTTACAAAAAGCTTCAAGTAAATAATAGAGTAGAAGCGTTTAATAAATATTACGGGAATGCTGGTAAAGGGATCTAGTTTATTATAGATTGGCTAAAAATTCCGCTACTTTTTCAATATTCTTTTTTGTTTCGTCTAAAGCGAGAAGGAGTTCTGAATCATCCTGAGAAATTTCTTCACCTTCCCTTTTTCGGGCGGAAAGCTTGTCGTATAGTTTTATCACGTTGTCTAATTCAAAAATCACTAAGCTTGGTCTGATTTTATGTAGACTAAATTGAAAAGCATCTCCATTTTCATGGCTTGGTAGCTCGGATAGGGTTTTTCGAAAAGCCTCAAATTCATTCAAAAAAATGCTTGAAATCCTCCTGTTGAGTACAGGATCCATGCCAGTCATATTATTTAAACGTTTGTAGGTCATTTTTTCAATCTAATTTATGCAATGGGGTAATAAAAAGTATACTTAGATGTAAATATTAAGATTTAATTTAATTAAATCAATTTTTATGTTGAGTTTTAAGAATTTGTTGACTTTTATGAATAATTCTTATTAATTATATTAAACACTACTGTTGGATGGAAAGGGGTTGCAAAATTATGATTATTTGATTCAATGCTGAATTAATGACATTAGTTTGGTTCATACTTTTTCAAACCTCCCTGTTTTTTCATTTATCCTGATTTTGAACATCACTGGTTTTATTCTATTGTCTTCTATAATAGTGTTTTCTGTTGTTTGAGCATGACCATGTTTATGAACTGAAGCGCTTGTCATCAGTGGCATAACCCGAGAAAAAAGAATATCTCTTGCCGTTGATACATCCTGGCCCAGTTGTTCTTCAAACTGACCATAAACTATCACACTCTGCCAGTTGTATATATCCAAAATGCTATCAACTTGAAAACAGATATTTGGATTTTTTCGCATGATATCTAACTTTTTTCCTTCCAGGACTTGTCCGTATATAAAGTTTCCATCAAATGTATAGGTCAGAGGAATAATGTAGGGGTATTTCCCGTCAGAGCAGGCCAGTCTACCTATTACTTGGCTAGAGAGAATATTATTAATTTGAATTTCATTCAATTCGCCCATCATACAATAACAATTTGGTTAATAGAATGGGATGAAGGTATTAGTATATAGTGACTTGTAATATGATGTTAATTATGAATAAAAATGACAAAAATCATATTCTATTTTTTTTATTTTAGGGAAATAATATGTTTCGTTTCTTAATAGAGTTGTGATGCTCGTCTATTTTTTCTGAAGTAAAAAGTAAAAAGTGTAAATATCATTCGAAACAACTCATACGATAACCAGTGTGTCACTTTTTCAAGAATGGAGAAGGATTTAATTGCTTTTAGCGGACTCACGCGTTCGCACTCATTTTCTATGATGTTTAGTAGAGTTTTACTGACGCCTGCTGCAAATTCTTTATTTTCAATATCCACGTTAAGCTCTATGGAGGCAAATGCACTAATATCATTTATGTTGTACGAGCCAACCGTAACAAACCTATTGTCTGATACCGCAATTTTACCATGTAATATATTGCGTTTGTATTCGTAGATCTCTATTCCGTGTCGTATTGCCCAACGATAAAGGTATTTTTCTGCATACTTAGCAATTCCAACATCTGAAATACCTGCAAGGATTAGTTTTATGTTTATTCCACGGCTTAAAGCTTTAATAATATTGCGTTTGAAAAAAGCGCCGGGAATAAAATAACTCGACATGATTATTATTGAATGCTCTGCCTGTTTAAACATGTTCATGTAGCTAGCTGAGATTTCATTTTTATTCATAACCCAATCATTTCTTCTTATTCGCACGGGGGTATTCTTTTTTAGGTCTGTAGCTCTCATGATGGACCCTTTATCTAGCGTTATTCTTTCTTCTTTATTTTTAGTGTAAAATTGGTCACATATTTTATACAACTCAAATGCTGACTCACCCTCTATGTATATTGCCCAGTCTAACCAGGCTGATTGCCCTGGAGTATCATTATATCGATTGGATATGTTAATGCCCCCAACCAATGCTTGACGTCCATCCGCCACAACAATTTTATGATGAAGTCTCCTTCCAAAATAAAATTTCTTACTCTTTAGGATTGGTTCAAAAAAGCGCAATCGAATGCCTTGGCTTCTGAGGTTTTTTTTAAAATTTGTCGAGAGTTTTCTTGATGCATATCCATCAAGTAAAATTTGTACAATTACTCCTCGCCCTACAGCTTGAATTAGGTGGTTTGCAATCTCTATCCCTGTGTCGTCTTCCTCATAAATGTAAAATTGCAGTTGGAGTGATGATCTTGCGTTATCGATTAGATCAATTAATTTAGAAAAGTAAGGTAATCCACCTTTTAGGAGTGTTACATTATTATGAAAGGTATAAGATGATTTTATTTGGCTATTAGAATGCATATGTAAGTTGGAAAGATAGGGGGTGTTTTAAGCTTGAAAAATGACCTAAATCATAGGCCAGAGCAGCTAGATTAACTTAATACTGATTTTTGTCGTTTTTTCTCTAGTCTTAGCTGTATTTTAGTTCTTCTTCTGAATCATTTGCTTTCGTACTTTTGATTTTCTTCAGATAGTAGCTATATGACAAAAAATGTAAGTGAAACGCCTTTAATGCAACAGCATGGGGCGATTAAGCAAAAATATCCCGATGCCATTCTCTTATTTAGGGTTGGGGACTTTTATGAAACCTTTGGTGAAGATGCAGTTAAGGCTTCGTCTATATTGGGGATTACACTTACTAAGCGAAATAATGGCGCAGCCTCATCCCTTGAACTTGCTGGATTCCCGCATCATTCATTGGATACATATTTACATAAATTGGTCAAAGCGGGATTTCGTGTAGCCATTTGCGATCAGCTAGAAGACCCGAAAACGGTCAAAGGTATTGTGAAGCGTGGGGTTACTGAGATGGTGACACCAGGATTAGCTACTAATGATAAATTGCTAGAGAATAAGAGCAATAATTTTTTGGCAGGCATTCATTTTGGTGAGGTATTACATGGCGTATCATTTCTGGATATTTCTACCGGGGAGTTTTTTGTTGCACAGGGAGACAGTGAATACATTGACAAGCTTCTGCAAACATTTCAACCGGCAGAAGTGATTTTTCAAAAAGGAAAACAAGATCTTTTTGCAGACTTGTACGGCAAGAAATTTTATACGTATTGTTTAGATCCCTGGGTGTTTGATAACCGTTATGCAGAAGAAAGTTTATTGAAGCAGTTTGGTACTCATTCATTAAAGGGTTTTGGCATTGATGATTTTAATGATGGCGTTACGGCTGCGGGGGCCATATTGCATTATTTAAAAGATACCGTGCATCCCAATGTGCATCATATTTCTGGCATCCATCGTATAAATAAAGATGAGTATTTGTGGATGGATCAATTTACAATTCGAAATCTTGAACTTGTTCGATCTGCTGCTGAAGATGGTAAAACATTACTTCAAGCATTAGATAATACAGTGTCTCCAATGGGCGCACGATTATTACGTCGTTGGATCCTTATGCCATTAGTAGATATTCAAAAAATCAATGAGCGACTTGATTTAGTGGATGATTTGATGAAGCATGAAGAGTGGGTGGATAAAGTTAGTCAATGCATAAAAGCATGTGGAGATATTGAACGGTTGGTTAGTAAGATTCCTTCAAAGAAAATAAGTCCGAGGGAGCTGCAACAATTATCTCGTGGTCTTCAAAAAATTCAAGTCATAAAAGCTTATGAAGGTGAATTTTCGAATGATTATTTATCTCGGTTGGCTGATAATTTGAATCCATGTGCATACATCCAAGAAAAAATAGCCCGTGAAATTGCAGATGACGCGCCTGCCCAAACCGTCAAAGGAGGATATATCTCCACAGGAATTGATGAGGACCTTGATCAGTATAGAGACCTTGCTACTGGAGGGAAAAATGTATTGGTTCAAATTCAGCAGCGCGAGGCTTTGGCTACGGGCATTCATAATCTGAAGATTGGTTTCAATAATGTGTTTGGTTATTTTTTAGAAGTGAGTAATGGACAGAAAAATAAAGTGCCTATAGATTGGATACGAAAGCAAACCCTTACAAATGGCGAGCGCTTCATCACCGCAGAGTTAAAAGGATATGAAGAAAAGATTATGGGGGCGGAAGAAAAAATGCTTCAAATTGAGGCACGCATCTATGATAAATTATTGACTGAATTGCAGGATTATATTTCTCAGATGCAGCTCAATGCAAATGTTCTTGCTATTATAGACTGCCTTTGTTGTTTTGCGCTTAACGCAAAGAATTATGTGTATTGTAAGCCAGCCTTGCATCAAGAGCAGTCTCTGTCAATTAAGAGTGGAAGGCATCCTGTTATTGAAAATATATTAGCATCTGGCGAAACGTATATTTCCAATGATATCAACCTTGATCAAGATCATTGCCAGCTGATTATATTGACTGGTCCAAATATGAGTGGTAAAAGTGCCTTATTGAGGCAAACGGCTATCATCACGTTGATGGCTCACATTGGTAGCTATGTTCCTGCCTCATCAGCATCAATTCCAATTACAGATAAAATTTTTACTCGAGTTGGGGCTTCGGATAACCTCAGTGGTGGAGAGTCAACGTTTATGGTAGAAATGAATGAGACAGCCAGTATTGTAAACAATATTTCTTCTAGAAGTCTTGTGTTGCTGGATGAGATTGGTAGAGGAACTTCTACCTATGATGGTATTTCAATCGCTTGTAGTATTGCTGAATTTTTGCATGATTCGACCTTACGGCCTAAAACACTCTTTGCTACACATTATCATGAGATGAATGACCTGGAGGGTTATTTGCCACGCGTCAAGAATTTTCATATTACACATAAAGAGATCGAGAATAAGATTATTTTTCTTCGGAAATTAGCTCCTGGTGGTAGTACACATAGTTTTGGTATTCATGTTGCTCGTATGGCAGGGTTACCGTCTAATTTAATTCAACGTGCCTCCGCCATTTTATTGGAGCTTGAAAAAAAACAAGCAGGGTCTGCGTCTCATACACTCGACAGTTCAGATTTGCCCAAGTTTCAGCTCTCGATTTTTGATGCACATACTGAGGTATTTGACGAAATCAGGGATTTGATTACCAAAGTTGATATCAACATGCTAACTCCAATGGATGCATTGAATATTTTGAATGATATCAAGAAAAAAATAAACTAGCTCATTTTAGTTTTTGATCTTTTTTCTTCTTTCCATCAGTTCTTTCATGGTTGTAAGTATGATGCCTTCGTCTGCAATGAATTTTCTAAGTTTAGGATCTGTCATAGCAAGGTAATCTCCGGTTCTAGTTTGGCCAGATCCTGAAATTTTTTCAAAATGTTCAGACGGCGTATTGCAATGCATGATCATGTAGGTGATACCCGGCTTAACCTCTTTGAGTGCATTGATATAAAATGCCGTCTTATTTTTTCTAATGTTATCAGTAGTAGGCTTTGCTCCGGTTGGTAATTTCAACGAATAGCTAGTGTTATGGAGGTCATCTATAACAGGAAGACCAGCATTCCAGAGGGCTATACCAACATCTTTTGCCATCTTCATGTCTGCTGCAGTTGATTTTAATTCTTCTGCTATGAGTGTGTTATGTCCTGCCGGAAACATAATGGGTATGCCGTATTCGATTCCTACTTTTACATAGCGTTGAATAAATAAAGGGGTAGCAAATAGTGTACCCATATGTGAATCTAAATGAGTTGGTGTAAAGCCCATAGTGAGGCATCGATCTATTTGAGCTTTTATCTCTTCTTCAACTTCATCAGCAGATGCATGCTCAACAACCTCTTCTACTGTGCCCCATAAGGCACCTTCTGAATCTACTAGGCCCGGAACATTTTTTTTACCACTTATTGGCCCCCAACGATAGTCGTTCCATTCAGATGTTAAGGTCAAATGAAGGCCTGCATCTGTTTCGGGATTGTCTTTTAAAAAGTGGAAGTAGCCGGATACCCAAGGACAAGGCATCATGATTGAGCATGAGGTCGCTACCCCATTGGTCATACTTTGTATTGTTCCATCATTTGATTCAACACTCATTCCTACATCATCAACGTGTAGGATTACAATCTTTTTTCCTGTTGGAAATCCAAGTTTTTCAGCCCATGTATTGTCTTGTCCGCTTGTTTCATTAACCAAGACAAGGTTGATGAAAAGTAAAATACTCAAATACAGTAAAATACTATGTAGGGTTTTATAATTGACTAGGTATGTCATGTTGCTAACTGTTTAAAATGAGTTTAAATGAATAGGAAAAAACAAATGAGCGGTTGGTTATACAAGGTCGAGTAGTAACTTCATTAGCACATCTATTTCTTCTTTTGTATTTAATCTACTGAATGAAAAACGGACATTCACTTTGTCGTTATTCCCAATAGCTTGAATTACGTGAGATCCTTGATCTGCGCCACTGCTGCAAGCGCTTCCGCCTGACACGCAAATATTGTTTACATCAAGGTTCAATAGAAGCATTTCTGATTTTTCATTTTTAGGGAAGCCCACATTGAGCACAGTGTATAGTGAATTGCCTGCATGATCTCCGTTGAATGTGACGCCGTTTATTTTTTCAATCAAAGAATGCCTAAGGTATTCTTTTAGATTTGAAATATATGTGTAATCTGATTGATGATGAACTACAGATAATTCAAGTGCCTTGGCAAATCCAACTATGCCATATATATTTTCTGTTCCGGCCCGCATGTTTCTTTCTTGCCCACCTCCATGAAGAAGTGGAGAGATTTGAGTTGATGAGTTTACGTATAGAATTCCTGTTCCTTTTGGCCCATGAATTTTATGGGCAGAACCTGTAATGAAATCTACCTGAGTTGTATTGAGGTTGATTGGGAAATGGCCTACAGTTTGAACAGTGTCGGCATGAAATACTGCTTGGTGTTTTCTTGCAAGTTGTCCTACATGTTTTATATCTGTAATATTGCCAATTTCATTATTGCCGTGCATTAAGCTGATTAAGGCTTTACTAGAGCTGCTAACTAGTTTTTTTTCTAGATCGTTTAAGTCAATATGTCCATCAGGGAGTAGCTCTACATATTCAACGGGGATATTATATTTATGAGATAGGAAAACACAGGTATGTAGTGTGGCGTGATGCTCGACTTTCGAAGTAATTATCCGAGTACACCCTAGGTCTCTTATGGCTGCATTAATAGCGGTATTGCTGCTCTCTGTGCCGCCGCTTGTAAAAAAAATTTCTGAAGGATGTGCAGATAAAATTTCTGAAACTGATTTTCTTGATTTTTCTATTGCGTTTCGAGTTTCCCTTCCATAAGAATAGATGGAGGAGGGGTTGCCAAAATGATTGGTAAAAAAGGGCATCATGGCATCAAGTACAACCGGGTCTATCGATGTGGTTGCTGCATTATCAAAGTATATTCTAGACGCCATATTCTATTGCCTTCCGTGAGCTACAAATATACTACTTATGGATTAACAGAATTCTTGAATGTCTTTGATTAGCCTGTTTGCTATATTGTCAGCAGTTCTCTCAAAATTACTTTCTGCATAGATGCGTATGATTGGTTCTGTATTGCTTGCCCTGAGATGAACCCAGTCATTATCAAATTCAATGCGCAAGCCATCAATTGTATTGATAGGATTTGATTTATATTTTATTTTAAGTTGATTGAACACTTCCTGAAGATCTACTCCAAGATTCAATTCAATTTTATTTTTACTGATGTAATAGTCTGGGTAGCTATTTCTTAATTGCTTTAGGCTTTTCTTTGATTCGGCCAGGTGTGAAAGGATTAATGCAATACCTATTAATGCATCCCTTCCGTAGTGAAAGTCTGGTACGATAATTCCGCCATTTCCTTCACCACCAATTACTGCATTTACTTCTTTCATTTTGGCTACAACGTTTACTTCTCCTACCGCAGCAGGGAAGTATTGCCCTTGGTGTTTCTCTGTAATATCTTTCAGCGCTTTTGAGGAAGAGAGGTTGCTAACGGTGTTCCCTTTTCGTTTACTCAAAACATAATCAGCTACTGCTACTAGCGTATATTCTTCTCCAAACATGGTGCCGTCTTCACAAACGAGCACCAATCGATCTACGTCAGGGTCAACAGAGATACCTAAATCGGCGTTGTGGCTAATCACAGCAGCACTCAACTGGTTTAGGTGTTGTGGAAGAGGCTCTGGATTATGGGCGAATTTTCCATTGACTTCTCCATTTAGCACAATAATCTGTTCATCGGGGATGCCTAATTTATTTAGTAATGCTGGTACAAAAATTGCACCTGTACTGTTGATTGCATCAACAACGATTTTCAATTTGCTTTCCGCAATAATTTTTTTATCAACAAGCTCATAGTCAAGGATAGCCTTAATGTGTTTTTCAAGGTATGAGTCGTTATATGAAATTGACCCAAGATTGTCTACCGTTTCAAAATGTAAATTTCCTTGTTCGGCATCGACTAAAATTTTAGCCCCATCTGAAGCACTAATAAATTCTCCTTTTTCATTTAGTAGCTTTAAGGCATTCCATTCTTTAGGATTATGGCTGGCTGTAATGATAATTCCACCTGCTGCCGCTTCCGTTATTACAGCAAATTCAACTGTAGGTGTCGTTGAAAGACCAAGGTCAATGACTTCTGCTCCAATGGAGACAAGTGTTTGTGTAACAATCTCAGCAATCATTGGTCCGCTAATTCGACCATCTCTGCCAACTATTACTTTTTTATTTTTTGATGTCAGGATGCTTCTTCCAAAGGCTGCAGTATACATTACTACATCCAACGGCGAAAGAGATTCGCCAGGTTTTCCTCCAATTGTTCCTCTTATTCCGGAAATGCTTTTAATCAGTGCCACAGGTGAGTTTTTAGGTTGTCAAATTTACAAAAAAAAGGTGGTTCTATGGATTAAATTCGATAATAGTGCGATAAAACCAAGTATATTACTGATTGATATTTTTGTTTCCCTACTATCTACTTAAATACTTCTTATTTTTGTACTATGTTACTCCTTTTAGAGTCTGCACCAACTTCATTATTCCATAAAATTTTGCAAGTTGATTACCAATTGATGGTGTGGGTCAATAAAGATCTCTCGTCTCCGTTGCTAGATGTATTAACACTCTTTATGCGGGAGTCTATTTTTCATATCCCAATATATGTATTTATTATTGTATTTGCCTTCATGCAAATGGGTAAAACAGCATGGTGGTGGATACTTGGCGGGATTACGCTTATTTCCATTTCAGATTTACTCAGTAGTTTTTTTATCAAAAGCTATTTTGATAGACCAAGGCCATGCAGAGACCCATACATGATGTATCAAATTAATGTTTTGGCTAAATATTGTGGCGCAAATGGTAGTTTCACGTCATCTCATGCAATGAATCATTTTGCATTTGCCGCTTATGTCTATTTCACATTTAGGAGATTCTCTTCCTATTTCTCCCTTTTATTTATTTGGGCAGCGTTTATATCTTTTTCACAGGTCTATGTAGGAGTACATTATCCTTCTGATGTACTGTGCGGGGGACTTTTGGGATGTGGTTTTGGGTGGATTGCAGCACGAATAGCAGAACAGAGCTTATCTTTACATCATTATACTGTATGAACGAAATTTTAATCTTATTTTGTCTTATTCTAATTAATGGCTTTTTTTCAATGACTGAAATCGCATTGGTTTCAGCTCGAAAGGCTCGATTGGAGGCACAAGCTAATAAAGGTGACTTGCGTGCCAAGCAGGCATTGTTGTTGGCACAAAAGCCTGATTCATTTTTGTCTACCATACAAATTGGAATTACTACCATTGGTATCCTTACTGGTATTTTTAGTGGCGATAAAATCGTGGATGATGTGTCGGGCTATTTTTCTACGATACCGTTGTTGGCTAAATATAGTTTGGGATTGGCAACAGCTGTTGTAGTAATCGTCATTACTTTCTTTTCACTCGTTTTTGGGGAATTGGTTCCAAAGCGGCTAGGCATGACTAGTCCTGAAAAAATCGCTAAAAATGTTGCGGCCCCAATGAGATTGATTGCATTAGTTGTTCATCCCTTTGTTTGGCTGCTTACTAGTACTACAACGTTTATTATGAAGTTGTTTAGGGTTAGTGTTGGGGATGATCAAGTTACTGAAGAAGAAATCAAAGCCATTATCACGGAAGGCAGCGAGCATGGTGCTATTGAGGATGCAGAGCATGAAATCATTCAACGTGTTTTTCACTTAGGCGATCGAAACATCACTTCATTAATGACGCATCGTAGTGATGTTATTTGGTTTGATGTTAATGATAATGAAAATCAAATTCGCGAAAAAATTCTAAAGGAGCCGCATTCTGTATATCCTATTTGTGATAAGGACATTGATAATGTGAAAGGCATTGTTTCTGTTAAAGACATGTACGTAACTCCAGATGATGTGCTTTTTAAAGATGTTATGAAAAATCCATTGTTCGTTCCTGAAAACATCAGTCCTTATCAATTGCTTGAAAAATTTAAGCAAACTAAAATTCATACTAGTTTTGTTGTGGATGAATACGGGTCACTGCTAGGGCTTGTTACATTGAATGATTTATTGGAAGCCATTGTTGGCGATTTACCTCAGCATGATCTTCAAGATTATGAAATTATTGCACGAGAGGATGGGTCATATTTAGTGGATGCCCAAATACCATTCTACGATTTTCTTACACGATTCGAAAAGGCTGATTGGATGAATGAAGGGGAGCAAGAATTTGATACATTGGCAGGGTTTATTTTGCATACATTAGAGCGCATACCGTCTACTGGTGATAAATTTGAATGGAAAGGATTTTCGTTTGAAATTATTGACATGGACAGTCATCGTATTGATAAGGTGCTTGTTGTGATTTCTGATCAGATCAAAAGTGAAATGGATTAGTTTTAAATCTTAAGCATGAATTTGTCTCTAGTTGGAAAAACCGCACTTATTTCTGGGAGTTCACAGGGAATTGGGAAAGCCGTTGCTATTGAACTATCTCTATTAGGGGCTACCTGTATATTATTATCAAGAAATGAAGCTGCGTTAGAAAAGGCTATAGGGGAACTTTCTTGTGATGAAGGCCAGCAGCATGAATATTACCCCATTGATTTTACTAACCTGACTGAACTAGAAAGCCTCATTCAATCAATTACTCAAAAAAGGGATATTGATATTTTGATTAATAATACAGGCGGCCCGGCACCTGGCTTAATCTTGGACGCTGGGTTAGTTGAATTTGAAGTAGCATTCAAACAGCATGTTTTATGTAATCAGTTACTCACTCAACATATTGTTCCTGCGATGAAGAAAAACGGCTTCGGCAGAATTATTAATATTATATCGACTAGCGTGAGAATTCCGCTCGATAACCTTGGCGTTTCAAATACAATACGAGCAGCCGTTGCTTCGTGGAGTAAAACGATGTCGAATGAGTTGGCGTCTTTTGGCATAACAGTCAATAGCCTTTTACCTGGTTTTATAGACACACCTAGGTTGGATCAAGTAATAACTCATTTTGCCGCAAATGCTACAGTAGATAAATCGCAAATGCATCAACGGATGGTTTCTTCTGTGCCAACAAAGCGGTTTGGGGCACCGGCTGAAATTGCTGCTGTAGCTGCATTTCTGGCTTCACCGGCCGCATCATATGTAAATGGAATAAGTATGCCAGTTGATGGTGGAAGAACTGGCACAATTTAATTATGAAGCAATTTCAAAAAACGAAATCTTTTGCTGAAGTCCTAGACAAGGAAGACCCGTTGAGGATGTTTAGAGAAGAGTTTTGTATTCCAGGAAGTGAGATTGATAAATCCAAAACATATTTTCTTGGTAATTCTTTAGGATTGCAGCCTAAAGTTACTCCCCACTATATTCAAGGCGTGCTCGATCAATGGGCAGCGAACGGCGTAGAATCTTTTTTTATGGGAGAAACACCATGGATTCATCAACATGCATTTCTTGTTGATCAGATGTCAATACTCGCTGGTGCAAAGTCACACGAGATTAGCATCATGAATCAGCTTACGGTGAATATTCATTTGATGTTGGGGAGTTTTTACAGGCCTTCTGGAAAGCGAAAAAAAATACTTATTGAGTCAAAAGCATTTCCAAGTGACTATTATGCTTTGTCTTCCTTTATTTCTTTTTTAGGCGAAGATCCCGCTTCTATTTTGATTCAGGTTGAATCGTTAGATCCGCAAATGAAAGTTCAAGACGAGGATGTTATTAATGCAATAAAAGACAATGGGGAGGAGATCGCACTGGTATTTATTGGTGGGGTAAATTATTACACGGGGCATGTATTCGACATGAAACGAATAGCTTCAGCAGCTAAGCAAGTTGGCGCGTTAGTTGGATTTGATCTAGCACATGCTATTGGGAATGTTTCTCTTCAGTTGCATAATTGGGATGTTGATTTTGCATGTTGGTGTTCTTATAAATACCTTAATGCTGGTCCCGGCGCTGTTGGGGGTGTATACATTCATGAAAGATATCACACTGATGATTCTATAAAACGTCTAGCTGGTTGGTGGGGTTACAAACAGGAAGACCGTTTTCAAATGCATCAATCGTTTGAGCCAGAGAGTGATGCAACAGGCTGGCAACTGAGTACTCCTTCATTAATTCTATATGCTTGTTTAGAAGCCTCACTTTCTATTTTCAAAAAAGCCGGCTGGGAAAGGGTGATAGAAAAGCAAAAAATCATGAGTGCTTGGATAAGATTTTTACTAGCCGATATACTTGTTAGTGAAGCTAGATCTATGTTCATTTGTATAACGCCTGAAGGGGCGGGATGTCAACTGTCATTCCTTTTTTCCCATTCTGGAAAAGAGGTATTTGATGAATTGATTGAAGCAGGATATATGCTTGACTGGCGTGAGCCCAATGTGATTCGGTTGGCTCCTGTTCCACTTTATAATACATTTACAGAAATTTGGGATTTTTGTGAAACCCTTAAAATTGTTTTAAACCGACATTACGTAAAACCATAAATATATTTTCAATGAATAGAGCTAAGTTAATCGAGCGGATTAGAGAAGCTAATTCTTATCTGTGTGTAGGATTGGATACTGATATAGAAAAAATACCAGCGCACCTTAAAGAAGAGGAGGATCCTATTTTCGCTTTTAATAAAGCAATTATTGATGCTACATTACCTTATTGCGTTTCCTATAAAATCAATACTGCATTTTATGAAGCGCAGGGATTGAAAGGATGGGCGTCGTTAGAGAAGACAGTAAATTATATTCCCTCTTCGCATTTCAAAATTGCTGATGCCAAGCGGGGCGATATTGGGAATACATCCACCCAATACGCTATTGCTTTTTTGCGCAACATGCCTTTTGATTCCATTACAGTTGCTCCATATATGGGAGAAGATAGTGTGAAGCCATTTTTGCAATTCAACGATAAATGGGCTATTGTATTAGGACTTACATCAAATCCTGGTGCATTGGATTTTGAAATGAAATCACTTCAAGGGGAAGATTCTAAGAAACTCTATGAAGAAGTGATTCTAAAGGTATCGACATGGGGGACTCCGGAAAATTTGATGTTTGTTGTTGGTGCCACGCGCTCGGATGAGTTTATTCATTTACGGAAGATTGCACCGGATCATTTTTTTCTTGTTCCTGGAGTCGGTGCCCAAGGAGGTAGTTTAGAAGAGATCTCTCGTAAAGCCATGACTAAGGACATCGGTATATTAGTCAATGTAAGTAGAGATATTATATATGCATCAGCTGGGGTTGATTTTGCGCAGCAAGCTGGTGAAAAGGCAAAGGGATATGCTCTAGAGATGGCTAATTATTTAGTGTAAGATTTTACTATTTCGGTAGCGATTTTTTCTGACCAGGCTTTGTATTCTTTTCCTGAAGGATGTAGTTTGTCCTTGGCTATAAAGGAGGGATCAACACTTCTTACTTTATATTCCGTAGTGATTTCTATGAATTGTACTTGAAACAACCTTGATATCGATTCCGCCATGTCATTAAAAGCATTTATTTCATCGGCGATTTTCTTTTTTTCTCGCCCCTCTGCAAATGGTGTAACACTCCAGTCGGGTATACTTAAGGTAAATACATTACTTTGTTTATTCCCTGCCAGTGAGATGGCCTTTTGCAAAAGTATTTCATATTCATAGCTAAATTCTTGAATAGTATTTCCTCTATACTGATTATTTACCCCTATTAATAAGGTTACAATATCATATGTATCGTTTAGTTTATTTGATACAATGGCGTTATATAATTCTCCTGTAGTCCAACCTGTTTTGGCTATAAGCACTGGAGGGTTTAATTGAAATTTTTTATTCCTGAGTATTTCTACTGTTTGGTGTGGGAAACTATCCTGAATGGGTACACCTTCACCGATGGTATAAGAGTCGCCTAGTGCTAAAAAAGAGAGGTTGTGTATATATTCACTGTGCATTTTATTGGACTTAAAACGGATGAAGAAAAATACCTTTCTTTTCAATCAAAGTAGAAAGCTACTTATTTTTTTGAACTTAAGGGCTCGTTAAAGATGAGTTATTGCCTTTTGTTAGTCACCTGATAAGGTATAAAATTCGTTTTAGGCATGTACCTTCGTGTTCATGAATTTTTTTATTACTAGAGTTTCTATTCTTTTATTATTTACTCCGACGTATTCTTTCGCTCAGCAATCTGATTCATTATTCATGACAGGTGGGAAGCAGGTAACCTTAACTCCTGTTGTTATCCGCTCAGGAACGAATGTGCCTGGCTTTATGAAAAGAGTGGAGAATGACACAACATTTTACAAGGCTTTCAAAAACCTCAGGGTATTGAAGTATACATCATTGAATGATGTTAGAATGTTTGGCAAGAATGGAAAAGTAAAGGCCAGTATGAATAGTAAAACGCGTCAGTGGGCATCCAATTCATGTCGGGTTACCAATATATTGGAAGAACAAACTACCGGAGACTATTATAATGATGAAGGGGTATGTAAGTATTATACAGGAGAATTGTATTCTTCACTTTTTTTCTCTACCGATACCATTTGTGGAGAAACAAATGTCTTGAAAGATATTAAGCTATCCATACAAGGGAAGCGAGGATTAGATAAACACAAGGAGCAGCTTAAGATGTTGTTTTTCAACCCCGGTAAAGATATACCGGGCATTCCACTAATGGGTAATAAGGTTATGGTTTTCGATCCATCACATTCAGATCTTTATAATTTCGTTATCGATATACAAGAATATAAAGGCCAACCTTGTTACCTGTTTTCATTGAAGGCGAAAGAGGATCTATCTTTTTTTAAAAAAGATGATATAGTTATTGATGAGATGGTAACGTGGTTTGATTATACTACGTTTGAGGTTTTGGCACGTAACTATAAGATGAGTTATAATGCGGGGGTTTATCGATTTAATGTATCGATGGAAGTTGAAATTGCAAAATTTGGGAAATATTTATATCCCAACGTTATACGTTATGATGGAAATTGGGGAGTAATGCTAAAAGGGAAGGAGCGAGGATTATTTACAGCAACAATTTATGATTTAGCTGATTAAATAATTGTCTTTGATAATTACAAAGTATTTCTAACCTGCTTTTTTCATTTCTTTAGTTAGTTATTACGCTTCCAATGTTTTATTGTTAGCATATCCTCTCCATTTTTCGATCAGATCTTTCATGTCCTCAGGTAGTTCGCTTTCGAATTTCATTTTTTCACCGCTGATTGGATGGATGAATCCAAGTATTTGAGCATGTAGTGCATGTCTACGGCAAATGCCAAAACAGTTATCTACAAATTGTTTATACTTTGTAAAAACCGTTCCTTTTAGAATTCTGTTTCCACCGTATACATCATCATTGAATAAGGAATGACCAACATGCTGCATATGGACTCTGATTTGGTGTGTTCTTCCAGTTTCCAATTCGCATTCAATCAGGCTTACGTATTTCATGTCTTCTAGTACCCTATAGTGGGTAATCGCTTCTTTTCCATGTTCACCACCATCTGGATATACATCCATTAATTTTCGAAGTCGCTCATGTCGAGCTATATTCCCCCTTATGGTGCCTGTTGTTTCATCAAATCCTCCCCAAACAAGCGCTATGTATTTTCTTTCAACGGTATGATCGAAGAATTGTTTAGCCAGTTTCATGGCAGCAATTTCTGATTTGGCTAAGACAAGCAGTCCAGTAGTGTTTTTGTCAATTCTGTGTACCATGCCAAATCGGGGCAGCTTAGTTTCTGATATATCAGGCTGTTGCTCCTTTAGATGCCAAGCTACTCCATTAATTAGTGTACCATTGTAATTTCCTGATCCGGGGTGCACCACCATACCGGCGGGCTTATTCACCACTAATATGTGATCATCTTCAAATACAATGTTGAGGTCAAGTTTTTCTGGAATAATGTCATAGGTTTCTGGACTTGTGTCTGAATAAAAAATAATTTGGTCGAATGGCCTTACCTTATAATTCGCTTTTGTGGGTATGCCATTAACCGTAACCATGCCAGCTTCAATAGCGAGCTGAATTTTATTTCGAGAAGTATTGACTGTTTTTGACAATATAAACCGATCCACCCGAAGTGGCTCTTGCCCTTTATCCACTGATAGGGTCAGTCTTTCGTATAACTCTTCCGAATATCCGGTGGAGATTTCCTCATCCTGGTTTTCAATCCTATCTGCCTGCGACATAATACCTATTTTTGCAAAGATATTGTGTTTAGGTAGCTAATTCTAATTGAGATGATACAAGAAGTTATATTAAGGGATCTTTCGGTGTTAGAATATGGAGATGCATGGAAGCTACAAGAGTCTCTTTTGTTGGATAATACAAAACTAAAATCAATTGCTTCAAAAAGTGGGGAGCAGGCCAAAACAACACATCATCTACTCTTTTGTGAACATCCTCCAGTATATACAATAGGTAAAAGTGGCAAAACAGAACATGTTTTAATTAGCCAAGATGAATTGGCCAAACGAAATATTGGATATTATCCTACTAACCGTGGGGGTGATATTACGTTTCATGGACCAGGTCAATTGGTGGGATATCCTATTATTGACCTAGAATATTTTTTTACAGATATAGGTAAGTACTTGCGGTCATTAGAAGAGGTAATTATTTTGACTATAGGCCATTATGGTATTCGAGGCGAAAGGAGTAAAGGGGAAACTGGGGTGTGGTTAGACTCAGCTATTCCAGGGAAAGCTCGAAAAATATGTGCCATGGGGGTTCGATGTAGTCGTTGGGTAACAATGCATGGATTTGCATTGAATGTCAGCACTGATTTAACTTATTTTAATTCAATCATACCATGTGGCATCCCCGATAAGCAGGTTACTTCATTGACGCAAGAGTTAGGTATTGAAGTTGATTTGAGCGAGGTAAAAGCGTTGGTTAGGAAAAATTTCGAGGACGTTTTTGGTTGTAAGGTCATCGATTTTCAGGAGGTATAAAAAACCTGCTTTTTTCTTTAGGTTTCTGCCCATCATAAAGTTCATAGCTGAACCATCCGCTCGACATAAAATTTGACCTATCAATCAGTAGTTTTGATTCTTTTATGTTTTTCATATTGAATAGCAGAGCCCCGTCTTCTTTATAAACAAAAAAAGAAAAATGTTTTTTTTCGGGGTTGGGCAGGATCAGCATTAGATTACCACCTGGGTTGATGTAGATAAAAGCTGAGGGTTGGAATATGTTTTCGGTAACTAGACTATCTTTCTTGATGAACTTAGAAATCTTTTCTATGTCTTCAATTTTTGATACAGGTATGTTCAATTGAACTCTTTCGTATTTCTTAGAGTTTACTTCCTCCTCAATATAATTTACCGCTTCTTGTACTACTTCCTTTTCTGTTTCGGTTATAGGGGATATCGAGGTTGGTGTAACAATGGTAGGCGAAACAATGACTTTTATGGGCTGATTTGCTCCTGCTGGAGCTGATGGTTTTGGTGGGAGTAGTATTTGTTTTATTTCTTTTATTGCTTTTTTGCCATTGGTAAAGAAATATCGACCATTAGGCTTTACATAAAAAATTCGATAAAAGTATCGAATGCTATCTGTTGATTTAACTAGATATCCATTACTAAATGAAGTAGGATCTGGCATTGACATGATAGACTGATATCCTTTTAAGGAGTCCTTAGATCGTTGAATAATGAGTTGCCTTAATTCTTTGTCAGGATTATTCCATCCAATTATAGTCTTACCATTAATCTCTTTCGCCGTAAATGCAGGAAGTGTATCCTGAGCGCTTGCGCTAGCAGGATGCATTAATAACAGCAATATGCTCATTGTAGCTGTATATATAATTCTTCTCATACATTACAAATATACATTGGATGCGTCAAAAGCTCAATTCATTATTTGTTAATGATCTGTTGCCTTGTAAGCCACCACTGTGTATCAGGAGGATCCGTGAACCGGGCAAAAAGAAATTATTTTTCATTGAATCGTAAAATGCTGAAATCATTTTTCCTGTATATACAAAATCCGTTTTTATTTGATGTGTTTCGTAGAAGCTATTCATCGTTTCTAGAAGCGCTGTGTCTTTTTTTGCATATCCACCATGATGATAGTTGAACAGCATGTCGAATTTATTTTTATCTAATTTATCGGAGGTAATTAATTTTCTGATTTCATTGATGATTGAAAAATTATTTTTTAATACAGAAACCAATATTATTTTTTGGGTTGAATTGGAGCTATTTATAAGGCCTGCTGCCATTGTTCCTGTTCCGCATGCTGCTATGATATGACTATAGTTTTCGCTTCCTTCAAAAGATAGTATTTCTGATGCTCCTTTTGCACCTAAAAAGCCATAGCCTCCTTGTGGAATTATTTGTTTTGTCGGGTATTTAGCTGCTAAGTCATGTAAATCGATTTTGTCGAATGCTTCTCGTGTAATAAACTGTAATTCCATGCCATGTATAATGCAATCTGAGAGTGTATTTGATAACTCTTTGGGTCTTTCTCCTCGTACTAATCCAATAGAAGAAAGTCCAATTTTTTTTGCCGCATAGGCGGAGGCTACAAGATGATTTGAGTAGCTGCCACCTAGCGTGATAATACCATTTTTGTTTTTTTCTCTTGCTTCTTGAATATAGTATTTCAGTTTAAAAAGTTTGTTTCCTGAAACGATGGGGTGAAGTAGATCGATTCGAAGCATATCTACAGTTGCATTACATTCTGTAAACAGCTCTTCTTGAATATTTTGAATATGTGATTTATCTATCATATTATATATTGATAAAGTTCGTGTTTTGTTGCCTTCATAAATTCACTTTATTTTCGCTTACAAACATAAAGGTTATGAAACCAACACTATTGATTTTGGCGGCAGGCATGGCATCGCGTTATGGAGGGATGAAACAAATAGAGGAATTTGGTCCTGAGGGCGAAACTATTATGGATTATTCCATCTATGACGCTATTCGGGTTGGTTTTGGGAAGATTGTCTTCGTGATTCGTGAAGAATTTGCAGAGCAGTTTAAAGCCATATTTGACCCAAAGTTAAAGGGTAAGGTTGATGTGGAATATGTATATCAGCATTTGGATGCTCATTTAAATGGATACGTTAAGTCGCCTGAAAGAGCAAAGCCTTGGGGAACAGCACATGCTATTTTGTGTGCACAGCATGTAATTCACGAACCTTTTGCTGTTATCAATGCCGATGATTTTTATGGTCATGATGCATTTGTGAAAGCATATAATTTTCTAACCACTACATGTAGTGAGAAGCATTATGCAATCATTGCATACGAATTAGGTCAAACATTATCAGACCATGGTACAGTCAACAGAGGTGTTTGTCAAGTAGATGGATTTGGTAATTTGGAAGAAGTTAGGGAGCGTTTAAATATTTCTAGAGCACATGGAGTAGTAAAGGCTGAGGATGGAGTTATGCCTGATCTGCTTAGTTTAAATACTATGGTGTCTATGAATTTCTGGTGCTTTAGTCCTTCTGTTTTTGAACTTTCCCAATCCTTGTTTGCAGACTTCCTCACGGCACATGGCCAAGAGAGTAAATCAGAATTTTTTATTCCAGTGGTAGCTGACCATTTTATGAAAGTTACTGTAGGTAGGGTAGAAGTAATTCCTACTTCAGCTATATGGTTCGGGGTTACTTATAAAGAAGATGCTCCTTCCGTTCGAGAGAGTATTGAAAAGCTACTTGAAGCAGGCGAATACCCCAAAGGACTTTGGCGTTAATTCATTCACGTACTTCGATATAGGATTACGACAAACTACTTAGCCTTTAATTCAAAACTACTTTAACCATATACACGTAGTCTTGTACTTTTTTGACTTGTTGCATGCGATCCACTTTTTTAATGGATGATGCATTGTGTATTCTTACATGTTCAGGGCTTTCTGAATCTTTTAAAGATTCGAGTAATCGGTAGATATTTTTTGATTTAGTTGCAAAAACAACGCCACTTGCAGAAGCTTGCCTTGCATTTAAGATGCCGATAACTTCACCATTTTTATTCAACACAGGCCCACCACTATTACCTGGATTTGCTGAAATAGCCAATTGGTATGATAACGTATCTCCGTCAAGTCCCGATTTTGCACTGAGGTAACCTTCATTGTATACAATTTCGTCTTTAGGATAGCCAAGTGTGAATACAGGTGAAGATAAATCTGTTGATGTTTTTGTAAATCCGTAGGGAAGTTGTTTAGTTGCTTTGAAATCAAGGTCATTGATTTTAAGCAGTGCAATATCAGAGGATGCGTCTAGGTGAATGATTTCGGCAAGAAAGTCTTCTCCATCTTGATTCTGTACGTACACTTTTTTAGCATCTTTTAATACGTGGGCACTTGTAACCATATATCCTTTAGGGTCGATGATAAAGCCCGTGCCTCCGAATTTAACAGAAGCACCTGGTTCAATTTTATTTTTGAATTTATTCAGTTCAACGCGTTGTGTTGATGATTGTTTTTCAAGGCTGCTCACCTTTCTTCTTAATTCTTCGATATCCCTTAAGGGTGTTTTGGGAGAAAAGACAGTGATCATTCCGCTTATGAATAGGGCTGTAATTCCAGCTATAGATGCGGCAACCATTACTACGCGGCGGTAGCGACTCCATAAGTTTACTATCCTTGCGCTGCCTCTAATTCTTAGCTCTTTAATCAACCCATCTTCTTGAAGTGTTTGATGCGTATCATATAAGGTAGATTTGAATCTACGAATAGCGCCATAGTTTTCAATTTGATCAAGGAAGGCATGGTATTCAACAACCATTTGATCCAATTCAGGGTCGTTCATCCTCATTTCTTCAAAAGCAACCTTTTCAGCTCCGCTGAGTTCACCTCTGAGGTATTTTTCTACCATCTCCGATAATTGCAACTGGTCCATTTAAGCGTTTTTATATTGTGCAAAGAATAGTTTCTTAAGGCGTACAAGGCATTTATACTTTTGATTTTTGGCGTTGTCTGCATTTGTGTAACCAAAAAATTCTGCAATTTCATGCATGTTTTTGTGGTGTACATAAAAGGCTTCAATCAAACTTTTACACGGCTCACCAATCTTTCCCATTGCGGTTCTCATGATTAGATATTGCTTATTCAACTTTTCATGCTCCTCTAAGTCATCTTCTACGGGCACTATTTGGTCGAAATTTTCAACTTGACTTTCTATTCTTCTGTTCTGTTGTAGTTTTTTTAGCCACAATCGACGGCAAACAGAATATAGATACGTTTTTATCTGGCAGGTGAGCACAAAATCGGGGGATTTTGATTTTTCATAGAGCACAATCATGGCCTCCTGGAAAATATCCCTAGCATCATCTTCGCTTCCGTTATTATATAAGACAAAGTGTTGAATTAGGCTAAAGTTGTCCTTGTAGACTGATTCAATTGCATCTTTATCATTGACTCCTATAGCCTTGAAAACCGCTTTCTCCTGATCTGTTATACTCACTTGCGTTGATTTAATACCTAGTTCTGGTTATAAGTAACCCACAAAACAACAAAAAAAACTTTTAAAATCCGGGTTACTTTATTTTACTTTGCGTATTATTAGATATTATTCAATTTTAACATTAAAAAATTAACGAATGAAAAAGTTATTTGTAATCTTAGCTATGGCTGCTCTTGCTTCTTGCGGAGGTTCTGATTCTGCTGCAACAACTGATACTGCTGCTGCTGCTGTTGACACAACTGTTGTTGCTGTTGACACAACTGCTGCTGTTGATACTGCTGCTGTTGATACTGCCGCTGCTAAGTAATCTTTTTTTATATGGCAAGCAATCGTTGAAGTCGTTCCGTCTCTACGGAATGACTTTTTTTATTTAATCTACTGATAATCAAGCAATTCCGCTAATCCCATTTCTCGGGCATATAGATTATCTTTGCAAAAATATTATTATGAGTTTTGAAGAGTTAGGCATTGAAGAGATATTGCTCCAAGGCATTAAAGCACTTGGTTTTACTGAACCTACACCAATACAGGAACAAGCGATACCTATTTTATTAAGTGGGACCAAAGATTTTGTGGGATTGGCTCAAACGGGCACCGGGAAAACAGCTGCATTTGGACTTCCCCTGTTGCAATTAGTTGATTCTAAGGCTAAAACACCTGTAGCCCTGATGGTTTGTCCAACCCGTGAGTTGTGTATGCAAATCACCAAAGATTTGATGAATTTTGGCCGGTATAAGAAAGGAACCAAAATGGTAGCGGTTTATGGTGGGGCCTCTATTTCACAGCAAATTCGTGATTTAAGGCAAGGCGCACAAGTAGTGGTTGCTACACCAGGAAGGTTGATTGATTTGATCGAAAGGAAGGCGATTGACCTAGAAAATATTGAATATATTGTTTTAGATGAGGCTGATGAGATGCTTAACATGGGATTCCGTGATGACATCGAATTTATCTTGAAAAATACTCCAAATAGGAAGAGTATTTGGTTATTCAGTGCTACTATGCCATCAGAAGTGAAGCAAGTGAGCAAACGCTACATGGATAAGCCCCATGAAATCACTATTGGCAAGATGAATGCGGCTAACGTGAATATTGACCATCAATATTATGTAACCTCAGGGGTTAATCGATATCAAACCCTAAAGCGAATCATTGATTTTAACCCAGGCATTTATGGGATTATTTTCACCAGGACAAAGGCTGATGCGCAATCTATTACAGAATCACTTATTCGTGAAGGCTATGACATTGAAGCCCTTCATGGTGATTTAACCCAAGTTCAACGGGATAAAGTAATGGGTAGGTTTAGAGAAAAAAGTATTCAATTATTGATAGCTACTGATGTGGCAGCACGGGGAATTGATGTTAAAGATATCACACACGTTATTAATTATGAGCTCCCTGATGATGTAGAGGTATATACCCATAGAAGTGGCCGAACTGGTCGTGCAGGTAAGAATGGTGTTTGTGTTTCATTGGTTACATCTCGCGAACAATATAGGCTCAGGCAGATCGAAAAATTAATTAACAATAGTTTGCACAAGATGGATATTCCATCAGGCAAAGATGTATGTCGTAAGCAGTTTTTCCATTTTATTGATAAGCTCCTCAAAGCTGATATTAGTCACGGTGAATATGAGACCTATATCCCTTTGTTGAAAGAAAAATTCGAGGATGTAACGAAAGAAGAGATTCTTCAACGTGTAGCCGCGCTTGAGTTTGATCGCTTCCTTCAGTATTATGAAAATGCTGCGGACCTCAATATGAGAGATGATAGGCGTTCAGAGAGGCAGTCTTCCTCTCGTGGCGATTCTCGTGGAGATTCTCGGGGAGATTCTCGAGGAGACTCTCGCAATCAAGGTCGTTCGGCAGGGCGTAGCTCTTTTGGAAGAGAAGGTGGTTCTGAACGAAGAGATGGCGGATCAAGTGGGGCTGCAGGGGGCTATAAAAAACTATTTGTAAACTTAGGCACGAAAGATGGTTTTTATAAGGCTAGTTTTTTACAGTTTATTTTAGACATGAGTGATCTCAGTAAGGATGTTTTGGGTAAGATCGACATGAAGGATATGAATAGCTGGGTAGAGATAGAAGGCGGCGCAGCAAATCAAATGATTAAGTCACTTGATGGTAAAAAATTCAAGGGAAGAAGAATTAGGATGAATGATGCTGAAACAGGGGGCTCTAGAAATAATTATTAAAAATATTGTTTAACTACATTCAGTTTCTTATATTTGTTTCATGAATATGCCAAAGACAGCCCGTTTTTATTTTTACTACTACTTTAGCGGTAGCACGGGATCCCTTTGTTGAACAAATAATAACAAGATATATCAACATAAGAATCCCGGTAACACTACCGGGATTTTTTTTTAAATAGTAAATGAACGATGTCCGAAAAGAAAAAAAATAAAGGTCAAAAGCTAGAAGAGTCTACTATGTTGGCTACTTCCAAACCTATTGCCATCCAAGGCTATGAAGGGAGTTTTCATCAAGTAGCTGCTCGGAAGTTCTTTGGAAAAAAGGTTGAAATCCTTCCGTGCGCAACGTTCATCGATCTTATTCGGGATGCATCAGATTCTAAAAAAACGAGTGGCGGTATTATGGCGATTGAAAATTCCATCGCGGGTAGTATCCTCCCCAATTATAACTTATTGCAAAAGTCATCTCTTTTTGTAGCAGGTGAGGTCTACCTCCAAATCGATCAAAATTTAATGGTGAACCCTGGCGTAAAGTTATCTGATATCAAAGAGGTTCATTCACATCCTATGGCGCTGCAACAATGCCTTGGTTTTTTAAACAAGTATCCATGGAAATTGATTGAGACTGATGATACGGCATTGAGTGCAAAGCATGTTCACCTCAAAAAGAGTAAGCATATTGCAGCAATTGCTAGTAAACTTGCTGCTGAGATGTTTGATCTTGAATTGATTGCTCCTAAAATCAACGACGTAAAACACAATTATACTCGTTTCTTGGTTTTGCAACAGCATCCTTCTGTTGTTGAAGGTGCAAATAAGGCATCAATCAATTTTCATACAGATCATGAGAAAGGAAGTCTTGCAAAAGTACTTGCAATTATAGCTTCTCAAGATATTAACATCAGTAAGCTACAATCGTTTCCCATCGCCGGCAGTCAATTTAAATATGGTTTTCATGCAGATCTTGAATTTGAATCGTTAAAGCAATTCAATTCACTTCTGAAAAAGTTGACGGCCAAAACAAAGTACATGCGTGTGCTGGGTATTTATAAAAAAGGAAAATTCAATTCAGCCTCATGATACCGGTATCATCTAGATTAAATGGAATTGGAGAATATTATTTCTCTACTAAGCTTCGAGAAATCGATGAGCTTAATAAGGCAGGGCATGCTGTTATTAATTTGGGTATTGGTAGTCCTGATCTCCCACCTCACCCATCAGTTGTAGAAGCATTACACACGGAAGCCGCAAAACAAAACACACACGCATATCAATCCTATAAAGGGTCGCCAATATTTCGAAATGCAATTTCTGCGTGGTATAAAAAATGGTATAATGTTCTTGTGAATCCTGATACCGAGGTGCTTCCCTTAATAGGAAGTAAAGAAGGCATTATGCACATATGCATGACGTATCTTCAAGATGGCGATGCTGCCTTAGTGCCAAACCCCGGTTATCCAACATATAGCAGTGCTGTCAAGCTTTCTGGGGGAACGGTACTTTCATATAGACTTGAGTCCCAAAATAATTGGCATCCCGACTTAGCTGTTTGGAAGAAAATGATTGATGAGTATAATTCATCTGCACAAGGTGTTGTGAAAATTATTTTTCTTAATTACCCTCATATGCCTACGGGGCAACTCCCCGATAAAAAATTATTGAGCGAAATCATTGCGTTTGCAAAGCAGGAAAACGTAATGATAGTACATGATAATCCATACAGTTTTATTTTGAATGATTATCCTGCAAGTTTATTGGAGTTTGATGTGAATAAAGAAGTAGTTATCGAGCTCAATTCGTTGAGCAAATCTCACAATATGGCCGGTTGGCGTGTAGGGATGATTGTTGCTTCTGCTGAACATATCAATGCCATCTTAAGATTTAAAAGCAATATGGATAGTGGCATGTTTTTACCTGTTCAACTTGCAGCATCTAAAGCATTAGAGTTGGGTAAAGATTGGTTTGATGATATGAATCAGATTTACGCAACTAGAAAAAAGTTGGCCTGTGAGTTACTTGATTTACTTGATTGTGCTTATTCTAAAGATCAAGTTGGAATGTTTGTTTGGGCCGCCATTCCTAAGCATATTAAGTCGGGTTATGAGCTTAGTGATAAAGTATTGAATGAGGCGCGTGTGTTCATCACGCCCGGAGGGATTTTTGGGGATGCAGGTGATGCATTTGTTCGGGTGAGTTTATGTAGCAAAGAAGAAGTTTTACAAGAAGCTATTAATAGAGTGAAGAAATTGAAACAATAGAATACGAGTAATAGGCTGAACATACTTTTAATTAAACGCAAAGCAGGTTTTAAGTAGTTGAACAAATGAATGTAAATAAAAAAAATATTGCCATAGTTGGAGTGGGGCTAATTGGCGGCTCACTTGCCCTTCAGTGTAAGAAGAAGGGCATATCCAATCATGTTGTTGGTATTGACAGTAATCCACTTCATGCAGAGCAAGCTCTTTCACTGCATCTTGTTGATGAGATGTTGAGTATGCAAGAGGCAGTCTCAAAGTCAGATGTTATCCTCGTTGCTATACCTGTTGACAGTATGGTTGCGCTGGTGCCTAAAATACTTGACTTAGTTGATCAACAACTAGTCATTGATCTAGGCTCTACAAAAAGCTTGTTGATTGATGCGGTGAGAGACCATCCAAAAAGAAGACAGTTTGTCGCTGCACATCCGATGTGGGGAACAGAATATAGTGGGCCTACTGCAGCGGTAGAAGGTGCATTCGAAGATAAATCAGTGATTATTTGTGATGCTAAGGATAGTAGTGAAGAGGCCATTGAATATGTTAAATTCCTTTTCGGCAAGTTGAAGATGCGCATTTTTGAGATGGATGCCCATGATCACGATCTTCATGCTGCATATGTTAGTCATATCTCTCATATCACGTCATTTGCATTGGCTAATACAGTCCTTGAAAAGGAAAAAGAAGATAGTGCCATTTTTGAAATGGCTAGTGCTGGATTTGAAAGTACAGTAAGGTTGGCAAAGAGTAGCCCTGATATGTGGACACCGATTTTAAAGCAAAACAAGGATAATATCCTGGATGTATTGAATGAGCACATCATGCAGCTAAGAAAATTTAAATCTTGTTTAGAGAAAGAGAACTGGGATTATCTTCACGAGTTAATGGAAAAAGCAAATCAGATCCGTAGGATCATTCATTAGTATAAAATAAACATTCTTTTTAAAACGTTAATTTTACATCATGGAAACAACACAAGAAAGTCAACAATCAATTGTAAAAGCTGCTTGGAATAAACGTCCTCTTATTATTTCCGGCCCTTGCAGTGCAGAAACTGAAGAGCAGGTACTAGCCACTGCACAACGACTTGCCAATACAGGTAAAGTGGATATGTTGCGTGCAGGTATTTGGAAGCCAAGAACCAAGCCTGGCATGTTTGAAGGTATTGGGGCAAAAGGGTTGCCTTGGTTGCAGCAAGCAAAAAAACTCACAGGATTGCCTACAACTGTAGAAGTGGCAACGGGAAAGCAAGTTGAAGACGCGCTCACATTTGACGTAGATGTTTTATGGGTTGGTGCTAGAACAACTGTGAATCCATTCAGCGTTCAAGAGGTAGCTGATGCACTTCGTGGTGTTGATGTTCCTGTATTGATAAAAAATCCAATCAATCCTGATCTTGAATTATGGCAGGGTGCTGTTGAGCGTGTTGCACGTGCGGGCATAAAAGATATTGGACTTATCCATCGTGGATTTTCTTCATATGGCAACACTGAATTTAGGAATGCTCCGATGTGGCATTTAGCGATTGAGATGAAACGCAGAATGCCTGGAACACCAATCATTAATGACCCTTCACATATTTGTGGTCGAAGAGACATACTTCTCGCAACAGCTCAAAAAGCAATTGACCTGGACTTTGATGGTTTGATGATTGAAAGTCATATCGACCCAGATAATGCATGGAGTGATGCTAAGCAACAAATCACTCCTGAGCGTCTTGCAGAAATGTTAGATGAGATCGTATGGAGAAGAGAAGATGTTTCATCAGAAACATTTCATATTGCACTTGATAAGTTGAGGGAACAAATCAATCATATCGACGATGAGTTGATGCAGTTGATTTCACAACGGATGCATATCGCAGAAAAAATAGGCACTTACAAGAAAAATAATAATGTAACTATTTTACAAGCAAATCGTTGGAATGAAATTTTAGATAAAGCGGTAAAGAAGGCAGATAAGCTTTCGCTTAGTGAGGAGTTTGTAACCCGTTACATGGATGCAATTCATATGGAAAGTATCAATAGGCAGAATAAAATCATGAACGACTAAGGTTCGCTACTAATAAACTGACCATGGTACAGGTTTTTTTATATGTGCACATCATTTGGTCAACTCGAAACAGGGAAAGTGTATTAACGAGGCCAGTAAGGGTTGTTCTATTTAGCCATTTAAAAAAACTAGCAGAGGAAAAAGGAATTCATTTATTGGAAGTGAATGGAGCCGAAGATCATGTTCATCTTTTATTGCAGTTGCATCCTGCCCAGAATTTATCTCAGGTCATGAGGTTGTTGCGTTCTGAGTCTTCCGAATGGACAAACACCACTCAATTAATAAAGGGTGGGTTTGACTGGTCTGATGAAATCATTGCTTATTCAGTGAGTCCGGGTTCACTTGCACAAGTGACATCCTTTATTGAAAGGCAAGAAGAGTATCATTTGACTAAGACGTTTCAAACAGAAATCGAAGTTTTTTTAAAAACAGATAAGTAATAGTATGACGAGTATGAAAAAAATGCGTTTTCAATTTTCACAGAAAATAGTGGATTGCTACTTTGATGCATCGTTCAAACGTCTTGAAGAGATTGTAAACAAAGAGAAGGCAATCATTATTACTGATGAAAATGTTTTTGTTGCGCATAAAAGTAAATTCAAGAAGTGGAATGTAATCACCTTGAAAGCTGGTGAGGAGTATAAGGTTCAGGCTACGGTGGACGCCGTCATTGCTCAGTTGATAGAATTTTCTGCAGATAGACAAACGACATTAATTGGTATTGGAGGGGGAGTAATTACAGACCTTACCGGCTATATCGCTTCGGTATACATGAGGGGCATTGAGTTTGGTTTTGTGCCTACATCATTATTAGCTATGGTAGATGCTTCTATTGGAGGTAAAAACGGTATCGATGTTGGCGAATATAAAAATATGGTGGGTATCATACGTCAACCCTCTTTCTTGTTTTATGATCTTGATTTCTTGAAAACATTACCAGATTCAGAATGGAGTAATGGGTTTGCTGAGATCATCAAGCATGCTTGTATATTGGATAGCAAAACGTTTTCATTGTTAGAGAAAAGCAATATTGCTAAAGTGAAGCGTGACAAATCCCTTCTTAGGGATATTATTCTGCGCAATGTAAAATTGAAAGTGGGTGTTGTTAAAGCGGATGAATTTGAAACAGGCAATAGAAAGTTGCTCAATTTCGGTCATACCCTTGGACATGCCTTGGAAACTCAATATGAATTGACGCATGGTCAAGCTGTTTCATTAGGAATGATTTTCGCTTCATGGCTTTCAGAAAAAGCAGTGGGACTAAAAGGGGCAGATAGAATAGAAAAAGTATTGATAGAATATGGATTACCGACCAGAGGAAAATTTGATGTAAAAAAAGTGTATAATGTCTTGAAGATGGATAAGAAGCGTGTGAACAAAGACATGAGCTATATTTTATTGCAAAAAATAGGAACTGGTTTAATACAAAAGATTTCTGTTGATGCACTGCATGAACATTTAGTTGAGTTTAATAACATGATTAAGTAATAAGTAAAATGAAGGCAATAGTTCATCCATCTGTATTGCATGGGAATATTAGTGCGCCAAGATCTAAAAGTGATATGCAGCGCGCTTGTGCCGCTGCATTGCTTCACGTTGGGAAAACATTGATATATACTCCAGGTAATTCAAATGATGATCTTGCAGCAATAGATGTGATTCAAAAACTTGGGGCAGTAATTATTGAGCATACAGATCATCTTGAAATATCAAGTGTAGGTGTTATGCCCGTTAATGATACTGTATTTTGTGGTGAAAGTGGATTGGGAATAAGAATGTTCACTCCCATTGCTTCAATAAGTAGTCAGCAACTTACGTTGACTGGTTCAGGATCATTAATGAATCGACCAATGCATTTCTTTGATGAGATATTTCCAAAATTGGGTATTACTATTTCGTCTAACAATGGAAAGCTTCCTATTCAGATTAAGGGGCCGTTGGTGCCTTCTACTATTGAGGTTGACGGGAGTTTGAGTTCTCAGTTTTTAACTGGACTTTTATTCGCTTTTTCAGCTTCAAATGCATCTGACGTTACCATAAAAGTAAAAGACTTAAAAAGTAGGCCATATATTGATATGACATTACAAGTGATTAAGGCATTTGGGATGAAGCTTCCTATAGTCGATTCCTATGAGACGTTTTCATTTGGTCCTGCAACAACAATTTCTTCAACAGATACTATTCAGTATACCGTTGAGGGTGATTGGAGTGGAGCATCGTTTCTATTTGTGGCAGGGGCAATTTCTGCTGAGGTTGTTATTGAAGGAATGAATCCTGATTCTGTTCAAGCAGATAAGCAAATACTAAAGGCAATACAATCCTGTGGCGCACACTTGATTTATAATGATGGGCGATATGTGGTTTCTCCGGGTGAACTTGTTGCATTTGAATTTGATGCAACAGAATGTCCTGATTTATTTCCACCATTGGTTTCGTTGGCTGCCTATTGCAAAGGCATAACAAAAATTAAGGGTGCTAAGAGATTAACACATAAAGAAAGCGATAGGGCCTTAACACTTCAGGATGTCTTTGGTAAAATGGGCATAAAAATTGACTTGGACGATGATGTCATGTATGTTCATGGTGGCAGCGTTTTGAATACAGCTGAGGTTCATTCTCATCATGATCATCGAATTGCCATGGCTGCTGCGGTTGCTGCATTGTGTGCAGATGGACCTGTGATTATAAACGATGCGGAAGCTATCAATAAATCGTATCCTGATTTTTATCATCATATGATTTCACTCGGCGCTAAAATTACTTTAGAAACGAATTAAATAATAGTCATGAACCATTTCGGAAAAATTTTTTCAGTATCTATTTTTGGTGAATCACATGGAGAAGGTTTAGGCGTAGTGATTGATGGTTGTCCTGCTGGTATGCCATTAGCAGTAGAAGATTTTATTGTGGATACAGAAAGAAGAAAAGGCGGTATACAAAAAGGGACAACGCCAAGACAAGAAGAAGATTTACCGATATTTAAAAGTGGCGTATTTAATGGTAAAACTACGGGTGCTCCATTGATGTTACTTTTTGAAAATAAAAATACGCGATCTGGTGATTATGAGAAACAGCGTGCTGTTCCAAGGCCAGGGCATGCTGATTTTGTTGCCAACCGAAAATTTGGAGGGTTTGAAGATTTTAGAGGTGGTGGGCATTTTAGTGGACGACTTACACTTTGCCTTGTAGCGGCTGGTGTGGTAGCTAAAAAAATATTGAAAGGAATAACAGTTATTTCGGAAATCGTTTCGATAGGTGGTGAGTCTTCAGTTGAACTTGGATTACAGAAAGCGATAGATCAAAAGGATTCTGTTGGTGGTATCGTGGAGTGTAAAGTGAATGGATTGCCGTTGGGTTTAGGTGAGCCATTTTTTGATTCTGCAGAGTCGCTCATTTCACATGCTGTATTTGCTATCCCAGCGGTTCGAGGCATAGAATTCGGTACAGGATTCAACGCTGCTTCTATGTTTGGAGTAGATCATAATGATGCAATAGAAAATAAAGATGGTAAAACAACTACAAACCATGCAGGTGGAATTATAGGGGGCATTACCAACGGTAATGAGGTTGTTTTTAGAATTGCCATTAAGCCAACTTCTTCTACTCCCAAAGAACAACATACATACAATTGGGAAACCGATGCCATGGAAAACTTTTCAGTGCGAGGAAGGCATGATTTATGCATTGCGTTAAGAGTTCCACCAGTACTTGAAGCGGTTACGGCATTTGTATTTGCTGACCTCATGTTGCGGTCGCAACATATAAAACCCGTATATTCATAACCGAAATTCAACACATGGCTAAAATTTATCATATTACTACTGCTGAAGCTTGGAAAAAAGCAAAGGCAGAAGGCGTTTATTCTTCCCCGGCGCTAAATGCAGAAGGCTTTATACATTGCTGTGAGGCTAGCCAAGTAGATTATATAAAAGACAAATATTACAAGGGCATCAGTGATTTGATGCAACTCACTATTGAAACGGATAAACTTTCAAGTCAATTTATATTTGAGTGGTCTCCTTCATTAGAACAAACATTTCCACACGTATACGGACCAATAAATCTAGATTCGGTCATTTCCGTAGAGTCTATATAGCTGTTTATTTTATAACCTGATTTTGGAATTCGTGGCTGGAAAACTTTCCGCCTAAATCCAAAACGCAGTAGCCTTGATTTTCTTTCTGAGCAACATGGATGAATTCATTTACGTCTACTGTATTGAATTCAAACAGATCATAGTGGCATGGAATGATTACTGGTATATTAGATTTCTTACCAACTAGTACGGCTTCTTTTGCATTTAAATTGCCTGCCACTTTTCTCGCTGGGTCGTTTCCATTTATGGGCAATAAGGCTAAATTGGGATTATGCTGTTTAATTAAGGAAATCATCTCTTCGTATAGTAATGTATCTCCGCTGTGGTATATAGACCATTTTCCAAGTTTAATTATGTAACCCAAAAAACGGCATTTACCTCTTTCGTCTTTTTCAATTGTATTATGAGCTGCAGGGATTGCGCTTATGCTAAATGTTGGTGCTACGTAAGACTCTCCTGCGTCTAATCCAATAGGGATATGGTTTTCAAGCTGAAGTCTTTCACAAACAAATGATCTATTGGCTTCAGGTATAATCAGTTTGCAGTCTGAATTATTTTTTAAAATCGGAATAATTGTTTCAGCATCTAAGTGGTCTGTATGGTTGTGGCTAGAAGAGATATAATCTATACGCGGAAGTTCAGACGGAGAAATAACTAGCTCACTGATTCGAACATGTGGCTTTTCGGTTTTTTCATATTTTTTAGTGAGTGAATCCGACAAATAGGGGTCGATAAGGATTCTGATATTTTTATACTGCAACAAATAACCGCTTTGTCCTAGCCACCAGATATGAAAATTTTCTTCATCCTTGCTTGCATGGAGAATATCGTCAATGAGAGACTGGTTTTTTCGAATAGCTTTTATCATATCAAATTTTCATCGCATTTGTTTTGCACCTTCCACCATATTGATCAGCTTTTGTTTTGAAGCCCATCGTGCTGTTTGGCTTAACCCACAATCTGGAGCAACCGATAGCTTTTCAGCTGGAACATATTGCAAGCATTTTTTAATTCGTTCTTTTACGTCTTCTACAGATTCGATGTAATAATTTTTGACATCTATTATGCCAACAGAAACGTCCATTTTTTCAGCGAAGTTTGCCAATAGTTCTATTTCTGCAAATTCTCTATTGGCCATTTCGATATGAATTTCATTCACGTTCATGTTGAGGAAATCTGGCAGCATAGGTTTTAAGCTTCTATATCCAACAGGTCTTCCTTTGAAGTTGCCAAAGCATAGGTGCGTTGAAAGCCTGCATTTATCTTTAATGACAGATACTGTCTCATTGAAAATAGATACAAACCTTTTTGTATCTTCTTTATATGCATAGCAGCTCATTGATGGCTCATCTAATGTAATTTCTGTACATCCTGCAGCAACTAAATCAATTAGTTCTTTTTGTATGATTGGTATCAAAGCAGCTGTAATTTCCCAACGATCTTTATATTGTTCATTGGGTAATAATCTTCCGCTCAATGTATAAGGCCCGGGTAAGCTTGTTTTTAATGTTGGTCCACTTGGAGCAAGTCTTTTAAGTCTTAGGTATTCTTTGATTGATCCTAAACCATTTGGCGCAATTAAACTTGATGTTATGCTATGTTTTCCGCGTTGGTCATGTGCAGGCGGACCGAATTTTCTTGTTTCGGTATGATTCGGTTGAATCCCTTTGATGAATCCGTAGAATGAAAGATTAAAATCAAATCGTGTTTGTTCTCCATCTGTTATAACATCTAATCCTGCTTTTACTTGGTCATGAATAGCAGCAATTACAGCATCTTCAGCCATTTCTTCAATGTCTGCAGCACCAAATGAATTTAAGTTTTGTGTAGCATATTCTAGCCAACCTGGAAATGGGTAGCTTCCTACTACTGTTGTGCGAATTGGTATGGGTTGCATGGTTTTGTTATTGTTTGAATTGATATAGTTTTGATAATCGTATTGCGTGTTCGTCGTATGCCTTTTCAAAAAGTTCTGTTGCCTTTTTTTCTCCTACTATATTCGAAGCTGTCAACACAGTAGGAGGGTGTCCTGCTTTGGTTAATATGGAGGCAATCTTTGCTTTGATGCTATTTATTAGTAGGATGCCACCTAGGGATGATCCAGGGGAAACTGGCGTGGGCAATCCTTCAATATGAATCATGGAATCACCTTGTGGCGCTCCGGTATCCAATATCAAATCAGATACGTCGCTTAATTTTATACCATCTTTTCGTTTACTCTTACTTGCCTCAGCATGTAGCGTTGAAATGATGCTTACTACTTTAATATTATTTTTTTTGAAGCCCTCTGCCATTTCAATTGGCACGATATTGGTTCCTCCTGAGGATATTATTAGTGCGGTGTCTTGATCGGTTAATACAAAATTTCTTAATATTCGATCTGCGAGCCCACTAACATTTTCTAAAAACATAGCTTGTCGTTGACCATTAGCACCTACAACTAAGTTGTGGAAGGTCAAGGACAATTCAACGATTGGATTGAATCCTGGAAAAGATCCATAACGAGGCCACATTTCTTCAACCATAATTCTACTGTGCCCTGATCCAAATACATGCACCATTCTTCCCGCGAGTATAGATTGTGCAAACCACTCTGCTGCCATGGCTATTTCCTTTTCTTGTGCTTCAATCCGATCACAGATTAATCTGCCTTTATTAATGTATTCTTTTATTTCACTCATCATGAATTGTTTTTATTTTCTAAAAATGAAAATGCCGCAGCACCTATTGCGCCTGATTGTTCTCCAAAGTGGGCTATTTCTATTTGCATGCGATTTTCGCCAATGCGCCACTCATATTCGTTGATCAATTTTTCTAACGGATCAGTTAATATACTTCCAGCCTTTGTGATTCCTCCTGCAAGAATGATTTTTTCAGGAGATAAAATATTACCAATGGATGCAATAGCTACGGCTAATGCTTTGATGGATTTAAGCCATATGTCATGCGCAAACAAGTCATCGTTTTTCATGGCTTCTATTAGTTCGGCAGTGTCATGAAATTTTCCATTGGATCTTTTGTTGATGGAATAATTTCCAATGGCTTCTTCAAGGCTACCCGGCATGCCACATATGTCTGGTTCGCCATCGAGATTGATTGACATGTGACCAATATGTCCTGCTTTTTGAAATGCTCCTTGGTGTATTTTCCCATTAATTAATAAGGCACCTCCAACTCCTGTGCCAATTGTAATTATCACTGCATCCTTACAGTTTTTAGCTGCTCCAAAACGGGCTTCAGCTGAAAGGGCTGCTACAGCGTCATTTACAACAAACACCTCTCTCCCTAAAAATTCAGCCCAATCAAAGCCTTCAATGCCTTGAAGTCTTCCTGGCATAAGTTGAATGCATTTATTATACTTATCAGGAATTCCTGGAGCGGAAAGACCAACATAAAATTCGTTTTCATCTAGATTAACGTTGAGTTGATTGAAAGCTGATTTCGCACTGTCTTTCCATTTACCTTGTTCATCAAGGGTTGGAACAATGATCTCATGTAATACATTGCCGATATCATCAATTAGCACGGCCTTTACACGTGTTCCACCTAGATCTATACCAATTGCTTTTGTTACTGCTTTCATACCTTAAAATTGTCCTTCACTTACCGACCAACCACCGTCTATTGAAATGTTTTGTCCTGTTATAAAGTTCCCTTGATCCGATAAAAATAATGCAGCCATGCCCGTTAAGTCTTCAGGCTGCCCTATTCGTCCACCTTGTAATGGTTGTTTTGTTTTAATGTATTCCATTATTTTTTCATTCCCCAATGCTCTCTTCGACATGGGACTTTCTACTAGTCCTGGTGAGATTACATTAATACGGATATTGTCTTTTGCATAATAGGCAGCGGCAGTATGACTAAGTGCTATTATGGATGCTTTTGAAGTACTGTAGGCATGAGTGGAAAAAAAATGGGATGCAGGTTGGTTAGCGAGCACAGAGGAAATATTTACAATTGCACCACCTTTTCCTACCCGAAGAAAAGTATTGATGGCTGCTTTATTAGAAAGCATAACACTAGTTAGATTCAGCATTAATGTTTTTTCCCATGCGTCAATACTCATTTCGTGTAGTGGACCATCGCCAAAGCTTCTGCCACTTCCTCCTGCAACATGCAGCAGCCCATCAAAGCCATTATACTTTTCAATGCAGCACGTTATAGCATCTTCGGCAACGCTTTCATGTGTTGCATCTGCAAAAACAATATGATTGTTTTTGTGATTAGCGCTGTTGTCATGATATTCGTTTTTACCTACTGAAATGATTTGAGCACCCTGGTTAATGAAATAGATGGCTGCTGATAATCCGATACCACTTGTTCCGCCAATGATTACTATTTTTTTATCTTGAAGTAGCATTTTATTTCAATTTTTCAAATGGAATATCTAATACGTTGTACTTATCGCCATTTGGCAAATAGTAGTGCCACCATTCTGTATCAAATTTAATAAAGCCATTTTTTTCCATAATTTCTCGAAGGAACTCTCTGTTTTTTATTTTTTCCGGAGATAAGTTCATGTATCCATGGTGTGCGCGTTCTGAAAAATCATCAAACTCAGTTGGCATATCTAATTCTTTTCCAATGTTGATATCAATTAATGTTAAATCAATTGCAATACCTCTGTTATGTCCACTGCCCTTGGAAGGATTGGCTACATATCGTTCGTCGTGAATGAGATCCCAAAATTTTTGCGTAACGGCATAGGGCCTATAGGCATCCCATACCTTAATGCTGATTCCTTTTTTGGCTAACTCATGGTTTATATTTACAAGTGCTTCAACTGCTTCTTTTCGCATAAACGTAAAATGCAAGCCTTCAGGGTATAGCCTAACATGTGTGAAATTATCAGTCGTCGCATATTTAAGATCATACTCAATGGTTGGAATACTTTTTCGTAGTTCAATCATTTCAATGCTAGCATCTATTGAAATATCTTTCCTTAATGTATTAATATCTGAGGTGATCTTCAGTTCCTGCGTTACGCTGGTTTGACCGGTTGAAGTAATCATGTATAGTATAGAAAAAAGAGTAAATATATATTTTAACATAATAGCTATGCGTTGGCGTCTGTAATGTTGTCTAAGTTAAAGAGATTGCATATGAAATTCAACTATACCGTCCTTTATTTAGGGCTAAAATGCGAGAGATTTAAGATTTCTAGTAGCTGAAATGTTCGTATTTATAATTGCGTTATTTATAGTTCGTAGTTCGGTAAAAAGTATACTAAAATGATCTGACGTTAAAAGCGTTTATTGGATTATAAAATACTGAAAATCAGTATTATACAGTTTCGGTATGTTGCTCTCATTCAACTTTAATACCTTTGTATGCTAGTTAGAACGTGTCAAATGAAATTGAATTATTCACGAATATGCTTATTCCTGTCTATAACAACATTGTTTGTGTTGGTACAGCTAATGTCATATTCACAAGGCAAGGTTAATTATAGGCATGCTAAACGGGTAAATATTGCCATTGGGTTTGCAAGTTTTTATGCCGATAAATTTGAGGGAAGGAAAACCGCTAGTGGGGAACGATTTAGTCAGAAAAAAATGACCTGTGCTCATAATACGTTTCCAATGGGTACTAGGCTACGGGTAACAAACTTATCAAATCATCGTTCTGTGATTGTTAAAGTGAATGATCGGTTGCATCATCGTAATGCACGATTAGTAGACCTGTCCAAGGCTGCCGCACGAAAAATAGGGTTATCCAAACGAGGTGTCACTAAAGTGAAAGTGGAACGCCTGCGTTAGTGTTAATCAATAAATAGTTATTATGTCTATTGTTTGATCAGTCAAACTTCATTAACATTCGATTGGTTTCTCCAATTCATGTTGTCTTCATTGATATTATCGCATGTAATAGTTATCATCCCGTTTTTATATAACTCTCTTGGGATGGGGTATTCCTTGAATTCTCCGATATTTTTGTAGTAGATAGAGGGGGAATTTTTTGTCCGTTAATGTTAATGAAGGAGTCTCCCTGACCATTTATTCGAATTGTATATTCGGCATTAGCATCGATTTGAGTATACACCAGTTTAGTTGGCCAATGCATATTTGTTAACCAAGATGGGTTTTCCTTAATACTTGATTTGATAGGTTGAATTGCGCCGGTATCCACATCCAATAGTCCAATCCGTATTTTTTACAGAGTGAACTGATGTATGCATTCATTTCCATGGGGTCAACCTTGAAATGGGGGCTTTGATTTTCGTCAAAAATGGGAATTGATTCAATGCTGTTTATTCCGAAGACAATAAGGTCTTTGATGTATTGCGCAAATTGTTTTTTTGTCTATCCGTCATATGAGTTTGCTGTATTTCTATATCCCAATTGAGATGGGCTCAATGATCCGGCTTTGTATTTCAACTTCCTTATGAGTTTCCCAATGCCAAATAATATGCCGCGATCATCATAGCCTTCAATCAGTATGATAGTGCGATTTGATTCCTTAAAGCGGCTGATACTAAATGATTCTGGGAGGTTTTGTAAACTAAGTGGTGGTGTCTTTTTTATACCTAGTGTATTCCCTGTACTTTTTTTTCTCAACAATATGACATCTCCTGTTGATGGCAATTTGTCTGTGTTTTTTAATCTAATTCCTATTCTCTTGAAGACTTATCAGTTAAAAGTGCTGTTGCTGCAGCATACTGAATTGTCAAGTCTTTTTTATTTTGAACAATAATTATGTTTTTGAGTGATTTCTTGTGCAGATGCAAGTGAAATATTAAACAGGCATAGCGCTATGGGAAAATTGATTTGCTTTAGCTTGCGAGTAACCATGATTGATTTATTATATCTCTATTTTTATGAGATTAGCGTATGATTAATTGGTTGCTTTATATGATTATATTTTCATTGTTTATACTTTTCGACGTATCGTCTCCTGTGCCTTGTCTAATAACGTGCAAATCTTGAATTAATTTTTGTGTGAATAGAGCAATATCAAAGCTGTGGAGGATGATATTTGCCCCCTCTTTAACCCATTTGATTTGTCTTTCTGGTGATTGTGAAAAATGAATACCGATTGCCAATCCCTTTTTCCTTGTTTTTTGAATAATTTCTTTCACAGCGGATTCGAATAGGGGGTTGTCGTATTCTTCAGGTAAGCCAAGGCTAACAGAGAGGTCGTGAGGGCCAATAAATACAGCGTCTAATCCTTCAACAGATAGTATTGAATCTAGGTTTTCCATCGCCTTAACGCTTTCTATATTGGCAATGCAAAGTAGGTCTTCGCTTAATTTATCTAAATAGGTTTTAAGTTTTTCGCTTGGTTTTTCTTTTCCGTTGATGAGTTGATTAAGTGTATATCCTTTGAGTGGTTTATATTTTACCGCACCCACTAATTGTCTTGCTTCATCATCTGATTCTATGTATGGTGCAACGATGCCTATAGCGCCGGCATCAACAGCCATTGAGGCTAGGTTGGGGTCTGCATAGGAAATCCTAACGATGGGGGCGATGCCTATTGCTTTCAACGTTTCACATGCTCTAGCCATTTCTGCCCGATTCATTGAAATATGCTCGGTGTCGATAAATGCAAAATCAAGGTCTGCTTTTTTCAGACTTGACGCCCAGGCATGAGTTAGCGCTGTATAGCCTGTTCCGTAAATGAGTTGCCCGGCTTTGATTTTCTCCTTAAGCATTTCGTTCTGTTTTGTTGTAATTGATTTTGAAGTTAATTAAACAATTTCAACGAACAATGATTCGCATAGGAGAACAGTTCAGGTAGGAATTATTAATAGATGGTAATGCTCTTTATTGATCTTTGCGTTTAAACATTCTTTTGATGAATCCGCTTCTTCTTTTTTTAGTACTGTCAGTATTCGATATAACGTCTGACTCTCTATTCGAATTGAGGTTGTTTTTTTGTAAATCAACTTCTTCGTTTGGATCTTCAAATTTTTGAGATTCTGTTACTACTTTTTCTGATCCATCACTGATGGGTATTTCAACTGCTTTACCATCAAGTGGTATTCCCTCTGAAGGAATTGCTTCGTCGGATGTATTTATTTGATTATAATCGAATAGAATATCATTTTGCATACTTGATGGTGCGAGGAATCGTGCAGCAGGATCAATGTTTAATGTTTTATCGTTGAAGACCTGTTGGTAGTAATAGGCCCATGCTGGCATTGCCATCTGAGAACCTCCGGATGTATAGAGCATTTTTAAAAAAGGGTCATCGCATCCAACCCATACTCCGGAAAGTAATTGGGGACTGAATCCAATAAACCATCCATCAGCATTATCATTTGTTGTACCAGTTTTCCCTGCTACTTCGTTCGAAATTCCGTAGGCTCCTCGCAAAGCTCGTCCAGTACCAAAGTTGACAACCCCTTGTAGCATAGTGGTCATGATATAGGCTTCTGTTTCGCTAATAACCTCTTTGGTTTCTGCTCTAAAGTTGGCTAATACATTTCCATTTCTGTCTTCAATGCGACTTATAAAATAGGGTTTTACATTAAATCCTCTTCCGGGAAACATGGTATATGCTTGCACCATTTCAAAGAGCGAAAGATCAGCTGATCCCAATGCAATCGATGGATATGGTGGGATTGGCGTTCTGATTCCACATTCTTTGGCAAACGATATTGTTTTGTCTACCCCCAAGGTGTTTATTAAATGTACTGCACCTGGATTTTGAGAGAAAGCTAAGCAAAGGGCCATTGGGCCACCGTTTCCCGTGATCATCTTTCCTCCCATGTCTATTGGACCATTGGGTAGAATGGTTTCTGGCTTAAATCCATTTTTAACTCCAAGGGTGTATAGGATGGGTTTGAAGGTTGATCCTACTTGTCGTTTGGTTTTAAAATTTGCATGGTCGAATTTGAATCTTTTGAAATTACTTCCGCCAACCCATGCTTTGATTTCTCCTGTCATTGGATCTACGGATAGCAATCCGATTTGCATTATTTGTTTATGATATCGGATTGAGTCAAGAGGGCTCATCAGGGTGTCTTTCTCTCGTTTTTCGTTCCATGCAAAAATTTTCATGGAGACAGGCTCCATAAAGGATTTTCTTATCTCATCTTCACTCACTCCATCCTCTTTCATGTTTTTCCATCGGTCTGTTTGCCGAATGCTATTTTCTAATACGACCTTTCCGTCTTTACTTTTCCAAATTGAGCCATCTTTAATATTTTGTTGTGAGTTGAATACCTTTTGCAGGTTTTGCATATGTCTATAGACAGCAATTTCTGCGTATTCCTGCATCCTAGGGTTGATGGTAGTATAAATCTTTAAACCATCTTTATAAATGTTATAAGGCTCTCCTGTGTTTGGGTTTATATTTTCTTTGCACCATTTTTTTATATCTTCTCTCATCACTTCCCTTAGGTATGGAGCCATCCCTGAATTTTCGTCAAGCTTTAGGTATTTTAATTCGATGGGCTGTATTTTTAGTGCCTTGGCTTTTTCTTTCTCAAGGAAATTATTCCTAACCATTTGTTCTAATACCGTGTTGCGGCGGGCCATGGCCGCTTTAGGATTTCTTCGTGGGTTATAGCGAGTACTCCCTTTTAATAATCCTACGAGTACGGCTGATTCTTCTACAGAAAGTTGACTTGGTTCTCTTTGAAAGTATGTTTTAGCAGCGTTTCTAATTCCATACGTTTCATCTCCATAGTTAACCATATTGAGATAGAGCGTAATAATTTCTTCCTTAGTAAAATTTCGTTCAAGTTTAATGGCAACAATCCATTCTTTCAGTTTTTCAATCATGCGCATCACACTCTTTCTGCTCTCTTGTCCTAGCAATGCTTTTGCAGTTTGTTGAGTTATGGTACTTGCGCCTCCTTCACTTCCAAGAAAAAATATGGCCCTCATTAGGCTTTTAATGTCAATTCCAGAGTGCTGATAAAAACGTTCGTCTTCCGTTGCGATCAGAGCTTGTATGACATTTTGAGATATGTCTTGGTATTTTACATTGATTCTGTCCTTTTGATAAAACTTACCCATTAGCGTGCCATCATCTGCGTATATTTCAGATGAAGACATCATTGAAGGGTTTTGTAATTCCTGTATTGAAGGGAGCTTACCAAAAAGACCTGCGTAAATCAGTAGAATCAATAATACAATTGCTCCCCAGAGGCAGAAGAATACTTTCCAGAAAACTCGGACAGGTTTTGAAATTTCTTGCTTTATTTCAGACGGCTCTCTCATAGAGTAAAGCTAAATAAAACGAATGTCTTTACGGATAAGGAAACCTTAAAATTTTCCAGGTAATTGTTGTCGGATGAATTGTAGGTAGCTGTCGAGTTTATGCTCCGCCATCATCAGTTTATAATTAGCAGGGGAAATCATCAGTAGGCTATATTTATCAGCAGGAAGCCATGGGAAGATTTCTTTTGGTCCTAGTGCCTTTACATTATTGATGTATTCTATAGCAGTGTTGACATTTGCAAAGTCAGATAACCCCAAGAAATTCAACTCTTCAATTTTATCTTGGCTCAGTTGAAGTGACTGGTATTCGCTGTTTCGGCTATGATATTTAGCCAATGCTCTTTTTGCTTCATTTATGTATACGATATCAACATTTTTTAGCAAGATTAATACCATCTGTGTTTCGTTAATATCAAATTGATAGCCACCTTGTTTTTTCACTGGAGCTGTTACTTTTAATGCAGTTGTATCGATTTTGATGTTTTCTTTAGGCGCCTGTTCTTTAATAGCTATTGGAGCTTTATCTATTTTTATGGTTTCTACTGTTTGTCGGGTTAATGGTCTGTCGTCAACCCATTCAACGGTATCCTCTTTCGCCCGAATAGTATTCATTTTTGTCAATTCATCTTCAATGTCAGTCCTGCGATTGAGTACGTCTGCAATTATTCCTGCTTTGTTCGCAAGGGGTGATTTTGGATAAAGCGCTGGAATTCTATTTAGCGTAACAATGGCAAGGCTATCTTGCTTTTGTTTGATATAGTAAATAGCTTCTATATAGAGTAGCTGAGGGCTCCATAAGTTCTCTCCAAATGTCAGGTCAGCTCTTTTTTTATTTTCTAATGCTTCTTCAAATTTTCCAGACAAGAATAGGTCATAAATTTGCTCATACTCTTTTGTTGCTTTTGAGTTTTTATCTTTTTCCAATCTTGCTACAAGATTTGGATCTTTTAATAGACTATTTAGTGTGCTTGAAGGGAAATTATTATAAAGTTGATTTTGATAATATGAGGCTTTTGTATTTTGCCCATTTTGCTTATAACAATAGGATAAATCGAATAAAGTTTGCTCTAAATTTTGAGTCTTCGGATTTTCTGAAATTAGCCTTTCGTTCCAAGTTATTGACTCATTACAATTTCCTAATTTGTTTTTGTAGAGGCTTCCTAGTGAACTATACGCTAAATATTTTCGATCATTTGATTCTGCTACTTTTTCTTGGGTTAAAGGTAGATTACTAGTCAGCTCTTCTAACGTAGTTGGGTTACTTGAAGTTGAATTGTTCTCTCTTTCTTGCTCTTCGCCTTGAGGAGTAGATTCTTGTTTTCTTTCGAACAAATTATCTTGTGTAGCATTTCTTCTCCAATTGTCTCTGTTTGATCGTTCTCCCCAATTTGTCTTAAATGAAATACTCCCTTGTGCCTTTAAAGATGGATTGTTGAAGTACCATTCTCCTTTTTTGGTATCATCTGTGAATAGGCTTCCTGAAGTAGGATTTAGGATGGAATTTTTTTGCATCGAAGGAGCTCCAGCTCTACCATTTTCATCATTGGCTCCAGCTTCTTTTTTGATTTTCTTGAGTTGTTCAAGCAGGTATATATTTCGTTCTGTTTCAGGCATTGCTGCAATCTTTTGTAGACTATCTTCTCTAGCAGCAATCTTCAGGAATTTTACTAAGTCAGCTACAATTGATTTCTTTATATGTATATCATCTGAGCTATTGATATTTTCAATCATTATGCTGTCGTAATATACTTTTGCAAGACTATAATTTTTTTGAGCAAAAGCGATTTCTGCAATTTCTATGTTATTCTTATTCTTGAGATAGGGGTCGCTTTGGTTGTAGGAGTTGCTTTTAATGTAGAGTTGAATTGCGGGCGTTAAATTATTGCGCTTTTGTTCAAGCATTGCTGCGGACGCATAGATTATGGGTTTGTAAGAACTATATTTTTCGCGTTCACCCATTTTTAAGAGTGCTTGAATATTCGATTCAATTTTTTTATTTTCATCACTTCCGCCAGCTGAAATTCCAATTTGTTGGATTCGCGCAAATACATCCATTACTGGGTCTAGTGTGAGTGCTATCGATTTTTCAAAAAAATGGTCAGCTAATTGCTCGTTTCCTTTTTTTGCATATAGTTGACCAATCAAAAAACACCTTCTTGCCTTTTCGCTATTGTCTCGGCATGTTGGTATGGATTGATCTAGGTAGAAGGCAGCTGAATCATATTGAGATTGTGTGTAAAACCAGTATCCTTTTTGTTCTGCTAAATAGGGAATTAATCTTTTTGGAAATTGATTATCGCGGTAAAGAGTTTCTAGGAGTCCTTTGGCATCGTCGAAGTTTTTCATTTCAATCAAGGTCCTAACAATCCATACAAGTGTTTCATTTCGGATGTCATTGTGGTTGAATAAATGAGCAACGCCTTGTTTTTCTTTTGATGATATATTGAAGACATTTCCGTTATTATTTTTATTGCTACCGATTGATTTTTCATAACCCAGTTCATCTTTGCTTCGGGGTTGAAAGGTGTAGTTGATGTATTGAAAAACATCGTAAGCAGAGTCAAATTTTTTCTGGTAGAAATAAGATTGCCCCATCAGAAAATACAAATTATCTACCCAGTCATTTCTCAAGTCGTGAAGCAGAATGCCGTTATTGCATTTTATGATTACCGAATCTAGTTCGTCCTTTTGTTGAGCTGTTTGGTCTAGGCTATAGTTGTATACCGGTATGAGGTTACTAAATGTATCTTTAAACGATTTCTTAGCTGATGCTAAAACTCCGGTTATTTTATTGTTAGCATTAAA
>CAJBBV010000174.1 GCA_903951405.1 uncultured bacterium
ATTCCAAAATCAATTTCTGAATTTGTCGGTAAACAATTTGAAGTAATTACCTTAATTACCTTAAGAAGTTTTTTTCATGATATTGCTGATCTTGATTTAAAAAACTCTATTAATATTAATAACCCTGAGTTCATTAGTTTACTTTATGACTTAATAGCTTCGTTGATTATGTTAAGCCTTACTATTTTGTATTATAAAATTTATCAAAATAATCGCAAGTCAGAAATCGTAAATGAGCTTAATGATTTTATCAATATTAAAAAATCTGTATCATTAAGCATGATATTGATTTTATTAGTACTCAGTATAAGTAGTTTCTATGTTTGGGGCACAGAGATGTTGGAGGCATTACAATTAAAACAAAATTACCCTAATCCGAATACTGTATTTTATGCTGATTTTTTTTCGATTATGATTTTTGTTGATGTTTTACTCCTTATCATTTCATTCATATATCACTTTTCCTTTTTCACTATTTTTAGGAATGCCAGCTTTATCATTACGACTATATTAATACGAATGTCATTAACTATAGAAAAGCCGATGAATTACATAATCATTTTGATTGGCTTTTTATTCTCAATCATTTCTTTTTATTTGTACAGCTTAAGGAATACGAATAAAAAGTCAGTAGATTAAGAAACTTGTTTACTGCTCAATTGATTAGACAATTTGCCTTCTATCACAATTTTTATTGTATGACTATTATTTTATCCCAAATAGGGATATTGGGGAAAAAGTATTGAAATAATTACATTTAATAAGAGCAGGTTAAGAATTTATCTCTTGCTTATCTTATTCATTGAAATAACTTTCTGCAGAGAGCATTTAAACCGATTTATATTGGTGTTCCTTTTCATTAAATGCTTTTGACTCACCCCACTATTCACTCTCTTGCGCCAAAGATTAAAACTATTACGTTTTAATTCTGTACGCATCAACTTAATTGTTTCGCCTTCAGATAAACCAAACTGGAATGTAATGGCTTCAAAAGGAGTACGATCCTCCCAGGCCATTTCGATAATTCTATCGATGTCTATTCTTTCCATTTAACTTAGATTAAATTTTGGGGATACATTTTTTTAAAATAAAAAAGCGTTAACTCTTGATATAATAATATCATGCAAATCTCTAATAAAAAAAAATAAGAATCATGATTTAACGCAAATACTTGATTTCAATTTAGCGAGTACAACATTTGAGCCAGCCTTTGGCAGGCAAGCCCTGGTCCGCCGCGGCGGATATGACTATTTTTTGAGAAAATCAAGGCCTTGATTTCTGGTAGGTTATGATCTGACAAAATCGAAATCAAGCAATTCCAGTTGATTTCCCGGGGGCGACATGCAGGGTTTATTAATGATAAAACCTAATTAAAAGCATTGTTGTATCTTTGGGCAACTCACAAAGGATTTAAAAAAAACTCATGAAATATACTAGATACATTTTGTCATGCCTGATTATTCTCTTAACGGGAGTAATTTATTATTCGGTACAAGCTCAACAAAAAAAAGACACTCATCGTGCTAACTTTTCTGGTGAATGGAAATCCAAAGAGTCAATAAGTATAGGCGGAAATATTTTTTGTTCATATGTGGAAGGTGACCGTATGAATTCTGAAACAATGAAAATAGCTGAGCAGGCAGATTTTCTAATCATAGAAACAACAAACACGTCGCCTGGCTCACCGAAGGCTACAAGCTTAGAGAAACTAGCATTCGACGGCAAAGAAGGTCAAATTAATCATGGCCAAGAAAACGAAAAGAAGTTTACTGTAAAGTTGTCTGCTGATGGACAAACTATGACAATTAAATCTATTGTATACTTTATGGCTGCTACTCCTTACAAAGTAAATGTTATGAAAAAAGCATTTACTAACGTTACAGAGGTTTGGACCTTGAGTAATGATGGTAATTCTATTACTATTCAATCCATTGCAAAATCAAATATATGGGATGGCGAGCGTTCCTGGAAGACTGTATTTGATAAAGTCAATTAGTATCCTTTGATGGGCAGAACCCACCAATTATTTTTGAAGGGTATCTTTATTTGCTTTTTTAGAGGTGATAAAAACTACCCCATTTTTTCCTTCTTTAGGATATTTTTTTATAGCTTCTTCTCCCTTCCAAACATCTACAGAGGCTATATCATTAGGAGGTATGGCGGACATTTCCTTTTCAGTAATCTTAACTCCATCTAAATAATAAGCTGGTTTTATTAATATCTTGGCACTATTTCCTTGATTAGTTCTTGATTTTATTAGATCAGCTTTTTCTTTTTCTAAATCAGCTTTTCCTTTTTCTAAATCAGCTTTTGATTTCTCTAGATCAGACCTAGATTCTATCAGATCGGCTTTTGTTTTTTCTAGATCAGCTCTTGATTTTTCTACATCAGACCTAGATTCTATTATACTAGCTTTTGCTTTTTCTAGATCAGCTTTTGATTTTTCTACATCAGCTTTTGCTATTTGTTGATCAAGTTGAGCTAGCTGTCGATCAAGTTGAGCTCTATTTTGAACAGATTTTGGTATTTGCTCTTCAAAAATTGCTATTGCTTGATCAATTTTAGCTATTGCTTGATCAATTTTATTTTTATTCTTATAACTTATAGAAGTAGGTGACTTAACCTTGGGTGGAGTTGGAGGAGTTGGAGGAGTTGGAGGAGTTGGAGGAGTTGGAGGAGTTGGCAAAGATTTTACACTACTCTTATTAGCTGGCTTGGAAGTATCATTAACTAAAAATGAAAACTCATTTTTAATTTCTTCTACTTTATTTTCAACTTTCTCACTTGCATTTACCTTAATAGATACTAACGTAACAGATGCAATTAAAACTGGTAATACCATTACCCTTCTTAGGTATGAGTATTTTGTGTTGGTTGATGTTGTTAACATAGTTAATCGTCGTTTAATTGATGAATAAAAAAATTGATGTATTGGGTTTAAAAAATGGTTACCGTAATGGGTCTGTAATAACATTTTAGCAAACGCTTCTACATTACTATTACCAACTGCTTCTTCGTCTGCTATAAACTCATGAATGGTAACTAACTCTTTTTGAATAACCCAATTAAATGGATTCATCCAAAATAGTGAAGTAAGTATTTGACAATATATTCTATCCCAGGTATGCTTTTGTTGTATGTGGGTAATTTCATGTTTAAAGATTTGCTGACCTCCCTCTTCTTGCAATGAAATGGATTGTTTCCAAAATAAATTATTCAAAAAAGAGAAAGGCGCATTGTCTTCATTGGTATTAACAAAATCAAACCCATCCATTTTAGTCACATCATACTTTCCTTTTAGCAATTGAATCTTTATTACATTTAAAAGTAGTATGCTTAACAAAGTAATTGCTACAAAAACTGCTAAAGCTAAAGAATAATCTATCCAATCTAATTGAATACTTTTATTCGCATTAGGTATAGGTAAAATAAATTGAACGATTTCATTAGAACTATACAAGACTGACTTTTCAACGGTAAACCAATTTAACTTTAAAAGTGGAATTAATAAACTCATTACAGAAGCAGTTAACAGGTAAAATCTGTTATAATAATGAAATTTCTTATCTCTTAATGCCATCCAATAATAGGCTAAGAATATACCTGATATTAAAATTGCTTTAAGTATATAAATAATCAGAATTTGACTAGTCATGATTTTTACTTTTTAATTGTTTTAAAAGCAATTCCAAATCCTGGATAGACATTTGTTTTTTATTTACTAAAAAAGAAACAACATTGGAATAAGATCCTTCAAAGTAACTTTCTGCTAAACCCTCAATTCGTTTAGCCGAATAAGATTCCTTACTCACCAAAGGATAATAGAAATTGTTTCTGTTTGGATTTTGAATACCCACAAACTCCTTTTCAACTAAAATCTTCAAAAGAGTTGCTACCGTATTATGATGTGGCTTTGGCTCATCAATAGCTTCTAAAACATCTTTAATAAATCCACCTTTATCCAATGCCCACAAGGCTTGCATAATTTGTTCTTCGGCTTGCGTCAGTTTTTTCATAGTTTATCATTTTACTTTCTAACTAAATTCTTAGTCAATATTATAACTATATTTTTAGTTAGACAAATATTTTTTCAGGAAAATGAAAAAATAATGCAAAATTCAAAAACAAGGCATTTTTAAATATAAAAACGGATATTGACCGATTTGGACCGCTTTGAGGGGTGTTTCCCTGACGCAGGGATTTTTTTACCAACCAATATACCTTGGCGGTTCTATTGCATTTAATCTAAGATATACGATTAGTTGTCCGACATGATGTGTTTGATGATCTTGTATCAAATTCAAAAATTGATATTTATTCAATTTACCTCCATTCCAATTAAATTCATTTGTTAAGGCCTTTTCATCCATCTCTCTCATTGTATTCAATCCATATTCATAAGCATCTCTAACAAATTGCATTACTTGCTCCTTATTCATGTCATTAGAATTGACCTTTTTATCTTTTATGGGATTTGGTGACTCTTTTAAGTATGTTGAACTTAACCAATAAATGTTTTCACCTATATGAACTAGTTGTTCCTTAAAACTCATTGCTTCCTTTACAGGTTTGAAATCATACTTCTCTTCAACAAGTTTATCAGCCATTGATAAAGTATAAGATTTTGCATTTTTAAATTTCTCTATATGACTGTTGATTAATACTTGATTTGATTGTGCAACCCCAATAAAAAAGAAAGACAATAACAGGATTGATAATAATATTTTCATTTAATGAAGTTAGAGATTATAAACATCATTATTTTTCTTTTCACCTATGAATTATTCTTACCAAGCTACCTAGTAAGTGCAAGGAAATGAAAAAACCTCAAGCGAACCTCACGCAAAAACAAATATGGACCCACGATTTAATATAAGTCCTTTATTTTCGTGTAGCCAGCATTGAACTATATACTAACCAAATCTGGAGGGAGTTAAGGGAATTCTACAGTCTGGTGGGGGTCTTTGAGAAATAAATATTATTCTCAAAAATAACATTGTAGCCTCTCAAATTCTACATTCAAATCAGATTTGGGAGGATCTTTAGAGGGTTGTGGACGCTGGCAAAGTAGGCATAAAATCAATTTGCAAAAAACCACCTTCCGCATTTGCTTCAGCAACAATTTGAGGAATACCATTTACAATATCTATAGATTGATTATGAATATGGCCGGCCAATATCCCCATCAAGTTTTTAGAATTAAAAACCATTTTGTGAAACTCCATTGTTGTTAAAGTATGACCATTTTCTCGCCATGGCTGTCGTTGCTCAAGTTGGTAATTTTTATCGTTTTTTGCATTCCAATCAGGATGCCCACATCCAAAACCCAAACTTCTGCCAGGAACATATAGCGGTATATGTAACATCAGAACAGATGGCTTTTTAGAATTTATGCAATTTCTAAAGAAATCAAGTTGTTCGTCAGTTATTTCATAGGTAGAATTATCAATAATAATAATTTGAACACCATAAAGATCTAATTTTTGCATTAGGGGATTTCTGTCTTGATATAAAGGCAGTAGTCGCTTATTAATCCATGTGTCTCTCAATAACGCGGAAGGCCCTTCCATGCCTTCGTAATGCCAATCATGATTACCTGCAGTATACACATAAGGAATAGCGGAATACCTTAACTTTTCGAGCACCCAACCAATTGCTGCTTCTGAAGGAAAACTAAATATATCTCCTATTAAAGCTACCAAACTGCTTTTATTCTCCCCTGCAATCTTGAGTATTTCTTCAAAAGCAATATTGGGATTAAGATCCCTTCCTGTTTTAAAATGCTTTGTATTGTTGTATGCTTTTGACATACGCTTACTATATACATCATATGAAAGACCCCTTGTATCATCTAAGTAAAGATGTGTATCTGCAATAAAAGTTACAGAAAATGGTTTTTGAATTTTGGAGTGCGAAAACCTGATGTTGTTATCATCAATGGAAAAAAAGCTTCGTGCTGGAGCACTTGGCGTAGATGCCTTTGAAAAATCAGCAAATGAAAAAGTTGCTCCAGATAATGCAATCGACTTAAGAACTTCCCTTCTTTTCATATATAAAGCTTATTTAAGTATTAGAAGTACTATTAAAACTAACCAAATACAGCAAGTATTCAAAGAAATTGGTAGCCTTGATAAATTAGCCGGTTTTGATCTTTCAACAAAAGAAGTCATTCATCAGTTAAATGAAAGGTATAAAGGCAAAATACCATATCAAGAATTGGTTATTTCCCATGCCAAAATGTTTAATTCTGATAGGCTTTTTACTATTGAGTGAAACTAATTACCGATTTTCTAAATTGAATGATCTAGATCTTAGCTAGTAAAAAATCCAAATTAATAATCACTAACGAGCGAGACCGCGATTTGAACCTGCCTGCGGCAGGCAGACCCGAGTCTGCCGCTGCGGATATGAAGATTTTTTTAGAAAATGAAGGCGTTGATTTGCAATGCGTTACTTTTTCACAAAATCGAAATCAACCGATGTTAAACGAATTCAGGGGGTGTTTTCCTCACGCAGAAGAATTCTGTCTATGTCGATAAAAATACAATAGGAAGTCCAAATACTATTAACCATGCAAATTTATAAAAGACTATTTTTGCTAATATTAACTACTTTATAGTTAAAATTTTTTAGATTAAAAACATGCAAGTATCTATTTTAAGAATTGCCCGAAAAATTCACAGAACAATGGGCGCATTCTTGTTTTTATTCTTTTTTATTGTTGCCATCACCGGATTAATGCTAGGTTGGAAAAAAAATACTAACGGATGGATACTTCCAGCAACCTCAAAAGGAATCTCTACAAATTTGGATACTTGGAAAACAACGAAAGAACTTTTAAAAATTGCTGACAGTGTTTTAATTACTAAAGTAGATAAATCATTAAGTACTAAATTAGACAGGATTGATATCAGAAAAGATAAAGGGATTGTTAAATTTGTATATGCCGAAAACTATTGGGAGATTCAATTAGATGGCCAATCAGGTGATGTTTTACAGATAAATCAGCGTAGATCTGATTTCATCGAGGATATACATGATGGATCATTCCTTGATTACTATTTTAAAACCGACGGAGAGCCCATTAAACTAATTTATACATCAATTATGGGTGTTGCATTATTCTTTTTTACGCTGACTGGATTTTGGTTGTGGATAGGTCCAAAATTAATCAGAAATAAAAAAAGAAACCAAGCATTTATGGAGAAAACGCACATATTGCCCCCCCTGTAGCGATGCAAACTGACCACCCAAGTTTTAGAAAAATATTACCTTGATCCAAAGGTGTTAACCGCTGTAGAAATATCAGCATTAAAGGTTCGAGTATTTGGTAAGAAATGACAAAAACCTCACGCAAAACCTCACGCAAAAACAACAAAGGACCCACGATTTAACGTAAGTCCTTGATTTATATGTAGCGTGACCGGGACCCGGGCCGATATGAATACTGAGGTCTAGTAACCAGTAAAATCTATATAAATTAAACTTGCTCAGTAAGAAAGTCGATTGCAAGCGAATAACCAGCAAGTCCTAACCCGCAAATGGTTCCTTTGGCTTTTGCAGACACATGAGAGAGTTTACGGAACTCTTCGCGCGCATGAACATTAGATATGTGCACCTCAACAACAGGGGCAGGAATGGCTGCTATAGCATCCCCTATCGCGACAGAAGTATGTGTATAGCCTCCAGGATTAATAACTATACCATCGGCAGCGAATCCTGCTTTTTGAATGGCATCAATAAGCTCTCCTTCAATATTGCTTTGAACATAATCAATCTCAACTGTTGGATGTTGTTGTTTTAATTTTTCGAGATACGAATCAAACCCTTCATTACCGTATACTCCTGGCTCACGTTTGCCAAGAAGATTTAGATTAGGACCGTTAATGATGGTAATTTTTTTCATGCTCTAATTATTATTTATCAAACTTATGAATTCATCAAAAAGATAGCGACTGTCGTGTGGACCCGGTGTAGCTTCTGGATGGTATTGTACAGAAAATGCAGGACGGTCTTTTAACCTAAATCCTTCTATTGATTCATCATTGAGGTTAACATGGGTAACTTCTGTATTGGCTTGATTTCGGATCGCTTGAGCATCTACTGCAAAACCATGGTTTTGAGTAGTGATTTCACATAAGCCAGTTTTCAAATTGATAACCGGATGATTTAATCCTCTATGTCCATGATGCATTTTAAATGTAGGAATTCCATTTGCCAAGGCGAGCAATTGATGTCCTAAGCAGATTCCAAATACTGGTTTCTTTGTTTCTAATATCTGCTTTACTGTGTCAACAGCATAGCCCATTGAAGCTGGATCACCAGGACCATTTGAGATAAAGAATCCATGTGGTTCAAACTTCAACAATTCTTCCATGCTTGTTTTTGCAGGATGTACACGAACATAGGCCCCTCTATCCGCAAGGCACTGAACAATATTTCTCTTCACACCATAATCAAGTACTGCAATACGAATTGGTGAAGTAGGATCACCAAGGTGATACACTTCAGTTGTAGATACAACAGAAGCTAGCTCAAGTCCATCCATCGATGGAACAGTTTTCAATATTGCTTTTAGAGCATCCACATCTGTATTATCAGAAGAGATGATGCAGTTCATGGCTCCTTTTTCTCTGATATGCGTAACCAAGGCACGTGTATCCACATCTTCGATAGCTACAACATTCTGCTCTAACAAATAATGCTGCAATGAATCGGTTGCCATAATTCGACTATATCGATCTTCTAGATTTCTGCCTATAAGTCCTTTTATTTTAACCGTATTACTTTCAACATCTTCAGGCTTTACCCCATAGTTTCCGGTGTGCACATTGTTCATGATGAGTACTTGTCCATAATAACTTGGATCAGTAAATACCTCTTGGTATCCGGTCATGCCTGTATTGAAGCAAAGTTCTCCAAAGGCGGTGCCTATTTTACCAAAAGCACGACCGTGAAATACCATACCATCTGCCAACACTAACACTGCGGGTAAACTTTGTGACTCTTGATTTATCATGAAATGTAATTTGAGTGCAAAATAAAAAAGGCAGGATCAAATGACCTGCCTTTTAAAAGATAATTTATCAACATTTTCTTATTCAGCTGATTTTTCTTCTGATGATGCGGCTGGTGCTTCAGGGGCGGCTTCTTCTGCAGGGGCAGCTTCAGCTTTTTTCTTAGCTCCACCACTTCTTCTTGTTTTCTTCGCTGGTGCTGCTGCTTCGCCTTTTCCTTTACCGTAGATTTCATTGAAATCAACCAATTCAATCATGGCTCTTTCAGCGTTATCACCCAGACGTATGCCAAGTTTGATGATGCGGGTGTAACCACCTGGGCGTCCTGCCACCTTGGGAGCAATTACCGTGAAAAGTTCCTTCACGGCTGCTTTATCATTAAGGTGAGCAAAAACCAAACGATGGTTATGCATAATCTGCTCTTTAGAAGCGTCTTTCTTTGTTTTGGTAATTAGTGGTTCAATGTATGTACGCAATGCCTTTGCTTTAGCAAGGGTTGTTACAATACGCTTGTGTGTAATGAGCTGGCTAGCCATATTGCTCATCATTGCCACTCTGTGTGACTTAGTCCGTCCTAAATTATTAATTTTATCTCCGTGACGCATGACATGTTGTTTTAGAGCTGTACCGTGTCAGGAATTACAGCTTAGTTTATAAAGTCCCTTTTAAGGGGTTGTTTCAGAATTCATCTACATCGATACCTAACTTAGCAAGGTCCATTCCAAAATGAAGTCCTCTTTCGTTAAGTACTTGTTCGATTTCAGAAAGTGATTTTTGACCGAAGTTTCTGAACTTCATCAAATCCTCTTGTTCGTATTGAACAAGTTGGCTAAGACTATTAATCTTCGCCGCTTTTAAGCAATTGAATGCACGTACAGAAAGATCAAGATCTTCTAGTGGTGTTTTCAATACTTTTCTAAGCTGAAGTGTTTGTTCATCAACTAGGTCTTCTTTCTTCTCTTCTTTATTATCGAATGTGATGTTCTCATCTGTGATGATCATAAGGTGTTGGATCAAAATCCGTGAAGCTTGCTTTACAGCTTCTTCAGGATGGATCGTACCATCTGTCACTACATCAAGTAACAATTTTTCAAAATCCGTGCGTTGTTCAACACGTGTATTTTCGATAGCATATTTCACGCTCTTAATTGGAGTGTGGATAGAGTCAATTGGAATAAATCCGAATTGAACATCTTTTTGCCTGTTATCTTCAGATGGGATATAACCCCTGCCTTTAGAGATATGCAATTCAATATTCAATTTTGCAGAAGGATCCATAGTACAGATCAACAATTCAGGGTTCATAACCTGAAAAGTTCCTGTTACTTCATCAATCATACCTGCAGTAAATTCTGATTTTCCTTTGATGCTGAGGGTCAATTTTTCTGTTTGAACATCATGATCTAGGATTTTTTTAAACCTGATTTGTTTCAAGTTTAGAATTATCTCAGTTACATCTTCAACTACGCCTTTAAGCGTTGCGAATTCATGATCTGCACCTTCAACAATGATTCCAGTGATGGCATACCCTTCTAATGAATTGAGCAAAACCCTACGTAGGGAGTTACCAATCGTTACACCATAACCTGGTTCCAAAGGACGAAACTCAAACTGAGCTTCGAAATCGTTCGCTTTCTGTAATACGATCTTGTCCGGCTGTTGGAAATTTAATATGGCCATTTTTAAATTTCAATTTTACTTGTTAATCCCGACTTATCGGGAAAACGGGTGATATAAAAAAAGCTGATGCCAGCAGGCAACAGGTGTTTACTTAGAATACAATTCAACGATCAATTGTTCTCTGATGTTTTCAGGAACATTTTCTCTCTCAGGATAAGAGATGAATGTACCAGACATGTCTGATTCATTGAACTCAACCCATCCGATTTTTGGATTTTTAGGTTTAACGAAAGCCGTAAGACTTGCATTACCCATGCTTTTATCCTTAAGCGCAATAACATCTCCTGGTTTCAATTGATACGAAGGGATGTTCACCACCACATCATTTACCATAATGTGTTTGTGTGCAACCAACTGACGAGCTGAAGGTCTTGAAGGAGAAATTCCCATACGGTAAACCGTATTATCAAGACGACCCTCAAGGAGCTTAATAAGGTTTTCACCTGTTACACCTTTCAAGCGTGCTGCTTCTTCAAATGTTTTTCTGAATTGGCGCTCAAGAACACCATAGGTGTATTTCGCCTTTTGCTTTTCTTTAAGCTGAATAGCATATTCTCCTGGAGCCTTGCGCTTTTTGGTGCCACCATGTTGGCCGGGAGGATTGCTGTTTTTGTCTAGATACTTACCATTTCCGAGGATCGGCTCACCGAATTTCCTACAGATTTTTGTTTTGGGGCCAGTGTAACGTGCCATAGTATAAATTTTGATTTTTTAAAGAATGACAAAAGATTATGAAAAAATCATAAAACTGAATCTTCTGCCTTTTATGAATAAAGAATTAAACGCGACGTTTTTTTGGAGGGCGGCAACCGTTGTGTGGAAGAGGAGTTACATCCTTAATCATTACCACTTCGATTCCTGAATTTGCTAGTGCACGAATGGCACCTTCTCTTCCAGAACCAGGACCTTTCACATATACATCTACACGCTTCAACCCGGCGTCCAATGCAACTTTTGCGGCATCAGATGCGGCCATTTGTGCAGCATAAGGAGTGTTCTTCTTAGAACCTCTGAAGCCCATTTTACCGGCGCTGCTCCATGAAATGAGTTGTCCAGTTTTATTTGTCAAACTAATGATGATATTATTGAATGTTGCGCTGATGTGTGCATCACCGAAACTATCCACTTTTACCACTCTTTTTTTGGCGGAAGATTTACCGCTGTTTTGTTGTGCTTTTGCCATAATCGTTTAAAAAAGGTAATCAAAAAAAATTCAGTCTTTTCAGACCCTGTTCAACCCTATGCCTGCACCCGATGTCTGGCGCTGAACAGTAAATATGGTGCATATAATAAAGTAAGATTCAGACTAGCTGAATCCAACTTGATTTTATTTTTTAGCCGCTTTCTTCTTACCTGCAACAGTCTTCCTCTTTCCTTTTCTCGTACGAGCGTTGGTTTTGGTACGTTGACCTCTTACTGGCAACCCTTTACGGTGGCGAAGCCCACGGTAGCAAGCGATATCCAATAAACGTTTGATAGACATTTGAACTTCAGAACGAAGTTGTCCTTCTACCTTAAACTCATTGGTAATAATGTTTCTGATGGCATTAAGCTCATCATCATCCCATTGGTTTACTTTTTTATTTACATCAATGCCAGCTTTATCAAGAATATAACGGGCAGTGGAATTACCAATACCAAAGATGTAAGTCAAGCCAATCTCTCCTCTTTTATTCTTTGGTAGATCTATACCTGCAATACGAGCCATACGTGTTTATTGATTTTTACTTTTGTTTATTTCTAAAAATTAACCCTGACGCTGTTTAAAACGTGGATTTTTTTTGTTAATCACGAACAACTTGCCTTTCCTGCGCACGATTTTGCAATCTACACTGCGCTTTTTAATGGATGCTCTTACTTTCATATTTCGCGTTTAAGCCCTAAGGGCATGATTATTTATACCTGAAAATGATACGTCCTCTTGTCAAATCGTATGGACTCATCTCAACTCCAACCTTGTCTCCTGGCAGGATTCTGATGTAGTGCATCCTCATTTTTCCCGAAATAGTGGCTAATATCTCATGCCCGTTTTCTAACTTCACTTTAAACATCGCGTTACTTAATGCGTCGATGATTATTCCGTCCTGTTTGATGAGAGCTTGTTTCGCCATACTTTTTGGGTGCGCAAAGATAAGAAAAGCTTCTTAATTAGAAAATTTCTTTTAAAAATAACTGTGATTAAGCTAAAATCAAATGATGTTTCTTTGCCTTCTATTTTGCAACAAGTCGCGAAATTACATCAAATAATTGATTTTCAATAAGATGAAAAGAATACTTCTGCTTTCCGATACCCATGGTTTCTTAGACCCTAGGGTATTACCCTACCTTGAACATATAGATGAAATTTGGCATGCCGGCGATATTGGGAATAAAGAAATCCTAAATACCCTCTCCACCTATGCCCCGGTAAAGAGTGTTTGGGGCAATATTGATGACCATCAAGTACGCAGCCTAGTTCCTGAATGGCTTGAATGGAATACCGAATCGGTGCATGTCCTCATGACTCATATAGGAGGCAGGCCCCCAAAATTTGCACCGGGCATCAAAAATCAATTGATCGAGAAGAAACCAACTATTTTTATCTGTGGACATTCCCACATCCTGTTGGTTCAATATTTACCTGAATTAAAATGCCTCCACCTCAACCCAGGAGCGTGTGGGAAATCGGGCTGGCATAAAGTTCAAACCATGCTCCGATTCATCATTGATGAAACAAACATTCGCAATATGGAAGTAATAGAATTAAAACGACTTTCCTCCCTTTAGCATCACTACATTCCAGGGAAAAGCGGTCTACCCACCAATACCCTGTAAGGCCAAGGTACGGCAACGATGATTAAAACCAAAGCAAGTAGAAAATACCTGAAGGCTTTTTTATACTTCACTGCGTCGTCAACATTTTTCTTAGCCATTCCATGTCCTAACGTAATCAATACAATAGCTAAGATCATAGAAATGGGGTGTTCCATTTGGAAGAACCGCAGGTATGCACTATCTATGTTTGCCCCAGCGGTATCTTCAGCTTTCACATAAGATAGCAGACCATATCTACCCAACAACCACTGATATAATCCCAACAGCAAGGTGATATGACCGGCAATCATGGTGAATAACCATGTCTTTTTATCTGATGCTTCAAATGGTTTCTTTGAAGACATGCCGATGTAACTTTTATAAATTGATAAAACAAGTAGTATTAAAATAATCCAACGCAATAAATTATGGAGATGTAATAGTCCGGTTTGCATAGTTTTTTTTATTTACGTAAATGTAATGAAATGTCTTGAAAGACGTTAGATGTTAGACGTTAGACGTTAGACGTTAGACGTTAGACGTTAGACGTTAGACGTTAGACGTTAGGGGTTAGAGGTTAGGGGTTGGGGGTTGGAGGTTGAATACAATACGCTAGGCGCTGGACGCTGCACGCTAAGCGTTGAACGCTATGGGTTGGGGGAGTATTTTGAACGATAAAACTCAAGATAGATTTCGGACATCTGATGTTGGATGATTAACTTGCAGCATGTCTTCGCTAAAATTCACGTTGGAAAATAAGGACCCGCATTCTAGTGCGAGAGCAGGGACTATCCAGACTGATCATGGAACGATTCAAACCCCTATTTTCATGCCCGTTGGCACTGCAGGAACGGTTAAAGGCCTTACCCAAAAACAGCTAAACGACGATGTCCGTGCTCAAATCATATTGGGGAATACATATCACTTATACTTAAGGCCCGGTCTAGATGTACTGCAATCCGCTGGTGGGTTACATGAATTCAACCACTGGGATAAACCAATATTGACTGATAGCGGTGGCTATCAAGTTTTTTCCCTTGCCAACAGTAGAAAAATAAGTGAAGAGGGTGTAGTATTTCAAAGTCATATCGATGGTTCGAAGCATTTGTTTTCTCCTGAAAAAGCAATGGACATTCAGCGTGTCATTGGAGGTGACATCATCATGGCTTTCGATGAATGCCCCCCCTATCCTAGTGAATATAAATACGTCAAATCATCTATGGAGTTGACACATCGCTGGCTTGATCGATGTGTTGAACAATTCAACAGAACAGAATCGTTATATGGTCATTCGCAAAATTTGTTTCCCATTGTTCAAGGTGGAACTGAAAAAGACCTTCGCATAGCATCATGCCAATACATTGCATCGAAAGATGCAGCAGGAAATGCTATCGGAGGATTAAGCGTGGGAGAACCGATTCCACTGATTTATGAATTTTGTGGTTTATGCTGCGAACATCTTCCCGAACAAAAACCACGTTATCTAATGGGCGTTGGAACACCAGCTGATCTGCTTGAATGCATCGCATTAGGTGTTGATATGTTCGATTGTGTTATGCCAACACGAAATGGAAGGAATGCCATGTTATTTACTACTGAAGGCATTATTAATATTGATAATAAAAAATGGGAGTTTGACCACAGTCCAATTGATCAGGGGCTCGACAACGAAACATCCAATTATTACTCCAAGTCTTACCTCAGGCACCTCATGAAGAGCAAAGAACTATTGGGACTAACAATTGCCAGCATTCAAAATCTCGCCTTCTACCTCTGGCTAGTAACCGAAGCACGAAAACAAATTGTTGCAGGAAGTTTTTCAAGTTGGAAAGCAAGCATGATGCCAATCATTACAAAACGACTTTAAGAATTGAACCTTCTTTTGTACATTGTAGCCAGATTTATATAGATAAAATAGCAATGAAAAAAATTACATTCACATTAACCTTGTTATTTGCGTTCATGAGTTCCACTTTCGCACAAAACAGAGACTTGTTTGAAAAACAATTATTCATTTCAGGTGATGATACCCTACTCTGCAGGATTTTATCTCCTATGAATTTTGATGCCACCAAAAAATATCCACTTATCATATTCTTGCATGGTTCGGGTGAGAGAGGAAGTGATAATGATGCACAATTAACATGGGGTGGCGACCTCTTTTTAGATTCAGTAAATAGAGCAAAATTTCCAGCTGTAGTAGTCTTCCCTCAGTGTCCAAATACGAGCAAATGGTCAGAGTACAATAAATCATCAAAAACAGATAGCACTGGTTATGAATGGGGACCTGATCAACCAATGTTGAAGCCACTGAAATTGGTTTCGGATTTTATTGATACGCTATTAGGATCATCAGTAGTTGACAAGAAGAGAGTATATATTGGCGGACTATCCATGGGAGGATTCGGAACCTTAGAATTATTATGGAGAAAGCCAGGTGTCTTTGCTGCGGCCGTTCCTATTTGTGGTGCAGGCAATCCTGAAAAGGTAAAGTCATATCAGCCGCACCTTCCCATTTGGCTATTTCATGGTGAAAAGGATCCTGTCATTCCTGTATCCAACTCGCGTTTGATCTACAACACGTTAAAGAAAACTACTGCAAAAGCTAAGTATACAGAATACCCAAATGTTGGGCATGATAGTTGGATAAATGCTTTTAATGAACCAGATTTATTACCCTGGTTATTCTCGCAAAAGCTAGTTGGAAAAAAATAAACTTTAAAAGTCAATACTAACCCCGGCTGCAACAGTTCTACCTGGTGCACAATTATAATACCGCGAGCCAAACGCATTTAGGTCATTCCCTAAACTATATTTCTCATTTCCAATATTGTCTACGAGGATGAAGAAATCACACTGCTTATGTTTTATTTGTTTCTTTAGACCTGTCTTCAATCGCCATATTCTATATTCCTCTGCTATGGCAGTATTACCGTCATTCAATGGCAACTTGCCGATGTAATTGAAGTTTAACGTTGAATAAAATCCATGCAAATAAGCAGCATCTATATTTAATCCGATTACTTCATTAGGTACACCCGTTAATTTTTTACCATCAAAATTATTTCCTGCTATAGTATACTCAGTGAACTTAAAATTATTCATAGTCACAGACTGCTCCACTTTTAAGTGATGAAGTCCGCGTTCGCTTGATTTATGAACAAGCACTAGCTCAAGATGTGACTCAAACCCTTTTTGAATCGTACCTCCTGCATTCACAAAATACTCAGCTCCATCTCCATTTAGTTGTCGAACGATAGCATCCTTTAATCTAAAATCAAATACACTAGCCACCCAATTCAATCGATTGTGCAGGGCAGATAGTTTAATCCCTACTTCTTTATTCCATCCATATTCCGCTTGAAGTCCAGTATAAAAGCCCCCTGCAGAAGGTCTTATCTCTGCAATGGTTGGCGCAGAATATCCTTTATTAAATTGCACATAAATACCAAGAAATGATACGGGGTCAATCATCAATGCTATCCGAGGCAATACCTGTGGATTAAATTCTATAGGCGCCATGTTATTCATGGGCAATCCTTTCGTTCTTTTCAACTGATAATCATATGCATTTACGCTAAGTCCGGTTTGTATTTTAATAAAGCGAACCGGTGTCAAACTCAATTGGGAGAAAGCAAATAATTGTTTTGCCGATACTTGGTCAACCACTGAAATACCATTTGTTACTCCTTTGTTATTTCCACTGCTATCAATTTTATACTTACCGCGTTGTACCTCTGCCCCAGTAACCCATTGAAGTGGCACTGCCGTATTATTTTTTTCATAGATCAACTTTGTGCGCAACCCAAGATTTGATTCTGTTCTTTTTTCAAACTGTGTAATAAATGGATTTATAAACGAAGTAAATGACGTTGTGAATGATGTAACCGTTTTCCATCGATCCGATAACGTATAGGTATTCGTTAATCCAATCAACGCGGTTCTATTTCGAACACTTGCATGCTGTTCGATGGCAGAGGGAAGAACTTGAGTTGCAGGCCTTGCCTGACGTGGATTTGCCGCAAATTGTGCGGGGTTCAAACCGCCGGGTGTTTGGTAATATAAGTCAGATAATAAGACTATACCTTCTGTACTAATTTTAGGATTTGACTGACTTTTAAAAGCATATTGAATATTGTCTTTTCTTAGTCGACTTTGCTGCCTATACCCATCCGATTGGTTATGCACTTGACTTAATACTGAGCTGAAATTTTTTGATTGAACCCTATAGCTAACCTGTTCATTAGCGGCGCCATAACTACCTCCTGATAATGCAATATGAAATGATGAAGTATCCAATTTTTGATCATTCATGAATGATGGTGTAGTAAGCAATATCGCCCCTCCTGTTCCAGCCCCATAAAGGCTTCCTGCTGGGCCTTTGATAACTTCAGCCTGTTCAATGCCTGATATGTCCAATAAATTAATGTAGGTATTGCCACCAGCATCGGTTAACATAAAATCATTCAAATAAATTTTTACGTTCCGTACACCAAAAGGAGAACGCAATAAACTTCCTCGCATAGAAAGACGATAACTACCCGGAGAACGTTCTTCCATACGCACACCTGGAATCATGTTGAATGCAGGGAGCATTGAAAACGTAGATACTTTTTGAAAATCCTTTTTACTAATTACTGAGATAGATGCAGGGACAGCTATTATTTTTGAATTCGACTCAAATCCTTTTACCAAGACATTTTCCATCTCTACTATCGAATCTGCTACTGCCTGAGCAGATGCATGTTCAATAAAACAAATCATCAAAGAAGCAATCAAATATTTTTTCATCGTCTACAACGTTATTGAAACTAAAAACCCGGCAACTAGTCCGGGTTTCTTGTAATGGAATATTATTATTTTTTCAAGTACATCACTTCTTTTACCAAACTGACTGTTCTAGGAATATCAGGAAGATAAGCTGCTACTAAATTTGGAGCATAGTGCATTGGGGCATCTGGTGCAGTAATTCTTCGTATTGGAGCATCTAAATAATCGAACCCTTCTTTCTGAATTCTATAAGCAATCTCAGATGATATCGACGCAAAAGGCCATTGTTCTTCAACAATCACCAAGCGATTTGTTTTCTTAACACTTTCTAGGATTGTCATCCAATCAAGTGGACGTATAGTTCTTAAGTCAATTACTTCAGCACTGATTCCTTCTTTTTCCAATTCTTCTGCAGCACCGAGAGCTACTTTCATCATCTTGTTGAATGAAACGATGGTTACGTCTCTTCCTGGTCTCTTAATATCGGCTTTACCAATTGGAATAAGGTATTCCTCTAATGGAACTTCGCCTTTATCGCCATACATCACTTCACTTTCCATGAATATTACTGGATCATTATCGCGTATTGCACTCTTCAATAAACCTTTGGCGTCGTATGGATTTGACACTGAAATCACTTTCAAACCAGGAATATTAGCGAACATGCTTTCAAATGCAGTAGAGTGCTGTGCACCTAATTGTCCGGCAGAACCATTTGGCCCGCGAAAAACGATAGGGCAACCTATTTGTCCGCCACTCATAGCAAGCATCTTAGAGGCTGTATTTAAAATTTGATCTAATGGAAGAGCTGCGAAATTCCAGGTCATGTACTCCACAATGGGCCTTAAGCCATTTTGAGCGGCCCCAACCGCAATCCCGGTAAATCCAAGTTCAGCGATAGGCGTATCAATAATTCGTTTAGGACCAAACTCATCGAGCATGCCCTGACTAACCTTATAAGCGCCATTGTATTCAGCTACTTCTTCACCCATAAGGAGGACTTTGGGGTCTCTTCTCATTTCTTCCTGCATGGCTTCCCTGAGGGCTTCGCGAAAGGCAATTATCCTTGACATAATTTGAATTTAGAGTCATGCAAAAGTATTGCATGGAGGGGATATCAACAAAAGTTGTTGTAATTAGAACCAAAACCCCCCAAAAAAAAAGCCCCGCTTTTGCGGGGCCAATAGGATTAACCAGAACGGCAGGGACTTTCGATTATTGACAACCTCAAGAGATTGTCAATTTTATTGGTAGGATATTGGATAGAAACGGGATATAAAATCAGAGCTTTTTGTCTTGGTGGCTAGTTCCTTTAGATCTTCACCGCGTTGACAAAACAAAAGTACACCCCTAGAGAATCTAGTAGAAGTTTTGAGACAGATAACTTTAGTAATTACGTATTAACTCGTAATCGATTTGATGCAGGCTACGTAGTAGCTCTGCTATAGATGTAGATATGAGAGAAAATTTACAATTATGCTTATAAAAAACTACCTTTTTTTATGACCATAGCAGAAGCTCCGCCACCGCCATTGCAAATTCCTGCAGCTCCAAATGTGCCATTATACTCATGTAAAATATGAATCAGGCTTACTATAATTCGTGCACCACTACATCCCAATGGATGGCCTAATGAAACGGCTCCACCATGCACATTCACTTTACGTGTATCGAGATTTAAACGACGCGAATTTTCAATGCCTACAACAGAAAACGCTTCATTAATTTCCCAATAATCAATCATATCCATTGTTAGCTTAGATTTTTCTACAGCTATGGGAATAGCAATTGATGGTGTGGTGGTAAACCAAGCAGGTTCTTGTTCAGCATCAGCATAACCAATGATAGAGGCAATGGGCTTTAATCCGAGCTTATCTGCCTTTTCTTTTTTCATGAGTACAAGCGCTGCAGCTCCATCATTCATGGTGCTAGCATTTGCTGCAGTGACTGTTCCATTTTCTTTGAAAGCTGGTTTCAACGTTGGGATTTTATCAAAATTGACTGAAAAAGGTTCTTCATCTTGATCAACTAGCGTACTCCCCTTTTTACTTTCAATAATTATCGGGACAATCTCTTTTTTAAATTTATTTTCAGTAGAGGCCTTTTGAGAACGATGATAACTTTCGATGGCAAATTCATCTTGATCTGCTCTGCTGATGTTACACTGTTCCGCACATAATTCTGCAGCGATGCCCATGGCGTTGTTATCATATGCGTCTGTCAATCCATCTTTTGAGATGCCATCAATCAGATTTCGATCGCCATATTTATTTCCCCAACGCATGGAATCTATATAAAAAGGAACATTGCTCATGCTCTCCATACCTCCAGCAATAACAACATCTGCATCAGCTAATAATATAGATTGAACTCCCATTGAAATGGCTTTCATTCCACTTGCACACACTTTATTTACGGTGGTACATCTTACCTCGGGAGGAAGGCCAGAAAAAATTGCCGCCTGCCGTGCCGGTGCTTGTCCAACGTTTGCTTGCAATACACATCCCATGATAACTTCATCTACATCTGATTTGCTGATTCCAGCGCGTAAAATAGCTTCCTGTATTGCTTTTGCGCCTAATTGCGTTGCAGAAAAAGATGATAAAGCACCACCGAATTTACCAATGGGTGTTCGTACTGCGGAAAGAATATATACTTCTTGCATGATATTACTCTTTGTAAAAAATAGAAGCACTAAAGGGATGAATTAATGTGCTTTCTTTTACCGAAGGTATTGATTCATTTAACTTATTATTAGATGAATATATATTCCACCTTCCTTCAGGTAATTGGATTCTTTGTTCGTGAGACGAACCATTCAACACAATGAAAATATGCTTCCAATCGTCTTGAACTTTAGCTCCATGAATGGAATATGAAATTACACCATCAACTTGCTGAGGAATAAATTCAATCAATGAAGCAATCTCTTCTTTTGTGGTTAAACGAAAAGCCGGATGGTCTTTCCGCATTGCAATAAGCCCCTTCACGTAACTATAGACATCCCTATTTTTTGATTTAAGTGCCCAATCTATTGCATTAATTGAATCAGCTGATTTAAAGGAATTCTCTACGCCTTTCTTAGTACGTAAAAATTCTGATCCAGCATGCAGGAAGGAAATGCCTTGGGAAGTAAGGACAATAGACAATGCCAACTTATGCATCTCAATGATGGATTCGGGTGAAGCCAATTCATTTGAAATTGAAAGCTTGTCCCATAGCACATTATTATCATGACACTCGCAATAAGATATTACTTGCGAAGGGGATGTTGCATAAGGTTGTTTAGAATAATTAATAAGACTGTATTCTATTTGTGGATGCCAACACGCTGCTGTTATACCAAACTTAACACTTTCGGAGGCGGTCGTTTTTCCAGAGACAAATCCCCTATCCTGTGCTTCAAAAACACTTCCTTTTATTCCATCACGCATATCATCACTGAATACAGCAATGTCATTGAGTTGTGCTACGTTTTTCTTGATTGCCCTTAACGAATCTGGGATAGGCGAACTACCTGCTGTCCAACCCTCTCCATACAATAGAATATCTGGCTTAATGGAATGAAGTGTTGCAGAAATTTCATTCATCGTTTCGATATCGTGTATACCCATTAAGTCAAATCGAAAACCATCAATGTGAAATTCCTTTACCCAATAGACAAGTGATTCAATGATAAATTTTCTCATCATTGGGCGTTCACTTGCTGTTTCGTTACCACAGGCGGAAGCATTTGAAAACCCACCGCCTTCTTTTTGTCTGAAGTAATATCCAGGTACCAACTGATTAAAGTTAGAACTTTCCGTGAGCATGGTATGGTTGTATACAACGTCCATCACTACACGAAGTCCTTTATCATGCATTGCAGCGATTACTGTTTTAAACTCTTTAATTCTAGTGTTACCGTTTTCAGGATTCGTTGAATACGACCCTTCGGGGGTATTATAGTTTAATGGATCATATCCCCAATTGTATTGCGTACTATCGGGAAGAGATTCATCGATGCTATAAAAATCATATGATGGCAATAAATGAATATGGGTTACGCCAAGCTCCTTTAAGTGGTCAAGTCCTGTTGACAATCCTTCATCAGATTTAGTTCCAGATTCTGATAATCCAAGAAATTTTCCTTTATTTTTTATCCCTGATGTTGCACTAATGCTAGCGTCTCTTACATGCAGTTCGTATACAATGGCATCGGTTGGAAGTCCGCCAATTCCTTTCATCATATAAGCTCGCTTAGCAAATGCCGGCGAATAATCATTTTCCCAATTTTCAGGATTGGTATCTTTCAAATCGACCACCATGGCTCGTTTCCCATTTGTGCCCACAGCTTTCGCGTAAGGGTCGGGTACTTGATTAGACCATTTGCCATCAATAAAAACATGGAACACATAATAAACCCCTTTCAGATCACGATCCATGCGCTTAACCCAAGTACCGTGTGATTCGCGCGTCATCTCGTAGGTTTCAATTTCATCATCTCCGAGGGATGACTTATAAAAAATAATCTCTGCTTTTTCGGCAGAAGGTGCCCAGAGTTTAAACGTAGAAGATGATGGACTATAGTTTAATCCCAAATCATTCCCAGTATAAACAGGGTATTCTTGTGTATTCGAATATTGGCTATAGCCAAATAAAGTTGATAGCATGATGATAAAAATGATCAATACTTTTTTTGAAATACAATTCATCTCAAGATGGATTAAGTCAGTTAAGTTATTGTAAAAATAACAATTTGCCTTAATGTATTTCAGGGGCTAATAACCAATGCTCCGGCGACCGCCAAAGTCCTGAAAGCAAAAGTTCTCTCATGAAGAAAAATTCTTTCGGAAGTTTATCGTACATCCTTGAAAAAAGTTCTTCATGGTCAAGAATTTCATGCTTCCATGCTTCCCTATCCACCTCCATGAGGGCGTCATATTGTTCGGGCGTAAATTTCATATTACCCCATTCAATATCTTCATATTCGGGCATCCAGCCAATGGGACTTTCAATGGCAGACACTTCTCCGTTAACTCGTTGAATAATCCATTTTAATATCCGCATATTATCGCCAAATCCTGGCCACAGATAACGCCCTTCTTTGTCTTTTCTAAACCAGTTTACACCAAACACTCTAGGGGGATTAGGGAGGTTGCGACCCAACTGTAGCCAATGATTGAAATAGTCCGCCATATGATAACCGCAGAATGGGAGCATGGCGAATGGATCGCGGCGTACATTTCCTATTTCACCCACTGCTGCTGCGGTAGTTTCTGACCCCATGGTTGAGGCAAGGTATACCCCAAAATTCCAGTTAAAGGCTTGATAAAGCAACGGTATAGTGGTGCTTCGTCGCCCTCCAAATATAAAAGCACTAATGGGAACGCCATTTGGATTTTCCCATTCAGGGTCTATACTTGGCGATTGTTGTGCTGGTGCAGTGAATCGTGAATTTGGATGTGCTACAAGCTTGCCTGATGCGGGGTCATGCAATTCATTTTTCCAATTGTATATTTTCTTTGGAACCTCTTTCGTGAGCCCCTCCCACCATACATCCCCTTCTGGGGTAATGCCCACATTCGTAAAGATGCTATTTTTTGATAAGGCTTTTATCGCATTAGGGTTTGTACTTTCACTTGTGCCCGGTGCTACGCCAAAGTATCCATGCTCTGGATTGATGGCATATAGTTTTCCATCCTTACCGGGTTTAATCCAAGCAATATCATCCCCGATGGTGGTGACTTTCCAACCATTCATGTCTGCGGGGGGTATGAGCATGGCAAAATTAGTTTTACCACAAGCGCTTGGAAAAGCGGCGGCCACATATGTCTTTCTACCTTTGGGGTCTTCAACACCTAAAATCAACATGTGTTCCGCCAGCCAACCTTCCTCTTTGGCCATAGCAGAAGCGATGCGCAAGGCAAAGCACTTTTTGCCCAACAAGGCATTGCCGCCATATCCAGACCCATAGGATACGATTGTTCGATCTTCCGGATAATGCACAATGTATTTTGTAGTTGGATTGCATGGCCATAACACATCTTTTTGCCCGGGTAATAATGGCGCGCCAAGTGAATGCAAACATTTCACAAATTCACCTTCAGCACCTATTAATTTAATTACATCATTCCCTACGCGGGTCATGATATGCATATTGACTACAACATAGGCTGAGTCGGTAATTTGAACGCCAATCTTTGAAAGTGGAGAGCCCAATGGGCCCATGCAAAATGGAATGACATACATGGTTCTACCCTTCATAGAACCCGTGAATAATTCATTCATTTTACGCTTCATCTCTCTCGGATCAATCCAATTGTTCGTTGGTCCTGCGTCTTCTTTTCTTCTGCTACAAATAAAAGTTTTATCCTCTACCCTTGCCACATCACTGGGGTCTGAATTACAGGCATAAGAATTAGGCCATCGATCTTGATTTAATTTTTTAAATGTCCCTGCTTCAACAAGAAGTCCACATAGCGTATCATATTCTGCCTTAGAGCCATCACACCAATGAATTGCATCCGGTGCGCATAGCCTAGCCATTTCCTCAACATAAGCAATGAGTGCACCATGACTAAGGAGACGAGGTTGGTTGATTACCATGAGCCTTTGATTTCTGGCAAAACTAAAAAATGGAAAATCCAGAATATATGACCTTGGTTAGTTAAAATGTGAAACCAAATCACTAAAGACTTTACGGCGCGATTACCCCTAACGCAATCGATTTCGAATATTATCATAGTATAAAGCACAAATTCTTATGTAAATTGTACAAGGATAGATTAAATGAAGATTAATATAAAACTATAGTGAACAAGCTCTTGACGAATAAGAAAGTTTTGCTGATTGCAACAGTCAGTATTGTGATAATGGCTTTCAGCTATTTTTCAGTAAACAAACAAAGCAAAGAAGCTGCTATACCGGAGGTGGTTGACTTTAATTACCACGTTCGTCCTATTCTGTCCGATCGGTGCTTCAAGTGCCATGGTCCGGATGCTAAAGCCCGTAAAGCTGGCCTTAGACTCGATACAGAAGAAGGGGCTTTTGCGGCGCTTAAAGATGACCCGAAACATCATATCATTATTCCAGGTGATCCGCTGCAATCGGCGATGTATGCACGAATAATCACAACCGATACAGCAGAAGTGATGCCGCCTCCTTCATCTAATTTGTCCCTAACTAAAAATGAAATTGAGGTTATTCGCAAATGGATAGCGCAAGGGGCTAAATACAAAAAACATTGGTCGTTTATTCCACCAACAAAACCGGCTGTTCCAGAGGTTGATGATGACTTACATGCCGTAAATGCTATTGACCATTTTGTGTTTGCAAAACAAGCATCATACGGACTAGAACCCAATGAGCAGGCAGAAAAAGAAACCTTGTTAAAGCGTGTTTGCATGGACCTGACAGGACTGCCGCCAACACTAGAACAACAAGATCGTTTCTTAAAAGATAAAGCAGCTAATGCGTATGAAAAAATAGTGGATGAGTTACTTGCTAATAAACATTATGGTGAAAAGATGGCCATTCAATGGCTTGACTTGGCTCGGTATGCTGATAGCCATGGTTACCAAGACGATGGAGGCAGAAGCATGTGGCCATGGCGCGATTGGGTAATCAATGCGTTCAATAAAAATTATCCATTCCCCACGTTTATAACTTGGCAGGTTGCAGGAGATTTATTGCCTAATCCATCTAAGGAACAATTATTGGCAACAGGGTTTAATCGAAATCATAAAATCACCCAAGAAGGTGGAATCATTGAAGAAGAATATAGGATAGAATACGTAACCGATCGAACCAATACGTTTGGTAAAGCTTTTCTAGCTATCACGTTGGAATGTGCAAAATGCCATGATCATAAATATGATCCGGTAACGCAGAAAGACTACTATAGCATGTTTGCTTTTTTTAACCAAGTTGATGAAAATGTTCAACCTAACCTTGTTTCTCCCGCGGCAGAACCGGTAATGAAAATTAGTTCCGCAGATGCACAAACTGTATTAAGCTTCCTGAACAAAAAAGATTCAGCCGATGTGATGGTGATGATCATGAAGGATAGCGTAAACATCAGACCAACACGTGTTTTGAGAAGAGGTGTTTACGATCAACCTTCTGACACGGTAGACATGAACACGCCAAGTTCCATCATGGCATACAACACAAAACGTTTTCAGAAGAACAGGTTGGGATTAGCCAAATGGTTGACCGCTAGAGATAATCCCCTTACTGCCCGCGTTTATGTAAATCGACTTTGGGCTGAGTTTTTCGGAAGAGGATTAGTGAAAACGACAGGAGATTTTGGAACCCAAGGTGAATTGCCTACTCATCCTGAATTATTGGATTGGTTAGCTGTTGAGTTCATGGATAGCGGTTGGGATATTAAAAAAATGGTAAAGCTTATGGTTACTTCGACCACCTATAAGCAGTCGACCAAACA
>CAJBBV010000175.1 GCA_903951405.1 uncultured bacterium
ATTAATCCAAGTACAGACATGAAGACGACCATCAAATAACCAATTTTTCCAAACAATGCAGGGTCTGCATTTTTAGTTTTTTTAGGATCAAGCCGCGTGATATTTTGAAGCAATAAAAAAACCAACAAGCCTACAACACCTAATATAATAGGACCAAAGTAAATAGAACTTTTAGGACCGAACCCATTGGGTTTTCCTTCAATATCAAAATGTGTGGCTATGGTCTCCGGTAACTTATCATACACGTATAGTGCATAAAAAAAGGGAATACTTAGAATCACCAGTACAACAATAAGACTCAGCCATTTTGAACGTGATTTCATGTAGACAGCGGGGGTAATACTAAATGAATATAATAACTACGCTTTTTCAACTTTTGGACGAAGGAAAAGTAATTGAATAATAACTACAAGCAAAACCACACCAGCAAGGATAGCAAAATGTTTTCCAAGATTTCCTTCATCTGTAGACTTCCCTAAAAAGTCAGTAATAAGAGCCCCTGCACTTATGCCAACAGTATTTAAAAACCCATATGAAGTTGCACGTTGACTAGGAGGAACAAATTGACAAAGTATAGGCATCGTGTTTGTATCAAACATACCAAAGCCAAAACCAAAACAAAGTGCTGCTGTAAGTATGGGCAAAAGAGTATGGCCGTACCCTATTAAAAGTAATGCAGGGATAGTCAGCGATAGGCCAATCACTCCAGTATAAACTCTTCCGCGAATATTTCGTTGAGTCCATCGATCTGAAAGAATTCCTCCTACTATCACTCCAATCAATGATGACATGGCAATAGAAATGGTAGCCATTGGTCCAGCCTTAGACATTTCAATACCCAAACTTTCTGAAAATAACGTAGGTGCCCAATTTTTAATTGCCCAGCCGGGTAAACTAGGTACGGCGAAATAGATCACAATAATCCAAAATGAAAAACTAGATAAAAGTGTTTTTAGTCCTTTGAAGGTGCCTACTAAATCTGATCCTCGCTTAATATGAAGCGCTTCAGGACCATACCCATCTTTTTTTTCTTTTAAAAAAAATAATAAAACAATTGAATAAAAAAGTCCGACGCTTCCAAAAATGATGAACGTTTGCTGCCAAGACATCAAGCTTGAGATGACTGAACCAAACCCACCTAGTGCCTGTCCCATATAGAGGCCTGTCATATGCAATCCAATAGCAAATGAACGCGTTTTGTCTTCATGATAATCTGCAATGAGTGAAAGCCCCGCAGGGATATATAACGCTTCACTAAAGCCCATCAACGCCCTTAACCAATATAACTGTCCAAATGTTTCTGCATACCCCATGGTGAGTGTAACAGCAGACCAAACAAAAAGGCTACCTAATATCAACCATTTTCTATTGAATCGATCAGCGATAATACCCGAGAATGAACTCATGAGTGCATATACCCATAAAAAAATCGCCATTAAATGCCCAAAATTTGTGGCTTGCCTCAATTCCTCAATATCCACTTGCATAGCAGGTCGCATTGTAGAGATCATCTGCCGATCCATATAATTAAGCAAGGCAACACCCCATAATAGGGCAACTACAATCCATTTATAATTTTTTGATGATTTCATGTATGGCGATTAAGATTCTAAGATGATGTAATTAGTGGAAAAATTCCTAGAATTTTCGTTTTATACAGCTTAAACATACAACTTATATGAAGATTAGAAGAATCAAACTAAGTTAATTACAGTATGAAATGGAAACATGAGTTAGTATTTATGTGATACTTCTTAGCCGATATCAAAAACCCAGCCCAAGGAATTAAAATGAATGAGATTAAGTCACATCAAGGGTTTCTTTATTTGTTGAGAACACCCCATTTGGTAAGGTAAAATTTTCATTTTCATGATGGCTGATGCCATGTGTCTAATGAATTTAAATTAGTTTCGTAAAACATTACATGAACAGCAGAAACCATCCTGAATTCAGTTCGCTTGGAGAAGTAAATCAAAGCGTAGACACCCGCAAGCGAAAAGGCTGGCGAAGGGTACTTGCTTTTTTTGGACCAGCTTATCTTGTTAGCGTTGGCTATATGGATCCAGGCAATTGGGCTACTGACCTAGCAGGGGGTAGTAAATTTGGTTATACCTTATTATGGGTATTGCTTATGAGCAATATGATGGCACTGCTTTTACAAAGCATGTCTGCCCGGCTAGGTATAGTTAGAGGACGTGATCTAGCACAAGCAAACCGAGAGACATACCCTCGCTACATCAACCTTGCCTTTTACATTTTAGCAGAAGTTGCTATTGCTGCGACCGATTTGGCAGAAATATTAGGTATGGCAATCGGAATTCAATTGCTAACAGGACTTCCACTCATCTGGGGTGTTGCACTGACCGTACTTGATACATTCTTGTTTTTATTCCTACAACGATTTGGCATTCGAAAAATGGAAGCCTTCATTATAAGTCTTGTCGCCATTATAGGCTGCAGCTTCCTAGCCGAAATCTTGATGGCTAAACCCGATATGGGTGAAGTGGTGAAAGGATTCATTCCTAGCATCCCAAATAATCAAGCACTCTACATTGCCATTGGTATCATTGGAGCAACCGTAATGCCGCACAATCTTTATTTGCATTCAGCGTTAGTTCAAACTCGAAAAATAAAGAGAGATAATGAAGGGATTAGGCGAATGCTAAGACTCAATTTCATTGATAGTGCCATTGCATTGAATTTAGCTTTTTTTGTAAATGCATTCATTCTAATTCTTGCTGCAACAGTATTTTTCAAGACAGGGTTAACCGAAGTGGCAGAAATTAAAGAAGCACATCGCTTACTCGAACCCATGCTGGGCACAAACTTAGCCCCAACATTATTTGCCATTGCGTTGATTGCATCCGGACAAAGCTCTACCGTAACAGGAACCTTGGCAGGACAAATCATCATGGAAGGCTATCTTCAACTCAGAATCAATCCATTGGTCAGGAGATTAATGACACGATTGATTGCCATTGTTCCGGCTGTATTAGTTATTCTAATTAACGGTGAACAAAACATTGACAATCTCCTTATCCTAAGCCAAGTTGTATTGAGTCTTCAACTGGGCTTTGCCATAATACCCCTTATTCATTTTACAAGCGATAAAAAAACGATGGGCATCTTCGTGATCAAACCCATCGTCATTTTTTTAGCGTGCTTAGTGACTGCAGTTCTAGTGTATCTAAACTTACACATGGTAACTGACCAAGCAATGACGTTTTTTAATACGTCGGATTCAATTTTCTGGAAAGCCGTCATAATCATAGGTTGCATCTTATATATCGTACTCTTGCTTATAGCTATCCTATATCCTATTCTAAATAAGAAACAAGGAGAATCGGCAAAGTTCCATCCTGAGGCAATTAAAATAAATCAGATTGACATCCCAACATACACGAAGATTGCAGTAGCGCTTGATTTCAGTCAGAATGATTACAAACTTATATCCCATGCGCTAGGACAAGGAAAGAAGGATAGTGAATACATTTTGATTCATGTTGTAGAAAGTCCTGCTACAAGAATCATTGGTGATGAAACAGATGACTTGGAAACTAGGAAAGATACAGAACGCATGAATGGATATGTAAGCGATCTTACCGATAAAGGATTTAATGCAAAAGGCTTACTAGGATTCGATGGTCGGGTAAAAGAGATTGTAAAGTTGGTTAAAGAAAATAATGCCGAAATCCTTGTCATTGGTGCACATGGTCATACAGGGTTGAAAGATGTAGTATACGGACATACCGTAGAGGCTGTTCGTCATGAGTTGAAGATACCCGTGCTGGTGATCAATATCTAATTCAGCATGAAAATCAAATTTAAAAAAGGGGAAGATAAAGATATCCTCGAATGCACCCGTGATGATGGAAGCATGACTTGGTGCAAGGTACAACCAGGAATGATTTACCATGATATGTTGCACTATCTCTTAGAGAGCGCTACAAAAACCGAATCTGCTTTTTATGGTCTGTTGAAAAAAGGATTTGATATAAAAGACTTTGAAAGTGAACGAGCAGATAGACCGAAAGAGCTCTTACCAAGTAATCTTACAGATGATGCCATTGCCATTGAAATCATTGCAGGCATAATACAACATGATGCAAAAATTAGATTTGAAAACATTGAAAAAACAATAGAAGAAATTTTTGTTGAGAAGAGCGTGTCATCGGAGTTACTCAAACAAATAAATATTGAAGCGTTGAGAAAGGATTTTGGAGACATGATTATCAGATGGAAATCATTAAATCCTGGCGAACTCCTAGAAGTCAACATCTAAGAGAAAAAATCATAACATTACTGATGTATCGGAGTAAGGCAACTATTTTCAGCCATTAAAAATTGGGCTACACATTGTTACATTGAAATTATCCACTTCACTAAGCTTGATTCATTGCCCATTCGCATTACGCCTTTCTCTATTTCGTTAAGTACATCTTTTCGATGAGTGTAATTGGATTTTTTTTCAGTTGGAATTTTTAAAGGAACTCCTGTATTGTTCAACTCAAGCTTAGTTGCAAATAAGGTTAGCGAAAGCCTCGGAATTGCTATTCCCATGATCATACCGGGTAGTCCATTGAAACTTTCCGGTCCTCCTCTTACTAAAATTTCATCAGTATAAAAAGCCACTACTACTACAGAATCAGAAATCTTGGTCACCGCTTTTTTGCATTCAAAACCAGCGATTTTTCTTAGCTCTCCGGTAATTTTCCATTGGTATTTTGTTAAGCTATCCTTGATAAGATATTTATTTTCAAATACAGTTGTTCTTATGACTACCATACTGTCTGTGAATGACTGAATTATATATGCATCCTCAGTTGGCTTGAGAGTAGAGTTAAAATATTTATTTTCTGAATTCTCATTTTCGAATCTATAAACAGAAGTCTCTGGATTAAAATCAAGAACATAAGAGTCTGTAACTATACGTGGAAGTACTTTTTTCAATTCCTCCACAAACATATTTTCTTCACCTTGATGCAAAGATTCCATAAGGGAGAATTGACCTAACTTCCTTTCATATCTAATCTTACCACTTTGTATAAATTGTTGCTGGGAAAAACCAGTATTTAAGATTGATATGTAAATGATAAATAATAGATACCTCATTTTGTTGCATTGATTTTTATGATCATCATTTGACTTCTGCTGCAGAAGATTTACTCTTAAAATTATATACCACGCCAAGCATAAAATATCGCTTGATTACATTATTTATGTTTTCAGAAATAAAATTACTGTTGATATTTCTCTGTATATCATTATTCCTATTAAACAAATCAAACACTGTTATTTTTGCTTCTAATGCATCATTCTTTGTAAGCACCTTCCTGACGGATGGATTAAATAGAAAGAGTGTGCGTGGATTTACAAATACATCCGTTTTACTATACATACGTAAATCACCAAATAAATCAATGTATAATTTTGCTTTTTTAAACTTGATAGAAAAGCTTTCATAAACGGAATAAGTCGTGTACTTTGAAATGATTCCTGTTTGAATAGAAGAGGATGTTCTATTATTTGCAACGCTGAATACAGTATAAAAACTATACCACCTATCACCCCAATATTGTAAATTCAATGAGTAAGAAGAAAGTTTGTTGTCATTGGTGTTTTTGAATCCATTTATAAAATTTATGTATCGACTGTTATTTCTGCTAGCAGAAAATCCACCTTGAATCCCGTTAAATAAATCCATCATATACTCAAACTTTAACCCATATTGAAAACTTCCATTTACATTGACATATTTAGAAATTATTTTTCCGGATGCATCAATATTACTACTGTTCGTAATTGCATTAGCAGTATTTGAAAAATTCCCATTTATCGCTACATAACGACTTTTGAGTACTTTAAAATCACTCATTCGTATATTGACCCTGTTTGTAAAACCCTGCACCAAATCTTGATTACCAACAGTGATGTTTAACGGATCGGCATTGTCTATCAAGGGCTGGATCTGCTGCAATGTTGGATTTATGGTAGATCCATTATAATCAACACTGATGTTACGTTGCTGCTTGGGTTTAAAATTTATTGAAAAGGATGGCAGCAGATTATTGAATGAAATTGATTGTTTTGTGAAATTCTCTATGTTTGCCGCCTGGTAATTTACCCTACCGGCTCCTGAACCCAATACAAAATTCATCTTCTTTGCAACATATCGATAGTTGATAGATGCATTGTTATTGAACGTATTGAACTTAAAATGATTGCTCAGCGAATCAACCAAGTTTGCATATTCTCCAGCACTGTTCTTGCTAAAAGTATTTCTCTCTGCATCATTTTTGCCGATGCTTAGTCCATACTTAAACAACAAAAAACTTTTTTTGCTAATGGGCTCTGTAAAAATAAAATTTGTTGCGATAGAAGTTCCTAATTGATTAGCCGATTTACGTTGATCAATATTTTCTAATCGGTCTGGCAGTCCTAAATCATAAAAAATATTGTCTGCCTGTAAACTTCCTTCTTGAGTTTTATCATTGAAATTCAAATCTGAGGTGAAAGAAATGCTTCTGCCTTTTTTGTCAAATTTTTTCCTGAAACTTAGGCTTGATGTTAATTGTTTATCATTTTCACTAAATGATGTAGCCCTGCTTGATTGATTGATTTTTGTTTGATTGTCTAAAAGGGTTTTCGCACTATTAAATGAATTGACGTCTTTCAACGTATTTGCTCCTTTTACCACAATCTTAAACAATCCTGTACTGTCTGTTCCCCACTCGTTTGTGCTGCTCAACTTATAGCGCTTTTTATCCAACAACTGTACGTTCTCTTGATAGCTGTCTAACGTATATCCATCAAGCAACGTTTTTGTAAAAGCAGACGCATTTAAATCTGTTCCCAAGCGTTGGTACTGTCCTGAATTGGCTGTTGAAGTATTATTCCACTTATTCCCATAAAAAGCGCCTACTGTTTGCTGATTTGGTAACCCTTTGTTGTCTTCATCATTTCCCTCACCACTATACATCATCATTACTGAACCATCTTCATCCACTTCTGAAACGAAATTTCCGCCGTCACCATACGCTCTAGACTCTCCCCAATCCAGCCCCTCGAATTGGTTGTTGGCTGTGGTTGCATAAGCTGCTAGTTTTCTTTTTCCTTTGAATGAATTTGCCATTAATTTCCCATTGCTATATTGGCCAAAGTTTGACCCCGCCTCAATCTTTCCGAAATAGCCGTTCTTTTTATCCTCTTTAATTTTTAAGTTGATTGTTTTTGTACGTTGCCCATCTTCTATCCCAGTAAATGCAGCTTGATCAGACTTTTTATCAAAGACTTGCACTTTGTCGATTGCATCGGCCCTTAGATTTTTTGTAACAACGGCAGGGTCATCACTAAAAAACTCTTCTCCATCTACCAACACCTTCTGTACTTTTTCACCATATGCTGTAATTTCTCCTTTAGCATTGACTTGAAATCCGGGCATCTTGCGCAAGAGTTCCTGCACATCCGCATTGGGAGTAACCCTAAAGCTATCGGCGGTAAACTCTGTGGTATCCCCTTTTATTTTGATAGCAGCTATTGAATTTTTTATGATGATTTCCTTCATCAAAAAAAAAGCAGTTACCATTGGCATAACACCTAAGTCTTTGTCTTCATTGATTACTTCTACCCTGTCAATAAATTGAGCAAACTTGGGATAAGATGCCATAATTAGATAAGCCCCAGTGGGAATATTACTAAGCTCAAATTTACCTTCATGCGTAGATCGAATAGATTGCACCAAAACTGAATCCGAAGCTTTGATTAAAACGATATTGGCATTTTCTAGTCCCTTTTTCTCTACTGTATCCATTACCCTTCCAGAAATATGATACGCAGATTGGCTAAAGACATTGCTAAAGAGCATAGACGTGAGTGCGAGAAATAGTAGTCTTATCATTATATTAGCCTTGGTCATTAGACCAAATAATTTTGGTGAAAGTATGTGCTAGATTCTAAAAAAAGGAGAAGATTATGTTAAATGGTAATCAATGACTTAGCTAAGTGAGTTTAATTATTCGTTTAATCAAACCCCAAATTTCTTTAACTTGAATAATGAAACTTCTACTCCCCTTCATTTTCTTTAGCACTACACTTGTAGCACAAGTTCAACGCAGCAGTATACCATCAAATCAACGAAAAGGTATCATAGTTGATGAATTCATCTATGATACGGCATCATTTCCAGAATGCCATGCTACTACGCTAGCCGAAACACCCAATGGACTAATGGCCGCTTGGTTTGGTGGAACAAGAGAAGGCTATTATGATGTAAATATCTATACCAGTATTAATATACATGGCAAATGGTCTGAACCTGCATTGGCTGCTGATGGTTTCGTTGATGAAAAAACAAGGTATGCTTGCTATAACCCTGTGCTCTATCAAGTACCCGGCGGAGAACTGCTCCTGTTTTATAAAATCGGTCCAAGCGTACATAAATGGACCGGCTGGATGAAAAGATCAACTGATAACGGAATTAATTGGAGCAAGGCAGAAAAATTACCAGATGGCATACTAGGGCCCATCCGAAACCAACCGTTTCCAACAGAGGATGTATTGATTTGTCCTTCCAGCACAGAAAAAACGGGATGGAAAGTTCATTTTGAGTATACATCAGACAATGGAAAAACATGGACAAAAGGACCAGATTTGAATGATGGGAAAACAATCAGTGGAATTCAGCCAGCGATATTAAGGCATGATAAAAATACATTACAAGCGTTATGCAGGAGTCAGAATGGAACCATCAATGAAACCTGGAGTTCAGATAATGGAAAAACATGGAGTACATTAAAGGCTACCTCTATGCCAAATAATAATTCAGGAATAGATGCTATAACATTAAAAGATGGGCAACATCTACTGGTATACAATCATGTTAAACCTTTAGCTACTGAAAAAAATGGATGGAGTGCACGCTCACCATTAAATGTGGCTATATCAAATGATGGAGTAAACTGGGAGCCTTTGTTGGTATTAGAAAACGAAGTAGGTGGCGAATTTTCGTATCCCTACGTAATACAAACTTCCGATGGAAAAATTCACATCTCGTATACTTGGAAAAGGGAGAAGGTGAAGCACGTGGTTTTATCCCTTTAATGAATTGGGAGAATTAGTGTATTAAATAATTTACCTCAGCTGTCCAGTTGCCCACTGAAGTGCTATGATGCTTTTGAAAAATTTAGTTTTCAGCTCTGCTGTTTTTTGCTGCGACTCAAGTAATTTATTTTCCCGAGTATTTATAAGAAACAAGCTGCTTTCTCCAATTGAAAATCTCATTTCCTCTGCTCGCAACAAAAGGGTTTGATTTTTCACATTCTGATCAAAAAGGATAGCTTGTTGTTGTAATGAAACCAATTCACTAAAAGTATATTTTACCTTATTCTCAATTTCTAAACGCTGCTGTTTATTTTCTAGTTGCTGACTTCGCAATTTTATTTTGGCCATCGAATACTCCCCTCTGGCTTGACGCTGAAATAATGGCAAGCCAAACTGAAATCCATATTTATAATTATTTTGAAACAATCCGTTTTCAAAAAGTCCTTTTGAAGCATACCCTTTGTTTAGAAAATTATAATTAATATTCAACGTTGGAAGTAGTCCCTGAAATTTAGACTTCCTTTCGACTTCTAGGATATCCTGCTTTAAATCTACTATCAGCAACTTAGGATGCATTGTGGCTGCAGAAGAAAGTGCATCAACCAATGAAGGCAAGGGATAGTCATTTACCAACACAATATTCCAGGAAGAATCTGGCACAATATCATCAGTCAATTCATACGGTGTATTGGACTCACTCCATAAAAAATTGCTCAACAGTAACTTTTGCTTTTGTAGATTCAATCCCGATTGCAGCTGCATCGTTTCTATACTCTGCAGTTGAGATAGTGCTTCTGTGGTATCAATAGCAGCCCTATCTCCACCAATAAACAGTTGCTTTACATTTTCAAATCGTGTCTTATTAATTGCTAATGTATTGGTTAGTATTACATACGATTGATGTGCTGAAACCCATGCCCAATATGCATCAGTAGCTTCATACAAAAGGTCATTAACTACCAATAAGCGATCTTGAGTGCTCAAGCTCACCATAATTCTACCCTGTTGAACAGCGGCCCTACGCTTGTCAAAAAGTAAATTTTTCAATACCGGTATTGAAAACCCGGCATATGTAGTTTTTCCAGAACTTAACATTGGCTCCATCCGATCGCCAATATTATTTTCAACGCCAGCTTTAACATCTATTCCAAACCAAGTAGGGATTTTTAACTCAGGATTAGAATACGAATAATAATTTTTACTATCGAATGTTTTCCGTTCACTACTTATATAAATTGCGGGGTCAAATGCACCACGACTTGACTGCAGTGAAGCATTGGCAAACGAGACTAATAAATCGGCTTGCTTTGCAACAGGATGATATTTTCTGATAACAGTTAATGTTTCATCCAAACTCAATGTCTTAATCTGCCCCTCAACACTATTACGTGCAAAAAGCATAAAACACAGCAACAGTGATAAAATTAAATTGAATTGCTTCATCCTATTTCAACTGCTTTTCTAATATACCCGAAGAAGAAGACTTATAAAATTCAGGAGGGAAACCATTGATTTGGCGCCATAATTCAAACCAAATAGGCACATTTTTCAATAACCCAAATCCTTGAACACCAGTTCCAATTTTCAACTGGCTTGGCCATTTCCGTTCTAATGAATCTTGTATCACCAATACCCTGAACTTCCCATTATCACTCATGTTTGTTTCCACTGCTATAATCTGACCCAGAAATGTTCCATAACTCGCACGTGGCCATCCAGAGAATACTGTTGCAGGAAATCCATCAAATACCATAGTTACTTTTTGGCCCTTATTGACTAAGACCAAATCTTTGGGAGATACAAAAAGTTCAGCTGCATAATTAAACGTTGTTGGAACAATTTCTGCAATCATATCACCATCCTTAACCATTTCGTTGATACCCGATTTTTTAGCTTTGATAAGTTGTCCATCTTGAGGAGCTATAAGCCAGCGTTGACTTCCCCTCACTACATAGTTAGCAAGTTGGTTTTTATTTTTTGAGACATCACCAAGTGTTGTGGCTATGTCAGATTGTGCTGAAGCTATTTCACTAAGTGCCTTAAATATTTTATCTGCAGCATCTTGACGTGTTGAATTCATCTCAATTGTACAAATAATAAGATCCTGTTTTGAATTTTGAAATTTTTGCTGTGTTGAAGTAAATACAGCTAAGGATTTATTGTATTGTTGCGTGCGCCTTTCATATTCCACCAAGGATATAACACCTTCAGCATACATTTTTTTGGCACGATTAAGCTGCTGTAATGCAACTTGATAATCCACTTCAGCTGAAACCACGTCAGCACTATCGCTAAGCATCTTTCGTTGTATTTGCTGCAATTTATTATCTAACGAATTTAACTTCAGCTCTCTAGATGACTCCATCGCTTGTATTTGATTTTTTGAGGCAGCTATTTTTGCTTGATAAAACAATAGCTTTTGTTGCTTAGCATCAAGCTGTTCTTCTGTCCGAGCAATAAGTTGTGGATCTAGATAATCATCTTTTATATCTGCCAACTGCACAATGGTGTCTCCTTTTTGTACAAAGTCTCCTTCTTTCACCCACCACTTTATAATTCGTCCTGGAATGATTGAGTTTAATTGTTGCGGCCGTTGATCTTGATACAATGTAGTAACCGTACCTGTAACTTGAATATTTTGTGTCCAAGGCATTAGCAATACAACAGCAAGGATTAATGCGATAATCCAAAACCACTTTTGAATATTACTTTCTTTATCAACCCGGTATATTTGTTGTGGGGATTTCAAATCATATTCAGATTCTCTTCGTATGGCACTCAATAGATTTCTCATTTTTGTACCTCCCTATAAAATTTATCAAATTCTGTGGGGGTTTCAAAATACATTGAAACACCTTTTGAAACATAAATAATCTTAGTACACTGCATATAGAAGGAAGGGTCGTTTGAAACAGCTATGACAGTTGAATTATTCAGGCCAAGTATCATTTGATGAATAGATTTTTTTTCATCTCCATTAAGGACAGTTTCAAAGTTATCTAACAACAATAAAGGCTGTTTGCCTAATACTGCTCGAGCTAAAAGAATTTTTTTAATATCGCCTTCCCTCAATCCTTTGCCATCAGTTAATAAAATGGTATCGAATCCTTTTTCTAATGAAATAAAGAATTTCATTAAGCCAAGCTGATTCAACAATGCCATCATATCATCAGTTTGTATGGAAAGATTCCCCATTGCAATATTATCCCACAAAGAGGCATTAAATATTTCATTTTGCCCGCTATAGATTCCAATATTTCTTCGAACAGAGTCTAAAGAATAATTAGCTATTGGAATAGTATTGAAGGTTAATTTACCATCAAAATCATGAAGGCTACTAGAAAGTATATTGACCAAAATGGATGTCGCGGCTGATTCATCCCCCACTATGGATACTTTTTCGTTCGATTGAATTTCAAAAGTAGCATCAAGTAAAAGTTTATTGGCATCAATGGAACAACTCAGCTTATTAGCTAAAATACTCAATCCTGTTCCCTTTGCATCCATACTTAGTTGCCCACCATGCTCAAGTTCTTTTTCCGTTACCTTTCCTAATTTTTCGATGCTCGTTAATAAATCAAACACATTATCGAGGCTCAAAATCGTTTTCTCAACGGCAGACAAAACAGTTAGGATGACAATTTCAGCAGCAATAAACTGGCCGATATTTAACTCTTGTTCAACAAGCAAAATACCTCCAACTACCAACATAGAAGCAGTTATCAAAAGCTTAAAGAAAATTAAACTCCAATATTGAAATTTCAAAACATTGAAATGCTCTGTTCTAGCTTCAAGATATCCACCAACAAGAACGTCTGTTTTCTTGAGGTGTAAATTATTTTTTTCATGAAACTTGAAACTCAGTATAGATTTAGCGATATCCTGAATCCATGCGGCAATACTGTATTTATGATTGCTTTCGCGTATCGATGCATCAAAACCTCGTTGAGAAGTATAATATAAAACAAGGTATAGGATAACAATAAGGATTATTCCAAAAATGATGAAAACTGAACTATAAAAAGAAAGTAAAGTCAGGCCAAATAAAATTTGGATAAGCGCTAGCGGAACATCTAACAAGAACTTGGATATTCCTTTTTGAAGTGTAACGGTATCAAAAAATCGATTCGTTAATTCAGGAAGATGATACTCTTTAACATTGCTAAGATTTAACTTAGGGAGTTTGTAGGTAAACTCAAAAGCATATCTGACAAATAAACGCTGTTGAATTTTTTCAACGACTTTCATTTGATTGACTTGCAGGATGCCTGTAATTAAAAGTCCAATGAGAACTAAAATAATAAGCAACCATACAGAAGTTGGCAAATGTGTTCGGCCGGCTGAGAGTTGAGCAAAATTGATGATTGCTTGGATACCCAGTGGTAACGTGAGCTGAAGCAATCCACTAAGGATAGCATAAAAATAGATGGAAGATATTTCTCTTTTTTCAAGCCTGATTACACCGAAAAATCGCTTAAGTGGTGTTGATATATTAATAGCTTCTCCAAGTCCTGCCATAACTTAACTATTTACTTCTTACTGTTGAATCCAAATCAAAGAGAGTTATCTCAAGCAATGAACTCATATCACTGCTGTTAATTCAGTACAAATCTAATGACAGTTTGTGATGAAAAGAACAAAAAATATGCTTTAAAATAAGAATTCCAAAAATCGTAAGCATCTATATTGGTAAAGAAAGAGAAAGATTTATTGGTTTCATAAAATAAAAATCCCCGTCTTTTATGAGACGGGGATTAAAATATAATTACAAAATTTTTAACTATTCTTCCTCAGGAGTATTTTAGGAGAAGAAGTTCCTTCGCTTCGTTCATTTCGGCTAGGTCTATCTCCTGCTCCAAAGGTCCTCCGTGCATTATGATTATGCGGACGTTGAACTGCATTTTGTGGTAAAGTTCTTCGGATATGCGTTGATGTATCGGCCATTGCAAATGGATGATCACTCTCAACAGGAACAGTATTCCCAATCAACTTTTGAATATCTCTTAAAAATTCTTTTTCTTCTCTATCGCAGAATGAAAAAGCAATACCGCTTGCTCCAGCACGACCAGTTCGGCCAATGCGGTGAATATAGGTTTCTGGAACATTCGGTAATTCATAATTGATAACATGTGTCAAATTATCAACATCAATACCTCGTGCTGCAATATCGGTTGCTACCAAAACGCGCGTATGCCCGCTTTTGAAATTACTTAACGCACGCTGACGTGCATTCTGTGATTTATTCCCGTGAATAGCTTCAGCCCTTACGCCATGCTTCAACAAATCATTGACAACCTTATCGCTACCATGTTTTGTTCGTGCAAATACCAACGCACGTTCTATTGCTCTATCCTGAAGGATATGCAGGAGAAGATTTTTCTTGTCGTTTTTTTCAACAAAGTACATTGACTGTACAATAGTCTGTGCAGTAGAGGATACGGGAGTAACTTCTACGCGAACCGGTTCGAATAAAATACTATCAGCCAACTTCGCAATTTCATTTGGCATGGTGGCTGAGAAAAATAAGGTCTGCCTTTTAGTAGGTAATTTTGCAATCACTTTCTTCACATCGTGAATGAATCCCATGTCTAGCATACGATCCGCTTCATCCAATACAAATATGTTGATGAAGGCAAGGTTGATGTACCCTTGCTGCATTAAATCCAGCAAGCGTCCAGGTGTTGCCACCAAGATATCTGGCCCGTTGCGCAATGCAGCGGTCTGCGGATGCTGAGAAACTCCACCGAAAATAACTAGGTGTTTTAAGTCGAGGTGACGGCCATAAGCCGCAATGCTTTCATCAATCTGAATCGCCAACTCACGGGTTGGGGTCAATATCAAGGCTTTGATGCTGTTGTATTGTTTGCCGCCTGTTTGCTTGGCATTGTGCAAGTGTTGCAAAATTGGGATGGAAAACGCTGCGGTTTTACCGGTTCCTGTTTGGGCACAACCTAAGAGGTCGCGGCCAGCCAATGCAACTGGGATTGATTTTTCCTGAATTGGTGTGGGTGTACTATACCCTTCTGTGTTGAGCGCCCTGAGGATCGGC
>CAJBBV010000176.1 GCA_903951405.1 uncultured bacterium
AGAAAATTGGAAGAGCAGATTTATCCATTTCGATTTTAACTGCAACGATTAAACTAGTACCCTCTTCAATTGAAGAGCAATGGTATAAAAACAAAGCCAAAGAATTACTTGAGTCAATGAAATAAAGAACTTAATAATCAATTCATTATGTTAAAAAAAACACTATCTATTCTTGCTATTTCTTTACTAGTTATTGCGTCTTCACAAGCCCAAGAGGTCAAACAAGTTGTTTCTAAGTATGATCCAAATGAGCTCTTTAATCCTTTGTTTTACAAAGAACAGGGCAATCAACAAAGAACTGGAAACGGTGAACCAGGTAAGGCATATTGGCAAAATGCTGCCGATTATACAATTGATGCAAAGCTAGATGATTCCCTAAGCCAACTATCAGCAACGGTTACCTTAACGTACACGAATAATAGTCCTCATCAACTAGATTTTCTTTGGTTTCAACTTGATCAAAATCTATTCAATACATCATCAAGGGGATTTTTAAAATTACCTTCAGTTGGGAATAGTCGTTATGGTAGTTCAAAAAATAAATTTGAAGGCGGATTCGAGATTTCTACAGTAAAAGTTATTAATACAGTTTCTGGAAAATCTAGCGAAACTGCAATACAGCCTTATATTACGGATACTAGAATGCGACTTGACCTTCCTAAATTATTGAAATCGGGTGGTGATAAGGTTAAGATTCAAATTGATTACAAATACATAATGCCAGAATATGGGGCTGATCGCTCAGGTGTTTTGAATACGCCAGATGGTAAAATATTTGCAGTGGCTCAGTGGTATCCTCGAATTTGTGTCTTTGATGATATACAAGGTTGGAACACGTTGCCATACCTTGGTGCAGGTGAATTTTACCTAGAATATGGAAATTTTGATGTTAGCCTAACCGTTCCTAATAATCATACTGTTGTTGCCAGTGGAGAATTGCTTAATCCTTCTACGGTTTTGACAACAAGTCAATTAGCTAGTTATAAAAAGGCAATCTCAAGTGATTCCACTGTAGTTATTCGTTCAAAAGAGGATATCAACAACCCTGCTAGCCATCTCACAACACCAACAGTAACCTGGAAATATAAAATTGCTAACGCTAGAGATTTTGCGTGGGCTTCTTCAGCCTCATTCATTTGGGACGCTGCTAAAATCAATCTTCCTTCTGGCAAAAAAGCCATTGCTCAATCTGTTTATCCAGCTATTGTTTCTAGCAAGGATGCATGGGGTAGGTCAACTGAATATACCAAGGCAAGCATCGAAAATTACTCCAAACGTTGGTTTGAGTTTCCATATCCAGCTGCCAGTAATGTGGCAAGTAACGTAGGGGGCATGGAATATCCAGGTATCGTTTTTTGTGGTTCAACTGCAAAAAATGGTTCCTTATGGGGTGTAACTGATCATGAATTTGGACATACCTGGTTCCCTATGATCGTAGGTAGTAATGAGCGAAAGTATGGATGGATGGATGAAGGGTTCAATACATTCATCAATGGAATCGCTTCTGAAGACTTCAATAACGGCGAATATGCTCAAGGTGATATGGATGCTCATGCGATGGCGAAGTTTATGTATAGTGACAGGAGCGAAGCCATCATGAAAACCCCTGATGCATTAAAAGAATCCAATATTGGCCTTTCATTATACTTAAAACCTGGTTTTTCACTCGGAATACTCAGAAAGCACATTGTTGGTGAGAAGCTTTTTGATGCTGCGTTTAAGAAATACATTAGAGATTGGGCCTTTAAACATCCTACGCCATGGGACTTTTTCCGTAGCATAGAAAGTAGTGTTGGGGAAGATTTGGGATGGTTCTGGAAAGGATTATTCTTGGAAAATTGGCGATTAGATCAGGCTGTATCAAAGGTTGAATACATCAATAATAATGCTCAAAACGGGGCATTAGTCACTATCGATAACCTTGAAAAAGCAGCTATGCCTGTGATTCTTGACTATGCAACCAAATCAGGGAAAAAAGGGACGATAAAATTGCCGGTTGAAATTTGGCAAAATTCAGCCAGCTTTAAGGTGAGAATTCCAATCAACGAAGAGCTTGAATCCATAATACTTGACCCCAACAAAGTGTTTCCTGATTTTAATGATGAAAACAATAGTTGGACTGCCAAAAAGGATTGAACTA
>CAJBBV010000177.1 GCA_903951405.1 uncultured bacterium
GAAGATAGTAGCGTTGAAGCCGTGTATGCTGATCTTAATTTTGTTGATTGGGTTGACACTAGTAAGGTTAAGCGAAAGTGGAGGTCAGGTTCATACAAAGTCAATGATTTTTATTGGGGATGGATGCCTCCTCATCCTACATTTTTTGTTAGACGTAATCTATACCTTAAATACGGAATGTTTAATACGGTATTGAATTCCTCTGCTGATTATGAGTTGATGCTTCGTTTGCTACTCAAGCATGAAATTAAGACTGCATACCTACAAGATGTGATAGTAAATATGAGGCAAGGTGGTAAAAGCACATCATCATTAAGGAATAGACTTATAGCGAATCAGGAGGATAGAATGGCATGGGCCTTGAATGCGCTAAAACCTCATTATTTTACATTAATTTTGAAACCGTTGAGAAAAATTAAACAGTTTATAAACCTATGAGTAAAGTAGCACTCGTTACCGGAGTAACAGGACAAGATGGGGCATATCTCACCGAATTGCTTTTAGAAAAAGGATATACAGTTCATGGCATTAAAAGAAGGTCTTCTCTCTTCAATACTGATCGTATCGATCATTTATACCAAGATCCTCATGAGAAGGGGATTAAACTTACGTTGCATTATGGTGACTTAACCGATTCTACAAACTTAATTCGAATCATACAAGAGGTTCAACCCGATGAGATTTATAATCTGGCAGCGATGAGCCATGTTAAAGTTAGCTTTGACACACCTGAATACACGGCTAATGCAGATGGTATTGGCACACTTAGAATACTGGAGGCAGTTCGATTACTTGGGCTAACTAAAAAAACAAAAATATATCAGGCTTCTACATCTGAATTATATGGGTTGGTACAAGAAGTACCACAAAAAGAAACTACACCATTTTATCCGCGTTCACCTTATGCGGTAGCAAAGATGTATGCTTATTGGATAACAGTTAACTACCGCGAAGCATATAATATGTTTGCTGCAAATGGAATTTTATTTAATCATGAAAGTCCATTGCGTGGGGAAACATTTGTTACGCGTAAGATAACGCGTGGGGTGGCTAAAATTGCCTTAGGACTACAAGACAAAATTTATCTTGGGAACCTAGATGCCCGTCGCGATTGGGGACACGCGAAAGATTATGTTGAAGCCATGTGGCGTATCCTCCAGCAACCGGAGCCTGAAGACTATGTAATTGCAACTGGTATAACTACACCCGTTAGAGATTTTGTAAAAATGTCTTTTGCAGAATTAGGAATAGTCGTAGAATTTAAAGGTGAAGGTGTAGATGAAAGAGGTTATGTGGTTGCTGCTAACAATGCTGAATACCCTGTTGAAATTGGGAAAGAAGTAGTGGCTGTAGATGCTGCTTATTTTAGACCTACTGAAGTAGAATTGTTGATTGGAGACCCAACCAAAGCCATGACTAAGTTGAACTGGAAGCCTAAATATGATTTGGCCATGTTAGTAAAAGATATGGTAAGCAGTGATGTAGCGCTGTTTAAGAAAGAAAAATTTCTGAAGGAATACGGGTTCAATGTCAAAAATCAACATGAATAGTTTACGCCTCAACCTTTCTAAACCTTCCTCAACCTTTCTAAACCTTCCTCAACTCCTTCAATGGATTTAAACGCTAAAATATACATCGCTGGTCATCGGGGAATGGTGGGTTCAGCTGTGCATCGTTTCTTAAAAAAAATGGGGCATACTAACTTTATTCTTAAGAATTCGGCTGACTTAGATCTGACCAATCAGCATGCAGTAAATATATTTTTTGAAGCGGAGAAACCTGAGTATGTTTTTTTAGCTGCTGCAAGGGTAGGTGGTATCATGGCAAACAATACTTACCGTGCTGATTTTATTTATGAAAATTTGATGATGGAGTCAAATGTTATTCATGCGGCGTATAAAACAGGGGTAAAAAAATTATTGTTTTTTGGTTCTTCATGCATTTATCCAAAGTTCGCTCCTCAACCCATGAAAGAGGAGTATATGTTGACGGGCTTATTGGAGCATACCAATGAGCCGTATGCTATTTCAAAAATTGCAGGCATAAAACTATGTGATGCGTATCGTGCTCAGTATGGTTGTAATTTTATTTCTGTAATGCCTACTAATTTATACGGCCCGAATGATAATTACGACTTACAAAATGCCCACGTTCTTCCTTCTTTAATCAGAAAATTTCATGAGGCAAAATTAAATAATGAGCCCTCTGTTACGGTCTGGGGTACGGGTACACCAAGAAGAGAATTTCTTCATGTAGATGACCTTGCAGAAGCCTGTTGTTTTTTAATGGAAAATTATGATGAGGAAGGCTTAGTAAATATAGGCGCTGGCGAGGATGGTACAATATCTGAATTGGCTCTTTTGATAAAAGATGTAGTAGGTTTTGAAGGTGCTATTGAATTTGATCATTCAAAGCCTGACGGCACACCAAGAAAATTATTGGATGTCTCCAAGCTGACTTCCTTAGGTTGGACATATAACATTAGTTTACGTGAAGGGTTACAACGTGTCTATGATAAATATAGCTCAGAGCACCTAAGCATTCAATCTTAATATATTGTTTTTTTTCAAACGCAAATCACTTCCATCTTTTCCATTTCATCTGTTGAAGACTGATTATCATTCTCATATCCTTCCTGGTATCGATGATGGTTCACCAGATCTAGAAACTTCAGTGTTGCTACTAAATGGATTGATTGAATTAGGCTATGAAACGTTTACAGCTACTCCTCATGTGATGCATGATATTTGGAAGAATAATAATGCCTCCATTCAATCGGCGTATCAAAAACTTCAGCAGCACTTGGAGAGTATAGGCATAACAAACAATGTGCGGGCCGCGGCGGAATACCTGTTGGATGAAAACTTCCAGCAGCTGTTGGAAAATAAAGAACCCTTGCGGACAATTAAGGATAATTGGGTATTGATTGAAATTTCATTCATTCAGCCGCCAATACAGTTGAAGGATATTATTTTTGAAATGCAGATGCAGGGTTATCAACCTGTTTTTGCTCATCCTGAACGATATCATTATTACTTTAGCAAGAAAAACGAACTGCAGGAAATTAGATCAGCAGGCTGTTTATTTCAATCAAACTTACTCTCCTTCTCTGGATATTATGGTCCAGATGTCTTGCGTTCTGCCGAATGGCTAGCCACCATGAATATGGTGGATTTACTCAGTACAGATATACACCATGAACGCCATCTGGGTGCTTTGCGTCAATTAAAGCAAACAAAAGCCTTGGACTTGGTGCTTGATGTCATTATTACCTAGTCTAGCCTATAAAAATTCTTATTGTGTTTTTGCTCAACAATTTCACACCTTTATATGTTAATTAGAAGATGAATGCGTTTACCATAAAAGATTTAGAAAACCTTACTGGTATCAAAGCCCATACTATTCGTATTTGGGAGCAGCGGTATACTTTCTTAAAGCCACAGCGAACGGATACTAACATCCGTTACTACAGTAACAATGAACTTAAGAAGATATTAAACATAGCCTTATTGAACCGTTATGGGTTCAAGATTTCTCATATTGGTAAAATGTCTGATGATGACATTCATGTTAAAATTCTAGGGATTAACAATTCTGAGGCTCAGCAAGAAAGGATTATCAATGAATTGATTCAAAAAATGATCGATTTGGAGTTAGTTTCTTTCGAATTGATTATTGATGAGCATATTAGGGTAAAAGGGATTGAAAAAACGATACACAAAATCATTTTTCCTTTTATGGAGCGTATTGGTGTGTTGTGGGTTACCGGACATGTCAATCCTGCGCAAGAACATTTAGTGTCTAATATAATTAGGCAAAAATTAATTGTTGGAACGCAAGCCATTAGTAATTTAATTCCAACAAAAAAGACAGTATTGTTATTTTTGCCCGAAGGTGAATTTCATGAGCTTGGTCTTCTTTTTATACAATTCCTACTAAAGAATCAAGGTATTGGAGTTCTTTATCTTGGTACTAATATACCCTTAGAGGATGTTGATTATGTGGTTGAAAACAAGGCCCCTGATTTCATATATACCCACCTCACATCGGTTTCTAATTTGTTCAATTTTGACCGATTTATACAGCAATCGCAAAAGCGATTTAGATCTATCCCACTCATTATTTCTGGACGATTGGCATCTATCTACGACAAGCCGATTCCCCCAAATGTGCATTTTAAAAAATCACTCCAAGAAGTAACCACATTTGTAGCCGAATTAGCGTAAATGCTCAGCTAATTCCTGTTCCCCCATTAGCCCTGGCTCTAAAAGAGTCAAACTGCCTCCATTCAATATTTTGTAAATAATTGATTTTCATTTACTTAACAGATGGTTATGGTATGAATTATTTTGTTTAATTTATTTATAATATTTCTTAAACAAAAATTTGGTGGCTATTTCTACTATGTTTAACTTCATTGTACTATAAATTAAACAAATACAATGTCAACGAACGAATTTAGCCAGCTGTTGATTCAGAATTCTGAATACTTGAAGCCCTTCGCCATTACATTAACTAAGGATCAAGAAACGGCAAAAGATCTTTTACAGGAAACGATGTTTAGAGCATTGTCTAATCAAGAAAAGTATAGTGTTGGCACCAATATTAAAGCCTGGTTGTATACAATCATGCGTAATATTTTCATTAATAACTACAGACGTAAGTCAAAACAAAATACTATTTTCGATAATAGTCCAAATGATTTTCTGCTTGATTATAACCAATCAACTGTTCCCAATGATGCAGAATCTAACATGCGGATAAAGTTCATTAATGCGGCAATTCATGATCTTCCGATGATCTTCAAACAACCATTTATGCTTTATTTTGAAGGATATAAATACCATGAAATTGCTGATGTACTTAATGAGCCATTAGGAACTATAAAAAGTCGTATACATTTCGCACGCAAACTGCTCAAGACGCAGATTAGTAACTATTAAATAAAATGGTTGTGGCAAAAAAAGCAGTGGTAATAGGTAGTGGGTTTGCCGGTCTTTCTGCAGCTGCTTTTCTTGCTAAATCTGGTTGGGATGTTGATGTAGTTGAAAAACATGATCAACCAGGTGGTAGAGCTCGGCACTTTCATGAGCATGGCTTTACATTTGATATGGGTCCAAGTTGGTATTGGATGCCTGATGTATTTGAACGTTATTTCAATTGTTTTAATGCTCGTGTATCTGATTTCTATGAACTGATCAGACTTGATCCTTCTTACCGTATTTATTGGGATAATGACCAAATGGATGTTCCTGCTGATTATGCTGCCATGAAAGAGTTGTTTGAGCATACTGAACGGGGTGCTTCGGCTAAGTTAGACGCCTTCATGGAAGAAGCTGCCTATAAGTATCGGGTAGGGATTAATAAACTGGTTTTTAAACCCGGACAATCATTGCTTGAATTTCTTGATAAAGAGTTGATAGCAGGACTGTTTAAATTAGATGTATTTAATGATATCAAATCTCATATTGGAAAATACTTCAAGCATCCTAAGCTTCGGCAAATGATGGAATTTCCGGTGCTTTTTCTGGGTGCATTACCTGAAAATACACCCGCATTATATAGTTTAATGAATTATGCAGATGTGAAACTTGGAACATGGTTTCCCAAAGGTGGGATGTATAAAATAGTGGAGGCTATGCACAGGGTTGCTGTTGATCAAGGCGTGAAATTTCACTTCAATGAAGACGTAACATCCATCAATATTCAAAATGGAGTTGCAAAATCTATTTCCACTAAAAATGGTAATCAATTCAATGCTGATGTGGTGGTTGGTGCAGCAGATTATCATTTTATTGAAACAACCTTACTAGAAGAAAAATACAGAAGTTATTCTGAGTCTTACTGGAACAAGCGTGAAATGGCTCCTGGCTGTTTAATTTATTATGTTGGAGTCAATACCAAAATACCTTCACTCCTTCATCATTCTTTGTTTTTTGATGTTTCATTTCAGCATCATGCTGATGAAATATATGTTGACAAAGCATGGCCAAAAGAGCCGCTCTTCTACTTGAGTGCTACTTCTGTGACTGACGAAAGTCAAGCTCCACATGGATCAGAAAATCTATTCTTCTTAATTCCAATTGCTGCAGGGCTTGATGGAGATACAGAAGAAGTTAGAGACCATTACTTTAATGTGTTAAGTGATCGATTGATGCAAAAAACTGGAGTTGATATCCGTAATCACATTGTATTTAAAAAATCGTATTCCTATAGTAATTTCATTGAAGACTATAATGCATTCAAAGGCAATGCATATGGACTTGCAAATACATTGATGCAAACGGCAATACTGAAACCATCTTGTGTAAGTAAAAAGGTAAATAATCTTTATTATACAGGTCAATTAACTGTTCCTGGACCTGGTGTTCCACCAAGTTTAATTAGTGGTGAGGTAGTTGCAGGGCTAATTCATAAAAAATATGGTTAATATTTTAACTCATAAGTTAAACAAGGATTAACTTTTGTTGTTTATTTATTAAACAAAAAAAATAGTTAGTATCTCAGTTCACAAAAAAACATTTTTTTTTAATTATCTTCAATTCAATGATTAGCACGTTTCACGAAGTTTCCCATGAGTGTAGTCGCCTTACCACAAAGCGATACAGTACTTCATTCAGTAGTGCGATCAAATTGTTGCATAAAGATGTGAGAGGTCCTATATTTGATATTTATGGACTAGTGCGGTTTGCGGATGAAATAGTTGATACACTGCATGATTTTGATAAGGCCACGTTGCTTGCCAATTTCAAGGCCGAGACCTACGCTGCAATTGAGAATGGGGTCAGTTTAAATCCTATAATACATAGTTTTCAGCGTACTGTGAATCGGTATAACATTGATCATAAGTTGATTGAAGCATTTTTCCGTAGCATGGAATTTGATTTAGAGAAAGGACAGTATACTACTATTGATTATCAGGAGTATATATATGGTAGTGCAGAAGTTGTAGGCTTAATGTGTTTATATGTTTTCTGTGATGGCAATAAGGATTCATATGAGTTGCTCAAGCCTTCAGCGCAGTCGCTTGGTGCTGCTTTTCAAAAGGTTAATTTCCTTCGAGATGTGAAGGCTGATTATCAGCAATTGAACCGCGTATATTTTCCTGGAGTAGATTTTAATTCATTTACTTATGAAATGAAATCACTTATCGAATCAGATATTGCAAAAGATTTCGCTGATGCGTATACTGGAATTTTGAAACTTCCTTTAACTGCTCGCTTCGGGGTTTATTTGGCGTATAAATATTACTTGAGTCTATTCAAAAAAATCAAGGCAGTAAAGCCTCAACGTATACTAGAAGAGCGCATCCGCATTCCAAATTATATGAAAGTATGGGTAGCCACCAAAGTTGTTATCAGAACACAACTGAATATTTTGTAGGAAATTATAATAACAGATACCCTAACATCTAACGCCTAACGTCTAACTCCTAACCCCTAACGTCTAACGTCTAACCTCTAACGCCTCTCATCTCACCTCTCCCCCCCCCCACACCACTTCCACCATTTTCCCTCTAACATTTAAGTCGCCATATAAATTTTTGGCAACAGGGTTTACGCGATTTGCCAATAAGACAAATACAAGTTTATTTTCTGGATCAGCCCAGGCGCAGGTGCCAGTGAATCCAAGGTGTCCAAATGTGGATGATGATACATTGATTGCTGGATAGGGGGTATGTCTAGTTGAATTATCCTTTTCAGGTTTATCAAAACCTAGTCCCCTTCTGCTTACATCACTTTGGTAGGCCGTGAAAAGTTCGACAGTCGCAGGTGAAATAAATGTTTTTTCATTGATGATTCCTTTGTTCATAATCATCTGCATAAGTACGGCTATTTCATACGCATTGCTAAATAATCCTGCATGTCCTGCTACTCCTCCAAACATGGCAGCACCCGGATCATGTACTGTTCCACGAATCAATCTTTCCCTGAAATAAGGATCTTGCTCTGTTGGTGCAATAGTTCTTTTGTTAACGTAGTTTATTGGATTAAATCCGGTACTTCTAAATCCAAGTGGTCTGTAGAAGTTATTCCATACGTATTGTTCAAGCGGCTGACCACTAATAGCTTTTACCACTTCTCCCAAAAAAATAAAGTCATTATCACTATATACATATTCATTAGCTTTTCCTAGCGGTGACATCAAAATGCGTTGATGCATAGTGTCGATCCAATCCGTTCGCATATAAATAGAGTCGTCTACTTTTATTCCATATGAGTTGGTTGTTGTCTTACTAAAATATATGGGCAATGCCTTATTTGTAACGCTATCGGAAACTTCTTTGTAAAAAGGAACAAATGCTTTTAAGCCGGCTTGGTGTAATAAAATATCCTTTATAAGGAGGTTTTCTTTGTCAGATCCTCTAACCCAAGGTAGATATTCTCCTAGTGTTTTATCTAATTGAATTTTGTGCTCATCATACAGTTTCATGATTGAGATTGTAGTGGCACAAACTTTAGTCACAGACGCTAAATCATAAATAGTTTCTGTTTTAACTTTTTCAATGCTGTCGTAGCTTAAGTGTCCATAGGATTTGTTTAGCATGATTTTTCCATCTTTCAGTACGAGCAAGGAAATACCCGGAGTAGCATGTTGTTTGATGGCGTCTTGTGCAATCGAATCAAGTGAATGAATTAAGATATTTTGATTATTTGCTATACTAGGCATACTGAATGAATATCCTGCCCCTTCATGCATCTTCTCACAAATGGTTACGGGCAATTTTCCTTGAGGAGATAGTTTTCCAGATAACATCTTCGATGCAACTTCTTGAGTTGTGCTTTCATCATCATAGCAAATCATAATATTTTTCACATTACAGAAAAATTTAGCCGCATAGGGATTGCCAAAAATGAATAGGGTAGCTGGTTTTTTATTCATTAAACTGTTGATGAGCTGGATTTCAACAGCAGACATGTTGAAATTATTTGACGGGTATCGAGGTAATTCGTGTATAGCAATGATTACGTTCTCATAATTCGTTTCAAGTATAGTTAATACACTGTCAGCTTGCAATTCGTTCATGCTATTGTCAAAGAACAAAACATCTGCATTGTATTCTCTCCGCAAGTTGGTTGAAAATGGGGTGTTTATGTTTTTTCCAATTTCTAGCAAGGCGTATCTCCCTGATTTGTCAGCAGGTAAAGGCAAGGATGCATTGTCTTCATATTTGGCCAGTGTTATAGCTTTTTCTGTAACCTCAGTTCTAATTGCATTGCTTTGATCATTCAATCGTTCTGTGAGGCCCTCTAGTTGAATAGCAGTTCTATTCGATAATCCTTGTTCATATTTTGCAGCCAAAATTTTTTGAACATGCATATTGATATCGCCCCAGCTTATCCGATTTTCTATAATTGCCTGTTTTATTTTTTCGACAACTGTTTTCACATCGCCCGGCAAACAGAGTATATCGTTACCCGCAATGATCGATTCAACTGCTGCAGCCCCATCGGGATATACAGCAGAGACGCCTTTCATTTCTAGTGCATCTGTAAACGTAATTCCATTGAACCCGATTTCTTTTTTTAGCAAGCCATTTACAATAGCTGGGGATATGGAGGACGCTCTGTTCGCACTGCTATCAATTGAAGGGATAAATAGGTGAGCAACCATCGCACTACCAATACCCGCTTCAAATATTTTCCTAAATGGGTAAAGTTCAAGGCTATCAAGTGCTTCCCGTGTTTTACTGATTATGGGTAGTGCAAAATGTGAATCTACATCTACATCACCATGTCCAGGAAAGTGTTTGGCGCTTCCCATAACACCCTCGCTTTTCATGCCAAGCATATATTGAATGGCTAGATCTGCTACTTTATATTTATTCTCGCCAAAGGATCGATCATTGATCACAGGGTTATTCGGATTATTATTGATATCAACAACAGGTGCAAAATTGACATGTATACCTAGTTCTTTACATTGTTTTCCAACCCATTGTCCGTATTTATAAACAAGCGATTTATCTTGAAGTGCGCCTAGCATCATCATTCTAGGTAGACCTGAAACGCTATCCATGCGCATGCCCACACCATTTTCTGCATCTATGGCAATTAAAATTGGCGTTTTAGCAATAGATTGAAGATGATTAATCATGTTAGCCTGCTTGACAGGCGCTCCTTGGAATAAGCATATACCCCCAATATTGTATTCTAAGATATCACGTTCAACGGTGGTATCGTAAAAGCTCACGACCTTGGTCTTTAAATCAATGGCGGATAGCCTAACCATGATGAGTTGGCCAATCTTTTCGTTTTCAGATAACGTTTTCAAGACACTATCTGCCCATTCAGTAGCACGTTGACAAATGGCTTGCTGTGAAAGGAGTAAAAAGAGGGCAAAATGGAGTGATTTTCTCATCATCATACAGGGATGTTTTGTTAATTTTGCAGGTCAGGGTTTAAATGCAGCCTTTCTGGTTCTTTTGGTGTATTTAGAAAGCTATGTTGCATCAAATTTATTGTATTTTTTGTACCATCGAATAGAATTTGATCTAACAAATGGTGTATTAATGATTTTGAGTGGTATTGTGGCTGTGCTGATTTAGTAAACATATTTAAATTAAGAATAATTGTCTGATATAATTCATCTTCTTCCAATTCACATTGCAAACCAGATTGCTGCTGGCGAAGTGATTCAACGTCCTGCCAGTGCAGTGAAGGAACTGCTTGAGAATGCCGTTGATGCAGAAGCTACAGAAATACAATTGAATGTTAGTGATGCTGGAAAATCGATGATTCAGGTGGTGGACAATGGTAATGGCATGAACGAGATTGATGCTCGAAATTGTTTTGAACGACATGCCACGTCAAAAATTGGTTCGATTGAAGATCTGTTTAAAATAAGAACAATGGGCTTCCGTGGAGAAGCTTTAGCTTCTATTGCATCAGTTGCTCAGGTAACCCTGCGTACAAAGAGACCTAGCGACGAATTGGGTACGGAGATTCATATTGAACATAGTCATGTTATTAAGCAGGAGCCTTGTGCATGTGCTACTGGCACTTCCTTTACCATGAAAAACCTGTTTTTCAATGTTCCTGCAAGAAGGAATTTTCTCAAAAGTGATGCGGTTGAGCTTAAAAACATAACGGAGGAATTTATCCGAGTTGCACTCGCTTTTCCTGAAGTATCTTTTTCTTATAAGCATAACGGACAGGAAATATTTCATTTGGATAAAGGAAGCTTGAAGCAACGTGTTGTCCAGATCATGGGCCCTAATTATGCTACAAAATTGGTTTCAGTTGAAGAGAAGACAGATTATTTAAATATTAAAGGGTTCATCGGTAAACCTGAAACCTCCAAAAAGACTCGAGGTGATCAATATCTATTTGTAAATAATCGTTTTATACGCAGTCCCTATTTAACTCATGCCGTAATTAGTGCTTACGAGCAATTGATACCAGAGGGTGGTTTTCCTTTCTTTGTGATCTTCATGGATCTTGATCCTGCTCAAGTGGATGTCAATGTTCATCCAACAAAACAAGAAATTAAATTTGAAGACGAAAAAATTGTATACGCTTTTATTAAATCAGCGGTTCGTCATGCATTGGCACAATATAGTATTGCCCCTGCCATCGATTTTGACCTTGACCCACGTATTCAGCAGCTAGACGCTGTTTCAAAGCCTTTCTCGTCATCTAGCAAGCAAGATGCAATGTCTGGTGGCTTATATAAAAATTTTGTAGATAGGCATCAAGCACATCGAATTGAAACGAGCAGTAATCTGAGTAACTGGAAAGATTTTTTTAAAGAGAACACGGTTGAGCAGAATGTTGAATCCGGTAATGTCGAACTCCCGGTTCAAGGGTCATTCATTCCTACAAAAGCATCATCTGCATTAACACCGCTGGACCATAATGCTGTATTTCAATTGAATCAAACCTATATTGTTTTTGAGCAAAAGAATGGCATTACATTACTTCAACAACAATTAGCTCATCAACAAATCCTTTTTGAAAAATTCAATGCCGCTTGGCAGGGTAGAGGCATGGCGATTCAGCAAAATCTTTTTCCAGTAGCTATTAATGTATCACCTACAGATGCACCAATACTTACTGGAATATTGCCCGATTTGTTGCATATGGGCTATCAGCTTGAACCTTTTGGTAATAACGCTTTTCTGCTACAAGGCAGCCCTGCTGATCATCCTAGCGAAAACGATCAATCCGTCATAGAAATGATACTTGAAGATGTTAAAGATCAAACAGCATCCTTGCATCAAGCGTATAAAGAAAAAATATCGAAAGCACTTGCGCGAAAGCATGCTGTTAAAACAGGGGTTAAATTAAATCACGATGAACTTCGACTGATCGTAGAGCAATTAATGGAGTGTACGAAAGCGAATACGCATTTTGATGGAAAGCCTACCTACTTAGAAATAAATAAAGATTATTTAAGTGCACTTTTTGGCATATAGCCTGCTAATTCACTACTGCTATTAATTTGTAGCAGCTACTTTCTCTAGAAATAGTCGTATTTGCTTACTAACTTTTGATGAAGTAGCTTTTGTGTTGTTGACCATGATTGAAAAGATCAATACTTTTTTCTTCTGGGATATTATATAGCCACTTGAGCAATATATTCCCCCCATAGATCCTGATTTTGCAATTAAAAATTCATTTTGAGTTGAATCATGGCTTGAGAGCCCTTCATGTCCAGTTTGCAGAAATATTGATTTAATTCTTTCAAATGGTTGTTCTTGACGAAGTTTGTTTAGTACAAAAATCATATCATCAGGAGAAAAAAGGGTGTATCGACTTAGTCCAGAACCATCTACCCATCTGGGTTTTTGTGGAAGTCCAATTAAATCGCTTGATAACAGGTCATTAATAATTAATGCCTCATCCATGGTATTTAACTTTTGCTGACTAACCATTTCTAGGGATTGATCAGCAAAAAAATTATCACTATTGTGCATCATGATTTTCAACATGGAATCTGTTAGTTGAGAATAGATGGTATCGTGTTTTATTTTTTTTATTTTTTCTTCTAGGCTAGCATCGGCTAAGAATATTTTTTTTCCAAGGCTATCTTCTAATAACTGAATACCGGTTTCAAGGCCTAATGTAATAAAAGGAACTGAAGCTTTTGCTTGACTTTCTTTTCCCTCAAATAGGGTGAAGGCATTTTGGTCCTTAGCCCTTTCTACATGAAATGCGTTTCTTTTTTCAGTTGCAAATTCTACAGGCCAAGATACTTCGGGGTTTGAGTAAATAAATAAGTCAACGGTATCTCCAGGATAAGATGGGTTTTCTTTCTTGCCTTTTTCTTGGAACCAGTGTATTTGATTTCCATAAATAGGAAAAGCACTTCTTTCATTCATGTAATGCTCGCTATAGTCTTCCCACGACCACCCTTTGCCAAGCGCATTAGTATTCCAGTTGTGATTGCTTATGTAAATGGGTTTATTGATTTTTTTTAATACATCGAATAAGGGATGGTTGTCGAAATATGGGTGCAGAAAGGTAGGGTCACCAGTAGGTGTAATCACAACGGCAGTATCGAGATCTGTTATATACGCTGCAGGCAATGATTTGGGTAAATATTTCATTGCCGCATAACAGGTGATTATTTTGGTGTTGCTAGCCGGAATAAAAAGTTTATCTCCTTGGTGAGAATAGATATGTTGCCCTATTTCAGGGTTAAATATGCTTATGCCAACATGAGCTGATAATAGGCTTGAGTCGCTCAGTAAATATTGATTAGCAGGGGAAGTAAGTCGTTGTTGAATTGAGCAGCTACTAAATAACAATGCAGTTGCTGAAAGCATTGCTATTAGGGTCTGTTTCATATTTGGCATGAATGTATTCATTAAATCACGCTCCTCTCTCTTGAAACCTAAGCCAACGTTCAGGCATCTCGTTGTTGCCTGCTTGTTTGAAATCATTTTCAGAACAAGGGATAAGCTTTTGGTCTGGCATACTCATCCACCATCGTCCTGTTTTGCGACTATGAATAAATGTGGCATCGATTGCCCCAAAAGCAATATGAAATTCTGTAAACATTTCTTTATTGTCTAAGCTAGCCTCTTGTCTTCCATGGTAAACCCCATCAATATAATACCAGATCATTTGTGATACTTGCTTTGCCATGGTATTAAATGGATCATGTGATTGATTATATCCGTAGATGCCTACGGAGCTCATGGTTTCACTCATTCCTGCGTATCGTAATAAGGTAGAAGCTTCTTCCCCATTAAACCCATTAGGGCTAGTTCCTTCGTGAAAAGTAGAAGCACCCATTGCAGCCAAATCAAACGAAAGCATATCGCTGTTTCGAATAACTGGTTCCATTTCCTCAATATTTTCCTTAACCTTCCCCAGGCGATAACAATCAAAACGGAGCTTGTCCATCGTTTCCAGCATGTGTGGGTGGACATAATAACTCTGAAATCCAATATGATTATAATGCCTGATGAAGTTAGGCTCGCCAGTCAGGATCTCCATTAAAAAATTTTTTGATTTTAATGGATTGTCGATGGATAGATCAATATATGAGTCAACCCCTGTGGCTTCAATGATCTTACTTTGACTTCTATAGGCTTCGTATTGTGCAAGCGTTAAATCATGCGTCCCTCCGAGTAAAATAAATTTTTTCCCGCTTTTGATGATTTCTTCTGCCACTGTTTTGATGGCTGCGTAGGTATCTGCTACGGTGGCTCCTATGCAAATATTACCTAGGTCGGCTATGTTGATTTCCTTATGCCAATAGTACAGGGAATAAAATTCTTTTCTAATTTGGTTAACGCCTGCGTCAGTATTAATTGATGCGCCGTTGCCCCTTGTTTCATTACAACCCACTATGACTACATCCACTTCTGTAAGATCTGGGAATTCATCCTGATAAATAGCAATGGACTTACCCATCTGACCTTCTCTGAATTCAGCATCTTCTGAGATGAATGAGATATTGATGGGCTCGAGGAAATCCGTCAGGTTGTAAAAAGACATACCATTCATAATTTAAGCAAACCTAATATAAACTGACGATAATTACATAGGAGCCCTAAAAAACTACCCTTCCCTAAGTGACTATTGATAGCATGAATTATTATCTTCGCACCATGGATGCAATTATCAAGCAGATAGAGGTATACAGCAACGAGATCAATTCGTTTATCGCCGCCGATGCAGAAACTCTTGAACAGTTTAGAATAAAATTTCTTGGCGTTAAGGGCATCGTTAAGGCCATCATGGGCGAAATGAAAAATGTGCCAGTTGAGCATAAGAAGTCATTTGGACAAACACTGAATGCATTTAAGGTGCTTGCTGAAGAAAAGTATGAAGCCGAAAAGCAAAAAATCGAATCAACTAATATTGCCTCAGGATTTTCATTGGATATTTCATTGCCCGGTATGCCAACGCCATCCGGAAGTAGGCATCCTGTTACATTAATGCGTAATCGTATTGTTGAAATTTTTGAGCGATTATCTTTTACGGTTGCAGAGGGGCCTGAGATAGAAGATGATTGGCATAATTTCACTGCGTTGAACTTGGATGAAAATCATCCAGCGCGTGATATGCAAGACACGTTTTATTTGTCTACTGATCCTGCTATTTTGTTGAGAACACATACCAGCAACGTGCAGATTCGGGAGATGGAAAAAAAACAACTTCCTATTCGAATTATTTGTCCGGGTAGAGTATATCGAAACGAAACGATAAGCGCTCGTTCCCATTGTTTTTTCCATCAAGTTGAAGGATTATATATTGATGAGAATGTTTCATTTGCCGATTTAAAGCAAACCCTTTATTTCTTCGTCAAAGAAATGTTTGGCGAAGATGTTAAGGTTCGTTTCAGACCAAGCTATTTCCCTTTCACAGAGCCAAGCGCAGAGATGGATATCAGTTGCATGCTATGCAAAGGCGATGGTTGTGCAGTGTGCAAGCGAACTGGATGGCTTGAAATTCTAGGATGCGGCATGGTGCATCCAAATGTCTTGAAGAATTGTGGTATTGACCCAGAAAAATATACAGGCTTCGCATTTGGTATGGGTGTTGAAAGGCCAGCTTTATTGAAATATGGCATCACCGACATCCGTCTATTTAGTGAAAACGATGTGCGGTTCCTAGAACAATTCTCTGGCATATAGGAATGTTTTAATTTCCCTTCAACACTTCAACCCTTCAACCCTTCAACTACTTAAACTTTCCTCAACCTTTCTAAACGTTTTACTACATCATGTCAAAAACCCTTATAACAGGAGCAAATGGTTTGCTTGGCACCTACCTCATAAGGGAACTGTTGAAATCCAATACCCAAATCATTGGGCTACACCGCGCTGGATTGCCATCAACGTTAACGCAAGCTGAATTAGACTCCGTTGAATGGGTAAAAGGTGATATACTCGATGTAGTATTGTTGACGGATTTAATGGAGCAATGTGAGTATGTATATCATTGTGCGGGTATTGTTTCATTTGCGCCTAAGATGGCTGAAACAATCATGAAAATCAATGTTGAAGGAACAGCCAATGTGGTTAATACTGCACTCTTTACCGGTATAAAAAAGCTGGTTCATGTAAGTTCAGTGGCTGCAATTGGAAGAAAGCGAAATAATGAAACTGTGACAGAAGATCTTACGTGGGATGACAATGCCAATCCTTCTGTTTATGGTAAAAGTAAATATTTGGCTGAGTTGGAAGTTTGGAGAGCACATAGTGAAGGATTGGATGTGACGATTGTAAACCCGGTTGTTATACTTGGTGTTGGTAATTGGCTTCATGGTTCATCTGCTACATTCAAAAGTGCATACAATGAATTTCCATGGTATACTGAAGGGGTAAGTGGTTTTGTGGATGCAGAAGATGTTGCACGATCAATGGTATTACTTATGCAAAGTGATATTTCGGGCGAACGTTTTATCATCAGTTCAGAAGATAAAAGTTTTCGTGCTGTATTTACTGAAATGGCAGAAGCCTTTGGGAAAAGACCACCTTACAAAAAAGTAACGCCATTTTTAGCATCACTAGTTTGGCGCATAGAGCGGGTGAAAGGAATTCTAACAGGGAAAGACCCTTTATTGACAAAAGAAACTGCAGAAACTGCCCAGCAAAAAGTGTATTTTGATAATTCAAAAATCAGCAATGCCTTGCCTGGGTTCACATTTAAGCCTATTTCAAAGGCTATTCAAGAAGCTTGTGCGGGATATATTAAACAACTTTCGGGTAGGTGATTCGCTGGACGCTTGCGCTTGTGTTGGGAGTTCGGGGTTGGGGGTTGTTCGCTAGACGCTTTACGCTGAACGCTAGACGCTGAACGCTTTACGCTGGTGGCTGTTTACTATTGCCTCTTTCCTCTTTCCTATTTACTATTGCCTCCTCTGTGCCTTTGTCCCTCTGTGCCTTTTCTGTATTCACTATTGCCTATTGCCTCTTTCCTATTGCCTCTTTCCTATCGCCTCA
>CAJBBV010000178.1 GCA_903951405.1 uncultured bacterium
ATCGATTTCTCCTCTACCTGCTCTGATGTTTTTATAATTGGCTACTAGATCTAGACCAGAAGTATGGGTTTTAATTCCGTTGATGAAAAATTGTACACTCGCTAAATCAGATGCATTCAGGATGCGGTATAATTCTGTATTGGGATCATTCGATGTGATGAATGAACTATACACCACTCGATCACTGATGGTAATATCATAAAAGTCGATCGTCAAATTGAATTGTTTACTCGGCTTCAAGCCCAATCCAATGGTATAGTTGATTGATTTTTCTGGCTTAAGACTAGGTATGCCTAAGAGAAATGCTTCTTTGCTTTTGTTGTTGAATAATCCAGAGTTGATGATGGTGCCACCAATAAAAGAGGCTTGAGTTGACTGGGTATATATCTGATGCAAGGTAGGTGCTCTGAATCCTGTTGAAGCAGAACCACGTATGGTCACTTTATCTTCTGCGAGTTTCAAACTAGAGGCTAGTTTATAAATGAACGTAGATCCAAAGTCGCTATATTTTTCAGAACGCACGGTTCCACTAAGTAAAAAATTATCAGTTAGATCCCATTCCGCATTGGCATAAGCACCCATATTAAAGCGGTTGAATTTTCCTGCATTGATTTGATTGATGCCTGGAAAGGAGTTAGATCCTTCTCCTACGTACGATGCGGTATCTCCACCGATAATTTGGTAGGTTTCTTTTCTGATCTCAGTTCCAAAGCCAATGGAAAGTTGATCGTTAACTCGTTTAGATAAGTCTAGGTTACCAATTACATTGTAAAAGCCATAGCCTCCTGATCTAAAGTTGGTTGGACTTCCTTTGAGTAGACTTCTGTTTACGGTATTGTTAACCTCGAATTGTATTTGGTTCCCACCGAAGTTGATGCTCACATCTTGTTTCCATCCATTGATGTTATTCTTGAAACCCATGATGGCATGGTAATCGCTGAGATTTCCTTCAAAGGTTGGAAGGTATCCAAGATAGCCTTGGTAAACGCCAGCTGCTTTGTCTGCTATAAAATCGTTTTGTAATCCTGATCCTGGCGCTCCATAATAAGAGCCTGTATAATCCGGTGCTCCTGGAATTGGAGTATGCAAAAGGCCTTCATCAATTCTCCAATACGGCGCTCTGAAATTAGCGCGGCTATTGGATTTTTTAAAGGTATATCCGGCATTGCTGTAGAACTCTACATTATCTCCGACTGGTAATCCAAGGTTATATTCAAATTTGCTTGCGCTATGATTTCCTGTTCCGTTAATGTTGTTTGCCGTAGGGTATTTTGCCAAATAACGTGTGATGGCATCGTCTGTTACTGGATCTCCTCCAAAAGCAGCCTTTTCGGTACGTTCATCAATGATACCCGAGCGAACAGCATCGTTTTGTTGATTCAATCCAATGGTATAGTTTATGAAACCTTTATCTCCAAAGTTGGATCCACTGTTTAGCGCAAGACTAAATTGTCCTCCATCTCCTTTTGCTGTAATGCCACTATTTAACGTAAGTGAACTGTATTCATACCTGTCCTTTAAAATCACATTTACTACGCCTGCAATCGCATCTGATCCGTATTGTGCCGATGCACCATCGCGTAATATTTCAATGTTCTTGATAGCGTCGATTGGAATAGCAGAAAGATCAGATCCTGTTTCACCTCTTCCAGGAGCTGTCCATACATAAAGAAGTGAACTTAGGTTTTTTCTTTTTCCATTAATCAATACTAATGTTCTACTCGGACCTAGTCCACGGATATCATAAGGGTCTAATAAGTTTGTTGCATCACTCACCGGTACATTAACGGTATTGAATGAAGGCACTCTGTATTGCAAGGCCTTGTCTATGCTTACTTGTCCCGTACTTTTCAATGTTGCTTCACTGATATTATCAATTGGAAGTGTAGTGGTGGTGAGGCTTCTTGGCTTTGATCGAGAACCAACCATGACGATGTCTTGCAAGGAGTTGTTATTTAGTTCCATCACCACATTTATCGCTCTAGTTTCGCCTTGGCTCACTTTTAGTTCCTTGGTTACTGTTATATAACCTATATAAAAAAAGGAAATTTTATACCATCCGGGAGTCACTGTAAACGTGAATCGACCAACACTATCAGTAAGGGCATTATGTCCACGCGCACCTGATGAAACCACTACTCCTTGCAAAGCCTTTCCATCTTTTGTAGAAACGTTCCCAATAATTTTTTGTGCTGAAACAAGATAAGATTGACAAATAAAGAGAATACCAAACAATAGATGTTTACGCATGAGAAAAAAGGGTTTTGATTTTTTAGAGAGGCAAAAGTAGAGTAAATATTTACGAATATGTTGAATTGTATTACGCTGTGTGCTTCGCACCGCTGAGCGCTGGAAACGCTTGACGCTGTGGGTGCTTCGCACCGCTTGACGCTCGCGCTTCGCGCGCTTAACGCTGATCGCTAATATTAGTGGCTAATTATAATCAACTAGCGTAAAGCGTCCAGCGTTAAGCGGTGCGAAGCACCCACAGCGTCAAGCGGGCGAAGCCCTCAGCGTAAAGCGTCCAGCGTCTAGCGTTCAGCGTTTCCAGCGTTAAGCGCGCGAAGCGCTAAGCGATTCACATTTTTACCTAAATAAATACCAGATGTATTTATATTACAGCCTAACAGAATTACATTTGCCCATAAATTTATCATTATGAAGCCCAATTGGAAAGGGGTCTATCCCGCAATTACAACAAAGTTTAAGCCAAATGGAGAATTAGATATTGATTTAAACGTTAAAGGTTTTAATGCACAACTGGAGGCAGGGGTGGACGGCATTATTTTGAGTGGATCGTTGGGTGAGGCTAGCACCATCACCGAAACCGAGAAAGAGACTTTGCTGAAGGAAGCCCTAAAGGCTATTGGCGATAAAGTGCCCGTTCTATTGAATATTGCCGAAGGCTCAACGGATGAGGCGATTCGTCAGGCGAAATTAGGGGAGAAATGGGGTGCAAATGGGTTGATGTTGTTGCCGCCAATGCGCTACAAAAGTGATGACAGGGAAACTATTCATCACTTCACACAAGTAGCAGAAAATACTGGATTGCCAATTATGATTTATAACAACCCTGTTGATTATAAAATTGATACGACACCTGAGATGTTTGAAGTGTTGGTCAAACAAAAAAATATCCAAGCAGTGAAAGAGTCCACTCGTGATATTACTAATGTTACCAGGTTGATCAATAAATTCGGAACCGATTTAAAAATTCTATGTGGTGTAGATACTTTAGCCATGGAAGAATTGGTGATGGGTGCTGATGGTTGGGTAGCAGGATTAGTATGTGCTTTCCCCGCAGAAACAGTTGCTATTTATCGCTTGGTAAAAGCAGGTCGTATCGCTGAAGCCACAAAAATTTATCGTTGGTTCATGCCTTTGCTTGAATTGGACATTCATCCTAAATTGGTTCAGTACATTAAATTCTGTGAATCCAAAACAGGAATGGGAAGTGAATATGTTCGCGCACCACGATTAACCTTGGTAGGGGAAGAACGCAAGCGCATTGAAACCATTATCGATATTGCCCTTGCAGTTCGACCAACTCTGCCTGATTATAAATCAATTGTACTCTAGCATCGAAGCAGCCTTTCTTTCATGTAGTTAAGTGAACGCTTCATCATTATTCGCAATAAACAACTATGAATCAATACAACGACGCATCGATTTCGGAAATCAATAAGGTGATGGATGCTGCAAAAGCTGCCGTTCCGGTCATGAGAAAATTATCGTTGAGTAAACGTGCCGAATTGATGAATGCTATTGCAGATGGGTTAGAACAAAGTGGGGATGAGTTGATCGCTGTTGTTATGGGAGAGACAAATTTGCCTGATGCACGTCTTCGTGGTGAGCGAGGCAGAACAATATTTCAATTAAGAAGCTACGCAAAAGCATGTGCTAAAGGCGACTGGATTGAAGCGAGTATTGATACGGCCATCCCCGATAAGGTGCCACCAAAACCAGATATCAGAAAGATGTTGGTGCCACTAGGTCCAGTTGTTGTTTTTGGATCAAGTAATTTCCCATTCGCGTATTCAACTGCCGGTGGTGATACTGCTTCTGCTTTAGCTGCTGGTTGTCCAGTCATTGTTAAGGCTCATCCTGCTCATCCACAAACCAGTCAACTCGTAGCCGATATTATAGATAAAGCCGTTGAATCGGTTGGATTACCTAAAGGGGTATTTAGTCATGTTCATGGTTCTTCCTTTGAAGTAGGCAAGGCCTTGGTGATGCATCCATATACGAAAGCAGTTGGTTTCACTGGTTCGTATAGTGGCGGAAAGGCATTGTATGATATGGCCAATCAACGCAAGGAACCTATTCCTGTTTTTTCTGAGATGGGTAGTGTGAACCCCGTTTTTCTGTTGACTGAAAAATTGGCTGCGGATCCAGCATCTATTGCTATAAACTATGCAGGTTCAATCACCTTGGGCGTAGGACAATTTTGTACTAACCCAGGATTGATCATTGGGATAAAAACTGAGGCACTTGATCAATTTATTTCATCCCTTGCTGTTCAAATTCGGAATATTCCTCCAGGGAAAATGTTGCATCCAGGCATTGCAAAAGCGTATGTTGAAAAACGCGCAGAAGCATTGGCTCAACAAGGGGTTACGCTTATCGCGGCTTCATCAACAGAGGCGTCACCAGATCAAGGAGTTCCAACCATCGCGACTAC
>CAJBBV010000179.1 GCA_903951405.1 uncultured bacterium
ACGTAAGTTTAAAAACTGGAAGTATTATCTAGTAAAAAGATTGTTTTAAGTCTAATTATCAAATGTATAGAAAATAGTTGTTCTTTGCGATTATATTGGTAGCTAAGATTGCGCTTAAACTATTTCGGATTTTATATTTTTTAATTTTTGGACTTATGTTTTCACGTGTTTAATATTGACCGCCAATTAGAAGCATTAACTATCGTATGTCTTTCTAATTAATACGACTATCCATTGACGTGTTTGCATTTATCTTCCTGGCCTAAATTAGATTCTATTTTATCGGTATATAAAATTTAAAGTTGGTAAATTGTATTTTTTCTAACTTGAACTTTAAGTCTTTTAAATTTAATTTTCATTTATGAATTATAAATTTCAATTCTTTCTGTGTTTTGTATGCATTTATATTTCTTCATGTCATTTTTTAGACGATGCCCGTAAATTTAATGATTGGACAGTAGCCGGTGGAACGCATGAGAAAATTCATTATTCTTCGTTGGATCAGTTGGATACGAATAATGTAAAACAATTATCGGTTGCCTGGGTGTATCATGCTGAAAAAGATGATAGTACACGTTTTGGCCCCATGCAATGCAATCCTATTATTATAGGAAATATTTTATATGGAGTTTCTCCTAAGTTAAAATTATTTGCCTTAGAGGCTTCAACCGGAAAGCAGCTTTGGCAATTTGATCCTGCCGATTCAATTGCTAATAAATCATGGCACCGAAAAACCATCAATATGAATCGCGGTGTGGCTTATTGGGAAGAGGGTGAAGACAAACGAATTTTATTTACTGCAGGATCTGTTGCTTATGCGGTAAATGCGCTCAACGGAAAACTCATACCGACTTTTGGAAAAGAGGGAGGTATTAATTTAAATAAGGGATTAGACAGGGATGAAAACTCAGTATTTGTGGCACCAACATCTCCTGTTACGGTGTATAAAAATTTATTTTTTTTAAGTGGGCTGGTGGGTGATGAAACGCCCGGGCATATCCGCGCGTTTGATGTTAAAACAGGAAAGCAACAATGGATATTTCATACTATTCCCTATCCTGGAGAGCCGGGATATGAAACCTGGGAAGATACTACTGCGTACAAATATTTAGGCTCTACAAACAGTTGGGCAGGGTTCAGTCTAGATGAAAAAAGAGGAATATTATTTGCTCCGATTGGAAATCCCACAAATGATTTTTATGGCGGTAAACGAAGGGGAAAGGGCTTGTATGGAAACAGTTTAGTGGCCTTGGATGCTAAAACTGGAAAAAAACTTTGGCATTTTCAAACCGTTCATCATGATGTCTGGGATATGGATTTACCTGCAGCACCTGCATTGGTTAGAGTTAATGTAAACGATAAAGAGATTGATGCTGTTTTACAGACTACGAAAACTGGTTATATATTTATGTTTGATAGGGTTACCGGCAAACCGATATTTCCTATTCAGGAAAGCCCTGTTGTTACACGTACTGCTCTTGAAGGGGAAAAATTATGGCCAACACAACCCCGACCTACCTTACCAAAACCGTTTGTTCGGCAAATTTTTACTAAAGATGATTTGAACACCATATTTGGAGATTCAACTTATCAAGACATTAAAGCTCGTTTCAGCACATATCGTTCAGGAAGGATGTTTACTCCTCCATCTGAAGAAGGTACTATCATTTTGCCAGGTTATGATGGGGGTGGAGAATGGGGTGGTCCTGCTGTAGATCCTACCACAAACCTATTGTATGTTAATGCCAACGAAATGGCATGGGTTCTTACGATGGTAAAAAACAAGCCAGAGAAGGCGGGTGTTAAAACTAATCTAGAGGCAGGCAGTATCTTGTATAAGCAATACTGTATGGGTTGTCATGGCCCAGATCGGAAAGGGGGAGGTGACTATCCTTCCATTGTTGGTGCAGAGAAAAAATACACGACCAACAAACTTGTCGAATTGATTACAACAGGAAGGAGAATGATGCCAGGGTTCAATAATATTTCTGCGATTGATAAAAATGCCATTGCATCGTTTGTATTGAATGCAAAAACTGATCAACAAAAAATCTATGCAGGAAAGTCGTTTGATGTCCCTAAAGATTCAAATCTTGGATATGGATTCACTGGGTACAATAAATTTTTAACGAAAGATGGCTACCCAGCTATTTCTCCACCTTGGGGAACGTTGAGTGCAATCAATTTGAATACGGGGAAATTGGAATGGAAAATTCCTTTTGGAGAATTTAAAGAACTAAAAGAAAAAGGTATTCCAACAACAGGTAGAGAAAATTATGGTGGGCCATTAGTCACCGCTGGGGGCTTATTGTTTATTGCTGCGACTGCCGATGGGAAGTTTAGGGCATTCAATAAGCGTACCGGTGAATTACTGTGGGAAACAGATTTGCCTGCGTCTGGACTTGCTACCCCTTCAATGTATACTGTAAATGGAAAACAATACATCGTGATTGCCTGCGGTGGTTCTAAATGGGGAGGGAAATCGAGCGATAGTTATGTGGCATTTGCATTACCGAATAAATAAGATTCCTTTTGGACTTTTTTTAAATCAAAACGACCCCTTAGCACATATTTTGTGCCTCATCAAGCCTATGGCTATAACGAAATGGATTGCGTAAATAAATACGACGGGTCTTATTTGTTATTCTTGGTGAAGGCTTAAATTTAGTAGGTTGAAACACTTCTAAATTTAGCCATGAGTACTAAAAAATCGTTTATTTTACCAGGGTATCTGCTAACGTTTGCGTTGGTCACAAGTTTGTTTTTTTTGTGGGCTCTTCCCAATACCATGAATGATGTGTTGATTCCACATTTCATGAAATCGCTTGAACTATCTCGTTTCAAAGCGGGACTAATTCAGTCAGCTTTTAAACTTGGCTATTTTGTATTTGCCTTGCCAGCCGGGTTAATTATGCAACGATTTGGATATCGATATGGGTTAGTCATTGGACTAATTCTCTTTGCATTGGGTTGTTTTTTATTTTGGCCAGCTGCAATAGCGGGAAAGTATATCTTTTTTCTTGGTGCTTTGTTTGTCATTGCGAGTGGACTTGCATTTCTTGAACTTGGCGCCAATTCATTGGTGGTTAGTATGGGCGATCCTTCCTTGGCAGAGCGAAGATTAAATTTCGCTCAAGCATTCAATCCCATTGGAGCTATGTCTGGTGTTGCCATTGGTACAATATTTATTTTTTCAGACACTGATTTGACCGCGGATCAGATAGAGGCTATGAAAGCTGCTGGTACATTTAAAGCCTACCTTACTGAAGAGACTATGCGTGTTGGCCCTCCCTACATTGGATTAGGCATTATTGTATTGATATGTGCCTTTTTTATTTCAAGAGCAAAATTTCCAGAACAAGAGGTGAAAATAATTGCACAAGTAAAAGGAAGTTTTGCCGAGTTGAAAAAATATCCGCATTGGTATAAAGGAATCATGGCACAGTTTTTTTATCTAGGGGCACAACTTGGTACATGGAGTTATTTTATACAATATGTAAAAGAAAACGGTGGGCTATCATCAAAATTTGCTGGTGCTTTTCTTGTTGGGAAATTAGCTGCTTTTATGTTGGGACGTTTTTCGTCAACTATTTTTATGAAATACATACGACCTGCAAAATTGATGGGTATTTATGCATGTATTAATATTTGCTTGGTTGCCATAGGTATATTGTTCCCAGGATGGATTGGGATCTGGGCGATATTTGGTACTAGCTTTTTTATGTCTGTCATGTATCCAACTATTTTTGCTTCCGCAGTCAAAGGGCTTGGACCAAATGCGAAATTGGGTGCCTCTTTTCTGGTTATGAGTTTAATAGGGGGAGCTGTTCTAACGCCATTTATGGGACTTATTGCAGATAGGTGGAATGCAATCGCTCCAGCTATGATTATCCCATTATTATCGTATGTCGTGATACTTTATTATGGATTTGTAGGGTCTAAGCCATCAGGACCATTATATTCTTGAGATTGAAAACAACCTTTTATTTTTTTTACTCTTTAAATTTTTTTTATGAAGTCTATTATTTTTTTTACTAGAAAATCTAGCTTTCTTATCCTTGTCATTTCATTATTAGTTTTTAACCTGAAATTATCAGGTCAACAGAACTTCCCATTTACAGCGAGTCCGCTAACTGAAAAAGGAGATCTCTCTGCAAAGATGGTAGAAGGTGTTGGTCGATTTTTGCTTAGTGAAACAGAAAAGCAAAAAGAAAATAGATCAAAAGCATGGCAGTTCGATTTTTCTTCAGAGAACGGCTTTGATCAATCAATATCTGCTCAACGAAATTTGTTATCGAAGCGACTTGGTGTTGTTGAAGAACGGGTACAATCCCATATAGAAATACTCACTAATAGTAAAGCGGCTGGATTAAAAGCGTTTAAAGTTGAATTGCCTAAATGTACTATCAGTGCTATTCATTGGCAGGTATTGGATGGATTATCTGCAGAAGGGATTCTCATTCAACCCAAGGGGAAAGTCACTGCCCGAGTTGTTATGATTCCAGATGCCGATGTTACGCCAGAAGTGCTAGCTGGCATGCAGTTGTCAGGTCATGTTGGTTTTGCTGCAGCGCAGCAATTGGCTAACAATGGTATTGAAGTAATTATTCCAACATTAATCAGTCGCGATTCAAAGTATTCAGGCAATAAATCATTGGATATGTCTACGACTTTGCCACATCGTGAATGGCTGTATCGTCAAGCATATGAAGTTGGAAGGCATGTGATAGGGTATGAATTACAAAAGGTCTTTTCTGCTATTGATTGGTTCTCATCTAAGAATAAAATCGAGGGGGTCAATCTTAAGATAGGTGTGGCAGGTCACGGTGAAGGTGGACTCTTGGCATTATATGCAGCCACATTGGATAAACGCATTTCATCAACATTAGTAAGTGGCTATTTTGACAGCAGAGAAAAGCTTTGGGAAGAGCCGATTTATAGGAATGTTTTCGGCTTGCTGACTACCTTTGGAGATGCTGAACTTGCTGTGATGGCTTGGCCTAGAAAAGTTACTATAGAATTTGCACAAGGACCTGAGATAAATCATACTTCTGAAGAATGGGCAAGGTCTGGAGCGGCTCCTGAAGCACTCACTACTCCAACTCCTGAAGTAATCACTACTCCAACTTTTGAACATAGTCGAGCAGAATGGGAAAGGGCTAAGTCAATGGTGCCGATACTGACTAATCATCTTCAATGGGTTGCTTCATCAACGGGAACAAAAGCGGGTGATCCATTATCAACAGCTGCTTTATCTGAATTTGTGAAAGGATTAGATAGCAAGCTTGTTTTTCTTGCAACTCCGATCAATACTTCAACAAAAAATATAGATTGGGTTAATGCAGAAGATAGACAATCTCGTTCGGTACGGAATATGGAATCGCATATTCAGCGTGTGATGGCTGTATGTCATCGTACTCGAGATTCAACTTTTTGGCAAACACTTAAGGGTACTATTGATGAGCAAGTTTCTGTGAAGGCCGAACATCGTAAAGCACTTGGTCAAGTACTTGGGGAACTTCCCATTCCAAGTATTCCTGCAAATCCTAAGGCTAGGCTGTTAGAAGATAATGATCTCTGGACTAGCTATGAAATTACCTTAGATGTGTATGCTCCAGATGTTTTTGCTTGGGGCATTTTGTTAGTTCCTAAGGGGATTAAACCGGGTGAAAAAAGGCCAGTGGTAGTATGTCAGCATGGTCTTGAAAGTCTTCCTGAAGATGTCATTACAAACGATACAACCAATTGGGGATATTATTATTACAAAAGTTTTGCCGCAAAGCTTGCGGAGAGGGGCTATGTTACATTTGCTCCACACAATTATTATCGTGGTGAAAATAAGTTTAGGCTTTTGCAACGCATGGCCAATCCGATTGGATTAACCTTATTCTCTGGTATAGTTGGTCAGCATAGGCGTATTGTAGAATGGTTAGGGCAACAATCATTTGTCGATGCATCACGGATTGGTTTTTATGGGTTATCTTATGGAGGTAAAACAGCGATGCGTGTGCCAGCGTTAGTAGAAGGATATGCACTATCGATTTGTTCAGCAGATTTCAACGAATGGATTGTGAAAAATTCAACCATTGATTATCCGATAAGTTATCTATTTACTGGTGAATATGATATGCCCGAGTGGGATTTGGGGCATACATTTAGCTATGCTGAAATGGCTGGACTTATTGCTCCTCGTCCGTTTATGGTTGAACGAGGATTGTATGATGGAGTTTCAATAGATGAATGGGTAGACTTTGAATATGCGCGTGTAAGAAGGCATTTTATGCAATTGGGTATTCCTGAAAAGACGCGTATAGAACATTTCGATGGCCCACACACAATCAACGGCAAAGAGACTTATGAATTTTTAGATATTTACCTCAAAGGGAAGAAATGATTGAATGATTTTTATATCTAGCTCGGTTAGGATAACGAAATCCATTGCGTAAATAAATCGTTTTTTGTTTTATTTAAAATCATAGTGAACACTTAAATTTAGTGCATAAAGTAAAAAAGAACCAATATGAACAGTTCATCTTTTAAATCAAGGATAAGCATCTTATTTCTGCTTCAATTTATAGTCTTGTCCATTTCTGCTCAAACAAAGTTGGCCCCTCAGACCTTTAGGATTTCCATGCAGCATAGAATTGCTTCTGATTCCATGAAGGGGGAGATGTATGTCGCCAATGATATTCAAGACTGGAATTCAACTGAGACTGCTATTATCATTTGTGATATGTGGGATAAACATTGGTGTAAAGGAGCAACGGAGCGTGTAGCCGAATTGGCCCCTGTTATCAATGATGTCATCACAGTGGCACGAAATAAAGGTGCCTTGATTGTACATGCCCCTAGTGATTGCATGGATTTTTATAAAAATTCCCCTGGCAGAAAACTAGGGCAGCAATATAAAAGTAAACGAGCGGAGCGATTATTAAATGATGATAGCCTTGCTTCTGAATTAAGCACTCCATGGCCTATTGATCAATCAGATGATGGATGCGATTGTTTTCCAGAGTGTACCCATGGAAATCCTTGGAAGCGTCAAATTGAATCCATTATCATGGATGATCGAGATGCTATAAGTGATTCAGGCGAAGAGATTGCAGGCTTGTTCGAAAAGAGAAAGATTAAAAATGTTGTTCTGATTGGTGTTCATACTAATATCTGTGTTATTGGTCGTTCTTTTGGTTTGAGAAGTATGAAAAAATTAGGATTGAATGTTGTTTTGATGAGGGACCTTACTGATGTGATGTATGACTCAAAGCAAGCACCTTATGTTTCTCACTTTACAGGGAATAGTTTGATGGCTGAGTATATTGAAAAATATGTTTGTCCTACTATTATATCTTCAGATTTCACCGGCCAAAGAGAGTTTAAATTTAAGCACGACACTCGTAAAGTGGTTGCTTTTCTTACCGCTGAGAATGAGTATTATACCAACCTTAGGTTCCCGCAATTTGCTCATGAGTTGTTGCTAACTAAAAACGTGAATTGTAAATTCGCTATTGGAAAGCCTATCACGGAAGGTCCGGGTATACATAATATTGAAAATCTTCAAATACTTAATAATGCAGATTTAGTTGTCATGTGCATTCGCCGTCGTGCACTGGAGGATGATAAAATGCAACTCATCAAGAATTATATGAATTCTGGTAAACCTCTACTAGCTATTAGAACATCTAGTCATGCGTTTGATGCAAAGGGAAATGTATCTCGATCTGGTGGTGGCGTGGTTGCTGCAAATGTGCCGGTGTCCGATCAGCTATCTCAGTGGCCAGAATTTGATAAAGATGTTTTGGGCGGAAATTACCAAGGACATTTTGGTCATTTGCAACAAGGTACAGCCATTTCAATTACTCCGGGTATGGAAGGACATCCATTACTTAAAGGTGTTGCTGCTGAAGGATTTGCTAGTCCATCATGGCTTTATATTAATCGACCACTTCGCTCTGAAAATATACATGTATTGTTATCAGGTTCAATCCCTGGGGAACCAGCGCAACCTGTACTTTGGATAAATAACAGAGATAAAGGGAAAGTTATTTATACTTCACTTGGGCATTGGGATGATTGGAAGATCCCTAGTTTCAAAAGCATCATGTCAAATGCTGTAGATATTTTACTTGCTAACTAGTAAAAAAAAAATTATGCAACGAAGAGATTTTATTGGAAAAACAATCATTGGAACTGCAGGTATTGCTGTTGGTTCATCTTTTATGCCGATTGGCTCAAGAGTTAAAGGGGCTAATGATAAAATTGTTTTAGCCCTCATTGGAGCTGGAGGAAGAGGTACAGATACTATTATTAGTAATTGTAAAGTGAATGCAAACGTAGAAATTAAAACGATTTGTGATGTGAATGATGTGAAAGCATTCAAAACTATAGCCACTGTTGAAAAAGAATTGGGGTATAAGCCGGGTCATTCACGTGACATGAAAGAAGTGTTTAATGATAAAGACATTGATGCCGTTTGGATTGCCACTCCAGAGCATTGGCATGCATTAGCCACTGTCTGGGCTTGTCAGGCTGGTAAGGATGTGTATGTTGAAAAGAATCCAACAGTCTGCATTTGGGAAGGGCGTAAAATGATCGAGGCTGCCAAAAAATACAATAGAATTGTACAGGTTGGATTTCAGAACAGGAGTGCACCGTATGCGTTTTCTGCTCGAGATTATATTCAGAGTGGTCAGCTTGGAGAAATCGTACATGTTAAATCGTACAATATGTTAGGTGGTTCTAAATGGGAGCCACAAGCTGATTCTCCTGTGCCGCAAGGGTTGAATTGGGATGCATGGCAAGGTCCAGCTCCATCTAGGCCGTATAACCCAGGTATTCATGATATGGAAAGCCGTGGTGGTTGGGGTAATTTTTGGGCATATAGCGGAGGCACCTTAGCGGATGATGCAAGTCATGTATTGGATTTAGCCCGGTTGGTATTAGGTGATCCAGGTCATCCAAAATCAGTATATGGATGGGGTGGAAATACTGCATGGGGATCAACAAAAGAAACACCCGAGTTTCAATCCATTACATTTGATTTTGGGAAATATGCGCATACCTGTGAAAGTGGGAGTTCTACAAACTACATGAAAAAAACGCCACAGCATATCAGGATGGACCCAACATTATTTCCCGATTGGAGAACGAATGCTACGCGTACTGAAATATATGGTACAAAGGGACTCATGTATCTTGGAAGACATGGTGGAGGTTGGCAAGTGAAGGGAGAAGATTCAGTGCTCATTGCTCAGGGCGGGGGTGTATTCCCGGATAAAGACCATCAGCTTGATTTTATTGAATCGCTTAGAACGCGAAAAAAACCAAATGGTGATTTAGAACAAGGTCAATTAAGCGCAACGTTGGTTCACCTTGGAAATATTGTATACCGCGTTGGAAATAAGCAACTCTTTTTCGATGGGGCTAAGGAAAAATTTATCGGTAATGATGAAGCCAATAAATTATTAAGGAGAAAATACCCTGAAGGATATTCTATACCCGATAATGTATAATTCAATTTTTAAAAGATTTTAAATTAATAGACATGGATTTGAAAGGGAAGGTGGCATTAATCACTGGAGGAACACATGGAATTGGTGCATCTATAGCAGAGCATCTAGCAGAATCGGGGGCTCATGTTTGTTTAGTCGGAAGAAATGAAGATCAGTATGGAATGAAAAAAACAATTGAGGCTCTCGGTGTGAAATGTGAATTGCTCCAAGCCGATTTGAGTAAGGAAGAAGATTGTAAGCGTGTTGTTGAGGATACTGTTGCTGCACTAGGAGAGATAGACATTCTCGTTCACAGTGCAGGATCAGCCGCGCCTGGGGGTTTACTGACTGGTGCTAGGGATGTTTGGTATCAGGCATTTGATATTCATATTCATGCTGCCTTTCATTTAGCGGCCGCAGCAGTTCCTTCAATGAAAAAAAATAACGGAGGGGCAATGATTTTTATTTCTTCTGCCGCAGGCATACGAGGTGTTAAAAATGCACTCGCTTATGCAACTGTTAAAGGTGCACTTCCACAATTTACGCGTGCTTTGGCGTTTGAATTGTCTGATTCTAATATTCGGGTTAACTGTGTTTCGCCTGGTGTTATACGGACTCGATTTCAAAATTTCTTAACACCTGAACAAGCGAAAAACAATATCGATAATCGTATTCCACTTCATCGAGAAGGAACTCCAGCGGATGTTGCGGATGCTGTTAGTATGTTGATTAAAAACGAATTCATTACTGGTGAAAATATTACGATTGATGGTGGAATGACCATGCGCATCGTGTAACGTATAATTATGAAAATTAAATCATTAGAACTTTTCAAAGTGCCCCCTCGATGGCTTTTTCTAAAAATTACTACCGATAGCGGCATAGTAGGATGGGGTGAGCCAGTTGTAGAAGGGAAAGCGGATACAGTTAAAGCGGCTGTGGAGGAAATGGCTGAATTTCTTATCGGCAAAGATCCTAGTCAAATTGAAGATATATGGCAAGTACTATACCGCGGAGGTTTTTATCGCGGAGGTCCGATTTTGATGAGTGCTATTTCAGGCATTGATCAAGCGCTATGGGATATTAAAGGGAAGGCGTTGGGCGTTCCAGTGTATGAATTGCTGGGTGGACATGTTAGAGAGAAGATGAACATTTATGGATGGATCGGTGGCGATAAGCCAGCACATGTAGTAGAAGCAGCTAAACAACGAATCGAACAAGGATATAGAGCAGTGAAGATGAATGCCTGTTCAGAGATGGAATGGATTGATACGCCACAAAAAATAAAAGAGGCAGTCGATTGCATTGCTTCTGTTCGTGAAGCGGTTGGACTTGATATTGGAATTGGCATAGACTTTCATGGTCGTGTGCACAAAGGAATGGCAAAGGGGTTTATGAAGGAATTGGAATTTATAAAACCCATGTTTATTGAGGAACCTGTTCTTTCTGAAAACAAAGAGGCCTTCTTGCATCTTGCACAATATACCAGTACACCTATTGCAACAGGCGAGCGTATGTATAGTCGATGGGATTTTAAATCATTGTTTGAACAAGGTGCTGTAGATATTATTCAGCCTGATTTAAGTCATGCAGGAGGTATCACTGAAGTAAAAAAAATTGCATCGATGGCAGAAGCCTATGATGTAGCCCTTGCGCCACATTGTCCACTTGGTCCAATCTCTTTCGCCGCCGCTTTACAGATTGATTTTAATTGCATCAATGCATTTATTCAAGAAACAAGCATGGGCATTCACTATAATCAAGGGGCTGATTTGTTAGACTATCTTGAAAACCCTGAAGTTTTTGCTGTAAAAGAGGGTAGTGTTGCTCGTCCGACTTTGCCTGGGTTAGGCATTATTGTGAATGAAGAGAAAGTTCGCGAAATGGCTAAAGTTGGGCATAATTGGAAAAATCCTGTTTGGAGAAATCAGGATGGAAGCGTTACAGAGTGGTAGTATTTATTTAGCTTGTGATTAAAGTTAGCGTTCACATGGAGAATTATATTTTTTGCTGTGATTGGGGAACATCCATTTTTCGTCTTCAATTGGTCGATAACAGCACTGGTGATGTTCTGAAGCAAATAAGTTCAGGTGATGGTGTTTCAACAGTCTATAGAGAATGGACTTCTTCCTCAAAAACTATTTCATTAAAGGAATTTTATTTGAAGGTTTTGCATGCCCATCTTAATACATTGTTATTGGATCTGCAATTGTCTTCTGAAGTGAATCAAGTACTTATTTCTGGGATGGCTTCTTCTAGTATTGGACTAGAAGAACTTCCATATGCTGATGTTCCTTTTTCATTGGATGGTCAAACTGCAGTGATTAAGAACATACCAAGGACAGTTGATTTCCCTTTTGATATTTTCTTGATATCCGGAGTGAGGGTAATTGATGATGTAATGCGAGGTGAGGAAACACAGATACTAGGATTAGCAACATCTAACAATTTTATTGATTCCAATACGGATGTAATTTGTATTCTTCCCGGTACGCATTCTAAACATATTGTCATTAAGCATTCGCATGTAGTTGATTTTAAGACCTACCTCACTGGAGAATTATTTCAATTACTATCCACACAAAGTGTGTTAAAAGGATCGGTAGAACATCAGTCCAGAAGTGAAGAATTGAATGAGTCAAGTCTGAAAGCATTTTATCGAGGAATCGATGATTCAGCTCCTCATCTTACTATGTTGAATAAATTATTTTCAGTTAGGACAAACGACTTATTTGGGGTGATGACTAAACAGGATAATTATTTTTATTTGAGTGGACTCTTGATTGGAAATGAAATTCGATCACTTCGGGTAGATGGGATTGCTACGATAGTGTTGTGTTGCGGAAACAAGCTTTTTGAATTGTATAAATTAGCTATTGAAAAAATCCATGAAGGGTTCCCCGTCAAATTGATTTCTCCGGAAGTGATGGATAAAGCGGCTTTTATCGGGCAACGTCGTATTTTTGAATCTTATCAACTTAAAAACAAGATCTAGTGAATACAACATTATATTCTAGGGAAAAGTTTAATCAGCTTCCAGTGGTTGGTATTATTAGAGGGATGTCCATGCAAGAGGTTATGGATATTTTACCCCTTTATGTTAACGCTGGCTTTACAACCATCGAGTTTACCTTAAATACAGTTGATGTACTATCAATTATTCAGGCTGCCCAAGATCAATATAATGGCAAATTAAATATAGGTGCAGGAACTGTGTGCGATATGAATGATTTGGATAAGGCATTAAACGCCGGTGCACAATTTATTGTTGCACCTATTGTAAACGAGGAGGTGATTAAAGCATGTGTAGATTTATCTATCCCTGTTTTTCCCGGTGCATATACTGCCACAGAAATTTATAAGGCATGGTCATTGGGGGCAGAGATGGTTAAAGTTTTTCCTGCTTCCTCAATTGGGCCGGCATACATAAAGGATATTAAAGCTCCGTTTAATCAGATCAAATTAATGCCAGTTGGAGGAATTGATTTACAAAACTGCTTGGATTTCATGAAAGCAGGTTCAGATGGGTTAGGTGTAGGGAGTCAATTATTCAATAAAAAAATGATACAGGATAAGAATTGGACGCTTTTAGCGGAACAGTTCGAAGTGTTTGCCAATAAAGTAAAAAACTATCTTCAAGAGGTTAAATAGGAAAAACTAGGTTCCCAATTAGTTTACTTAACCTCACTCTTAATAAAATTCAGGTCCTTGATTTTTTTGGATTGTGCAATGGACTATCTTTATGTCCATTAAAATGAAAAAATCAAGGATGAAAAAAATATTTATTTCTAGTGTAATTCTATTGAACATTTGTTCAGGTTTTTTAGGATTTTCTCAGTCTAAAAACATATATCAAAATATTCCAACACTCGAAGAAGTTTCTGGAGTATGGATGAATGCTGATACAGCAGCGATAGAACCTTCGGTGAGAAATTTTAGGGCACAGGCTTTATGCAATAGAGATATCACATCGTTAAGTTGGTTTGCTTCTGCACCATATAGTGGTGGATATCATACCGGGGTAATGAAAATCAATGGCAAGGTGCCTGTGGCTCAGCAGTGGCGATGGTATCCATGGCAAGCGCTTCGCAAAGCTGCTACGCCTACGTATGCTATTTCAAGTGCCATTCGGATGTTGCCAGACAACGATTTAGTAATGTGGAAGGTTAAGATTTCCAATCCTACCAATAAGGTGCAAAAGATCAGTGTTACTCAAGATCTTATTGGGTTCATAAGTAGATATGAAAAAGAGCAGTGGCCATGGTCATATCCTTATCCAACAACAAAGGGAAAGATTAATCCTAGAACCAATGAGATTGTTAATGTTAGAAATAATATTGGTCGTGGTCCGGATGATTATACGCATACTGTAGCTGATATTAGCGATCCAACAGGAATGTATACTGAAGTGGGTTCTTGGCCCAATGATTCAAGTATTCTTAATTCAGATAAATATCAAATTGAATTCAGTGATGCACATCAACTGGTTATGCGTGACAGCGAAACGGGAAGTTATTCTTCTTTTTATGTTGTAGATGCGCCGGATAGATTAGTTGCTAAAAAAAGTGGAGGAACGGCAACTTGGGAAGTTACATTGAAACCTCATGAAGAGAAAACAATACGCTTCATGATGACCTATGCACCTTCTGCTTCTGCTATTCAATCAAATTGGAGTAAATGGAAAAATAATTTCGAGTCTTTGTATTCAACCGTAGAGCAAACATGGAAGAGCAGGTGGGCAGAAATATTTAAACCAAATAATAGCATATTATCAGGTTGTTTTCCGGTGCTAGAGACACAAGATAAAGAAGTGCGCAAAGTCTATTATACAGGGCCACTTACTATGTTGTATTTGATGCACAATAATTTACCAGCCCATAAGCGAGTATTTTTAACGGGTGGTCCGCGATGGGGTGCTACAGTAACTTTCTTCTGGGATATAGCAGAATGGTCGACTCTGTGGGCAGTTGTTGATCCAACGATGATGAAAGAGCAGCTTAAGTCGTGGATACATATTGATCCAACAAAATATTTCGGACAAGATAATTATACTGGAAAAGGAGTGGGAAATGGGTATGTAGCAAATTATTGGGCTCTGTTTCAACATATTCGTTCCTATATCACTGTTTCAGGTGATTATGCTTTTTTAAATGAAGTGATTGATGGAAAAAAATTGATTGATCACCTTACCGAATATGCATACCATTGGAAGCAGCTTTCTCTTTATGGACAAAAAGGGGCTACCGACGATGCGTATAAGCTAGCCGATTTTGGAGATGATCCATGGAATTTACTTGAGTGTGTACCAACCTATATTCATATAGTTCCTTCATTCAATGCTGGTTATGTATGGATGATGCGTGAGGTAGCTAAGTTTCATCAGATGCAAGGCAATACAGCAACAAGTAAAACATTGAATGAGGATGCTGATCAAATGGCTAAGCGAGTCATGCAATTGTACGCAGGTAATGGAGTCTGGAATAGTTTGTATCCTGATCAGAAGAAAGTAGAAGTGAGGCATATTCTTGATTTTATGTTCCTTGGAAAGTACATGCATAATGATATGCCTGACTCGATCAAAAAAGGTATGTTGGATTTTGCTTTCAGGGAATTATTAACTGATCATTGGATGCGTGCACAATCCCTAGATGATGTTGCTGCTAAAAATTCCGATAGACCAGACCATGGACCTTTAGGAGCTTTTGATGCTTGGCCTCCCGGTATGATGGAAGCGCTTACTGAACTTGGTTATGTTGATAGTGCGTTGAGGATTTATCATCAAGTGGAGCCAGTGACGTATGAAGGTTGTTGGGCTCAAGCGCATGAGTTATGGGGAGATGACAAATACAATAAGCATGCAAAAGTTAGGATTCCAGAAAGAGGTTGGAATAATAGGGAGTCTTCTGCAGGAATAGAGTTTTCACAAGTTTTGCTTAAGAACTTTCTAGGATTTTATCCTCAAATCGGTGGAGAGCATTTCATTGATCGATCTAAGCAATTGCCATTAAACTGTAACCTATATAATGTTTACTATGATGGTAAATACCATACCATTAAGATGAATAAGGGCACATTAAGCCATGATGCTGTAAAATAATAATGCAATAGGGGTGTGGAATTCTTTTATAACTATGGTATAAAAGAATTCCATACACTCTCTTTCAAAGCAGGGTTTGAAACGAACTCAAATATTGCTGGGTTATCTTCAAAAAGTGAATAGAGCGGTTTGGTATTTGTGAAACCCAAAGAGGTTGAATAATCTTCTGGCGATTTGCTAATTAAAATTGATTTAGTGTACGTTGGATTTTCCTTCCATGCTATCTTATTGTTATCATCGAAATAAGGGATCCAGGCAAAGCCATTTTTTTCTTTGATTGGCTCATAAATGAATCCATAATTTCTGTCACAGCATGCTCCAAAAGCCAATGAAGTTGTTGCATCAGCACTAATGCTACAATGTGCCCAACCTGGGGGTACCACAACAAAATCACCTTTTTTTGCTTCTATAGCATAACATCTTCCTGGATGATTAGCAATGACTTCCTGCATATAGATGATTGCCGTACCTTGCCAAATTTCATAAATTTCTGGGGGTGACCAGCCACTATGTATAGAGGTTTTATGAATGTGGCCTTGACTTTTGATCGGCTCATTTCCTACTTGTCCAGTTGCAAATACCATTGCGCCAAATAGGATTTTATGTTCTGATAATAATTCTCGGTGTATTCCTTTGCCGATGTCCATCATAATTCCATAGGATATTTCAGGTCCTTCGCAATTAGGGTTTAAGTAAATGTGTTTTATGTCGTTGAATTTTCTCCATTCGGCAGCCGGACCAAACACATCTTTACCATACTCTATAGAAAGCGTTTGGTTGTTGATTGAAATATGTAGTCCTTTGAATTCGTTCATTTTTTATTTCTCTCGATTATTGTAGGAATTCCATTTAGATTGAATATCCTGCATGAAAAACCTTCATTATGAATGGTGTCATAATCGTATCCTGCATCAGCAGGCCAGCATGCGTTAAAGATAAGTTTTTCATTTCCTGTATTGATGACTCGATGTGCTGTTTCAGCCGGAATGAAATGGATGCTTCCGGGTGACATGTGTTCAATATGAAATGATCTGTCTGGTTTCATCATGAGTACCATGCCAGATCCTTGGGTACCCCAGTAAAATTCACTGCTCGATGTATTTTGATGAAAATGTCCCTTTGTCATATAATATTCTTTATCTACTTGGCCCTGTTCGATTATGGTTGTGCCAATAAATAAACCACCGATGGTGCCAGCTTTTACTGGCTGTAGAAGCGAAACGCTATAAACAATTGATTCTTGATTCATCGTTGATCTTTCTGCTTCGTTTTGAAATACATCTTTAAGGTCACCGATTTTCTTTGCTGTAGTGATGGTATCGGTGCCATAGAGAACACTGTTCCCGATATTGAATTTATATTTACTCACATGGTCTATGCTCATTTTATCCTGAATTGCTGATGTATAATGGTATAATATACTATAAAGAGTTGCGTCTTATTAGTGAACAAGGGTTTTCAATATGTTCCTTTTTCTTATTGATAATCAGGTCTGCCAATGTTTTTCCCATAGTTGAAAAATCAGTCGATATAGTGGTGATTCCATTCGCAACAATTGATTTTAGGGGCGTGTCATTGTAGGAAATTATTCCAATATCTTTCCCAAGTTTAAATTTTTTATCATTTGCTTGTTGTACGATGTTGACTAGGCTGTTGTCATCAAAAACTAAATAGGCTTCCCCTTGTGTAATTTTATATTCATGTAGTTTTTTGGTGATTAAGAAGTCAATCTTAAATTCTGTACAAAATTCTTTGAACCCTTTTTGTAAGTTGGTAGGGACATGGCTAAGTTCTGGTATGAAGAGTACTATTTTAGTATACTTCTTCAATAAGTCTGATCCCGAAAGAAGTGACTCGTAGATGTCCCTTCGGAAGGATTGGCAAACAGAAGGGAATGATTGTCCGTAGATTTTCCTACCTCTATCTAGTATATATAGCTTGTCTTTGGGTATAAGGTTAATCGCAGGAGCAATTGTTTTGCTTGGGATAGGCATCACGACGAAATCTGTATAGTTCCCTATACTTTCTCTAATTAGTGTTTCGAATGTTTTGGTATTGAAGTTGTGAAAAAATATTTCGTATACACCTTGTCTTTTCAACTGATTTCTAAAGGCTTCGAGTAATGTTTCTTTATATGGGGTAAGCTTATCAAATAGCAAAAATATTTTTCGTTTTTGGGGTACGTTCGCTTTAGCTATATAATACCCTTTACCTGGTCTGGATAAAATAATGCCACGTGACTGAAGATAGCTGAACGCCATCATCACCGTATCCCTTGAAATATTATACCTGTTGGAGATTTCATTGATTGAAGGGATTTTATTGTTTTTTTTGAGCTCTTTTGACTCTATGCCACGAACTATGCTTTCAACCAATTGCTTGTATTTTGGAACATGGCTGCTTTCTTCAATTTTTATCACTTCAACGATTTGTGGTGGATGTAGGTTAAATGGTATGTCTAATTAAATTTAACTGATTTTGACAACTCAAAAAAAAATCAATCTTTTTTGTCGAACTGTTAGCCACAGGTGGGTATAGATTTAATTTTGGGAACTTGTATTTTTAAAGTCTGTTTTATCTATGTAATCACCTGTTTTATAGCAATTTATAAATTAAAGTATCCGCAACAAGAACCAATTGCATCACGATAATTCGCTATTAATTTTTTTATTTCAGAAATAAAATTAAATTCACGGTAGCGATAAAATTGTTGATTTATCCTATCAACAATTTTATCGGATAATTCAGTGCTTTTCTTTCATTCTTGTTAACAATTAAACATGGCATCGTTAGCGATAGATTTTGGTGGAACGCAGGTAAAATTTGGTTTAATTGATCAGGATGGTGTTGTATTGTGTGCATCCAAGGTGGATTCAAGTGCAAATGAGACAATCGCGTTTAACCTTGAATTAATCAGTCGTAAAATTCGCGAATTGATGGCGTCTAATGCTATCAATGAAGGTAATGTTACTTCCATTGGGATTGCCTTGCCGAGCATAATTAATTCCAAAGAAAATATCGTGTTGTCTGAATACGTCAAGTATACAGATGCAAATACATTTGATTTCAATCGTTGGGCTCTTGAAGAGTGGAGTGTTCCTGTTATCCTTGAAAATGATGCGCGCGCTGCTTTAGTTGGCGAATGGAAATTTGGGGCTGGTAAAGAATATGCCAATATTGTATTATTGACTCTTGGTACTGGTGTAGGAAGTGCTGTATTGATTGAGGGAAAATTATTTAGGGGCACACATTTTATTGGAGGAAATTTAGCTGGACATATTGCTGTAAATATTTCAGGAGCACCCTGTAACTGTGGTTTTGTTGGATGTCTTGAAACCGAAGCCTCTAGTTGGGCATTGCCTTCGATTGTTGAACGCTTAGGCGTAAAATCGGACATTGATGCCCTTGCACTTCCGTCCTTAAATTTTTTCCACCTATTTAGTGCTGCTGATCAAGGCAATGCAGCTGCTAAAAAGGTGATTGATCATTGCATTAAAACATGGGCTATGGCAGCCGTTAATGTTACACATATGTATGATCCTGAGGTGATCATAGTAAGTGGAGGAATTATGCAACGATCTGATGATATTTTACCTCTTATGCAAGATCACATAGATACCTATTCCTGGTTATCACCTGGTTCAGTTACTGTATTGCCCGCTCAACAAGTTGAGTATGCAGGTTTATTAGGGATGTCTTTTTTGTCCCATTCAATTCAAACAACATAATGTGAAAAAATCAAACTACGACAAGTATCCGTACATAGAAATTTCTGCCAATGCTAATCAAGTATGTGAAGGTTGGGGTGTTATCGCTGAAAAACTTAATCATGCAATTAAACAGTCCGAAAAAGACAAATCTATTCTCGTGATTGAATGCTATCAGGGTATTGATCGAAATGAATTGAAAAGTGTTTTGCAAAAAGAGCTTCAGTATGCTAAATGGGTTGATGTAGAATCAGCTTGGAAATCTGAGCAGGAAATTATTGACATGGTTTATCCGTTTGTAACTGATGATGTTATTTTTGGATACATGACTAGTCTGACTATGTCGGACTATTTTGACTCAGAGAAATTAACCACGTTGCGAAGTGAAATTGATCAGGTTGAACAAGGAGTAATCGTACTCTTTGGGCACGGAGCTTCATTGGTATCTGATCAGATTAACTTATTGGTTTATGCTGATATGGCTCGATGGGAGATTCAACTTAGGATGCGGAAAAATGAGGTGACGAATTTGGGATTGCAAAACCCAAAAGCTTCTTTTTCAGAGCAATATAAGAGAGGATATTTTGTTGATTGGCGTGTATGTGATTTGTTGAAAAGAAAATTGATGAACAGGTGGGATTTCGTTTTAGATACGAATAAAAAAGGAAGCCCTAAAATGATTGAGGGAAAACTGTTGCTCTCTGCCTTAACCGCAGCTGCTAATCGCCCATTCCGTGTGGTACCATTTTTTGATCCAGGTCCTTGGGGAGGCCAATGGCTGAAGAAAAACTTTGAATTAGATCCTAGTGCAGTTAACTATGCGTGGGGCTTTGATTGCGTTCCGGAAGAAAATAGTTTATTGATAAAATGCAATGATATCATCATTGAAGTGCCATCGATTAATGTAGTTTTTCACGAGCCGACCTCATTGTTAGGTGAAAAAGTATTCAATCAATTTGGTGCAGAGTTTCCTATTCGTTTCGATTTCTTGGATACTATAGAAGGCGGAAATTTGAGTTTGCAGGTGCATCCCATGACATCTTATATCAAAGAGAAGTTTGGGATGGATTATACTCAAGATGAAAGTTATTATATGCTGGATGCATTGCCCGGTGCTTTTGTTTACCTCGGTTTGAGGGATGATGTTAATCCAGAAAACATGGTAGCTGAATTACATGAAGCGCAAAAGGCAGGTGGACGATTTGATGCTGAAAAACATGTTGCGAAATGGCCGTTGAAAAAGCATGATCATTTTTCTATTCCTGCAGGAACAGTTCATTGCAGCGGTGCAAATGCCTTAGTATTAGAGATTAGTGCTACACCCTATATTTTCACGTTTAAGTTATGGGATTGGGATCGTCTTGGGCTTGATGGTAAACCAAGGCCAATCAACATAGCACATGGAGAAAAAAATATTCAATGGGATAGGAATGCCACGTGGGTTGAAGAAAACAAGTTGAACTTATTGGATGTGTTGCAAGAAGAAGAAGGTATTCGCGAAGAAAGAACAGGATTGCATGAGAGTGAATTTATTGAAACCAGAAGGCACTGGTTTACTAAAAAGGTTACGCACGATACACAGGGTGGTGTAAACGTGTTGAACTTGGTTTCTGGCGATGAGGCTATTGTGGAAAGTCCAAGCGCAGCCTTTGAACCATTTGTTGTTCACTATGCTGAAACATTCATCATTCCGGCTGCTGTTGGAGAGTATACCATTCGCCCATATGGAGAGTCATTGGGAAAAGAATGTGCCACGATTAAAGCGTATATTAGATAAATCAACCATTTAAACATTTCCATATGGACCAGCTAGATCAAGCATCTCAGAAAAAACTCACTCTTTTTATTCTTAAAGTTTCCGTTGTAGCGGCAATCGGTGGATTGCTATTCGGATACGACACTGCAGTTATTGCAGGCGTAATTGGTTATTTGGAAATTAAATTCAACTTATCACCCTTGATGGTAGGATGGGCAGCGAGTAGTGCTATTTGGGGTTGTGTGTTTGGCGTATTATTTACTGGATACATTAGTGATCGTATTGGTAGAAAAAAATCGTTGATCATCACCGCAATTTTATTTTTCATTTCTTCTATACTTGCTGCATTAGCAACTGACCTCAATGAATTTATTGTTGCTCGATTTATTGGTGGCTTGGGTATTGGAGCTGCTTCTATGCTCTCACCACT